>DASTSH010000235.1:0-20940 GCA_035760785.1 Gemmatimonadaceae bacterium | reverse complement strand
CGCCGGGTGCCGCGCCGGGTGCCGCGCCGGGTGCCGCGCCGGGTGCCGCGCCGGGTGCCGCGCCGGGTGCCGCGCCGGGTGCCGCGCCGGGTGCCGCGCCGGGTGCCGCGCCGTGCCGCGCGTCCGGCGCCGCGTGGCTGGCCCGAGCGGCCGTCACGGAGCGTCGCAGCGGGGCGCGGGGGTGTGGCGACGGCGGCGTTCGCGCGTAGCAAGAGACTCCCCGGGCGCCGACGGTCGATGCCGATTCAGGCGCGCCGAACGCGCTGGCGCCCGGGGAGGCTCGCAGCGTGTAAGCGCGACGCCGCCAGAGCCACACCCCCGCGTCACGCCAGTCCCAGGAGCCCGCCACGGCCGCCGCCAGGACACGGAGCCCACCACGGCCCGCGTCACGCCGGCACGGGGCGCCCGCGCGGCACGATTTCTAGTGCGCGTCCACGGGCATCGCGGCCCGGCCGCGATGCTTCCGAAGCAGCAGGATCGCCGGTGCCACCACCGCGAACGACAGGAGCAGCAGGATCCACGCGTCGTTGTAGCTCAGCATCGCCGCCTGACGCGTCACCTGCTGGTCGAGGAGCGCGTACGCCGCGTGCACGGAGCCCACCGGCCCGTAGCCGCGCGCCTCGAAGGCCGCCGTGAAGGCGCGGAGCCGCTGCTCGAACAGCAGGTTGCCCGCGTACACGTTGGCCACCAGGTCCGACCGGTGGAGTTGCGTGTGCTTGGTCACGTACGACGCCAGCCACGCGATCCCGAACGATCCGCCGAGCTGGCGCGAGAGGTTGATCAGCCCCGAGGCCTGCTGCGCCTCGTGCGGCTGCAGGCTCGCGTAGGCGACCTGGTTGATCGGGGTGAACAGCATCCCGAGCCCCGCGCCGCGGATGATCAGCGCCAGCCGCACGTCGTGCTCCCCCGCGACCACGGTGAGATGGCCCAGCCGCCACATCGCCCACATCACGAGCACCACGCCGATCGCGATGAGCACCCGCGCGTCGGCGAGCGGCTTCTCGCCGTTGAGCAGCGCGCCGCAGATCAGCGCCGCGACGGCGGTCGCGATCCCGCCGGGGAGCAGAGCCAGCCCCGTCTCCGTCGGAGTGAAGCGCAGGATGTTCTGCGTGAACAGCGGGAAGATGAACGTCCCCCCGTACAGCGCGAAGCCGAGCACCACGAACAGGAAGATGGACGCCGACAGCTCGCGGTTCTTGAGCACCCGGAACTGCACCACCGGATGCTTGTTTCGCCGCGACAGCTCCCACCAGACCATCGTGAGCAGCGCCGCGCCGGCCAACACGGCCAGCCGGAGGATGAGCGGGTCGGAGAACCAATCCTTCGAGTTCCCCTCCTCGAGCACGTACTGCAGCGACCCGAGCCCCGTCGTGAGCAGCCCGATCCCCAGCCAGTCCACCGCGCCGCTGTGCCGGCGCGCCTCGGGGTTGTCCTTGAGGAAGGTGGTCACGAGGATCGCGGCCACGATGCCGATGGGGATGTTGATGAAGAAGCACCAGTGCCACTGGTAGTTGTCCGTGATCCACCCGCCGAGCGTGGGGCCGAGCGTCGGCGCCACGATGATCCCGAGGAGGAACACGGCCTGCACGATCCCCTGCTGCTCGAGCGGAAAGATCTGTCGCAGGGTGGCCTGGGCGGTGGACAGCAGCGCCGCGCCCCCCGCGCCCTGCACGATGCGCCAGAACACGATCTCGATGAGGCTGCTCGACGTGCCGCAGAAGAAGGAGGCGGCGACGAACAGGATGATCGAGAACGTGAGGTATCGCTGCCGGCCGAACCGCTCGGTGAAGAAGGCGGTCATCGGCAGGAAGATGACGTTCGACAGGATGTAGCCCGTGCTCACCCAGCCGATCTCTTCCTGGGTGGCGCCGAGATTGCCGGCCATCTGCGGGAGCGCCACGTTGATGATGGTGGTGTCGAGCACCTCCATGATCGCCGCGGTGATGAGGCCGATGAGAATGATCCAGCGATAGCGCGCGACGAACGCCGCGGCGGATTCGGCCGCGGTCATCCCGCGACCGGAGGCGCCGGCATGCTCCGGCGCGAGAGCGTTGGTGGTCACCAGTCGATTCACGGTCGCGACGCCGGCGCGACATGCGGTTCGGTGCTACGTGGACGAACCCCGGCTGGCGTCGCACGCGCGGTGCGCCGGGGCGGACATCGGGCCGCATGCAACATCGCCGGGCATCGCGTCGTGGAGCAAGACTGGCGCTACGACGTCTCCGCGTGTACGAGCGAGGTCACGAGCCGGGCCGCGGTGTCCAGGGAAATCGTGGCCGTGTTGAACTGAACGTCGTAGAGGGTGCAATCGTTCGCGTCGCTGTCGTAGTACCGTGCCAGGTAGTGCCGGCGGTCGGCGTCCCGGCGGCGGACGTCGGCCGCCGCCTCGGGGAGCCCGGCCCCGGTGCGTGCCGCCACGCGCCGCACGCGTGCCTCGAACGGGGCGGTCACGCGGACGTGCAGCACGTCGCGGCGGCCGTGGAAGAGGCAGGTGGCGCCGTGCCCGATCACGATCAGCGGCGGGGTGCGGGCCGCCTCGAGCAGCACGGCCCGGGTCGCCCGCGCGAGCGCATCGCAGTCGGGGAGGTCCAGCGGCTCCGGAAGGATGGGCGCGTCGGACGGGACCACGGTGAACGCGCTGGCGATCCGCTCCAGGAACGTCGGCGCGTGCTCGTCGAGCGCCTCCACGTCCTCGCACCGGCACCGCAGCCGCGATGCGGTGCGGCGCGCGAGATCGCGGTCGAGCACCGGCCAGCCGAGCCGCTCCCCCAGGAGCATGCCCAGCTCGCTCCCCCCCGCGCCGTACTCGCGCGACAGCGTGATCAGGCGTACCGGCTCGTGCTTCACGGGCTCCGCGGATGGCGCTCCGGCGGTCGCGGTCATGGCACACCTTCCCGGGTGATGGAATCCCAGCGCGGGTCGATGATGCTGCGACGTCCCTGCAGGCTGAAGGCCCGCGCCTGGTCCACGCGGGCACGGACGGCGGCGAGCACCCGGTCGCGATCCCGCTCGCTCGGCGCGGCGAGCGACCGCATGCAGCGCGCGATCTCCTCCCACAGCACGTCGTACTCGCGCGCGAGCTCCTCCTCCCGCCACCCCAGCTGCCCGCGCTGCCGCCCATGCTCCCCGGCACACACGCGCAGCACGTCGGACCCGGCGGTGTAGGTGGTGCCGGCGTACCCGTCGTCGAGCGCGAGCAGGGTCACGGCGATGTGGGACAGCAGCGTGGCGGCGTGATTGGCGAGCTGCGCCCGGCTGAGGGCGCGGGCACCGCGGCCGGCGTGCTCCGCGCGGAGACGGTCCACGTAGCCGCGCAGCACCTCGTCGATGCGCGACAGCAGCGCGTGCCCCGCGGCGGAGAACAGGCCGAACGGGGACGCGTCGTCGCCGTGCGCCGGCGCGGAGGGCGCGCGGGGAGCGCGTTCCTGCGAGCGGGGAAGCCAGAGCGAGAACAGCGAGCCCTGGCCAAGGGTGCTCTCCACCGTGATGTCGCCCCCCATGAGGCGCGCCAGGCGGCGCGTGATGGTCAGGCCCAGCCCCGTGCCGCCGCGCCCGCGCGTGCGGCTCCCCTCCACCTGCACGAATGGCTCGAAGATGCGCTCGAGCTGGTCGGCGGGGATCCCGATGCCGGCATCGCGCACGAGGAGGCGGGTCCAGCGCGCGGGCGCGCCGTCGGACGCGAGCGTCGCGGCGGGGTGCTCCGGCGCGTCGCACGCGATCTCCACCCGCCCCCCGGGCTCGCTGTACTTGATCGCGTTGGACAGCAGGTTGATGAGCATTTGCCGCACGCGGTCCTCGTCTCCCACGTACTCCAGCGGCGCGCCGGCGTCGCACTGCCGGGTGAGCACCACCCCTTTCCCCGCCGCCAGCGGATGGACCACCGCGAGCGCCGCGGCCACCACATCGCTCGTCCGCCGCGGCTCCCGGCGGATCACCATCTTCCCCGCCTCCACCTTGGAGAGATCCAGCACCTCGGTCAATAGTGAGACCAGGTGCCGGCACGCCGCCTGAATGCGCCCCAGGTGGCCGCGCTGGCGCGCGGTGAGCGGACCGGCGATCTCCAGCTCCAGCAGATCCGCGTAGCCGATGATGGCGTTGAGCGGCGTGCGGATCTCGTGGCTCATGGTCGCGAGGAAGTCGCTCTTCGCGCGGTCCGCCTCCCGCAGCGCCTCCTCCGCGCGCTTGCGATCGCTGATGTCCACCAGCACGTTCACCGCGCCGATCAACTCGCCGGACTCGTCGTGGATGGGCGCGGCATGCGCCAGCACCGTGAGGCGCTCGCCGCCGGGGCGCTCCACGATCAGCTCCGCGCCGTTGTACTCCCGGTCCATGCGCAGCGCGAGCGCCATCCAGCACTCGCCGTGATCGATGGGCGTGCCGTCGCTCGCGTAGAGCCGGAACGAGCCGCAGAAGCGGTCGACGGGATCGTTCAACGCCGGCGCGCGTCCCCAGAGGCGCACCGCCTGCGGATTGTAGTACGTGATGAGCCCATCCGCATCGCAGGTGTACGCCCCCGCGGGGAGCTTCTCCAGCAGGTGCCGGAAGAGCGGCTCTCGGGCGTACACCGGAAGCTGCGACAGCCGCTCGCGGTCGCCGCCCTCCACAACGGATGGTTCGAGCATGGGCCTCACTCCTCTCGCGTTCCGCTCGCGCTCCGCGGAACGCGTACGGCGCTCTCTCCCGGCCGCGTGCACCGACGAGGGGAGGGCAGCCACCACAGCCATCAGGTTCCATGCCACGCCATCGCGCGCGGGAACGCCCCCGCGTCCTCGCACATTGGATTCTTCGCCGGGCACTGGCGCGCGGCACGCCCGGTGCGACGACACGAGCGCTTCGGCATGCGCGAGACGCATGCGATGGGGTATTTCAGAGGAGTAGTGACGGTGACGAACATCAGATCATCGACCAGGAACGATCTGCCTGCCTCGCAGGCGGGCACGATCGCCATCGGCAACGACCTCGAGGTCAACCGGATGGGCTACGGCGCGATGCGCCTCACCGGAAAGGGGATCATCGGCCAGCCGGCGGACCGCGACGAGGCGAAGCGCGTGCTGCGCCGGGCCGTGGAGCTCGGGGTCGACTTCATCGATACGGCGGATTCGTACGGGCCCTACGTGTCGGAGGAGCTGATCGCCGAGGCGCTGCACCCGTATCCGGAGGGGCTCGTGATCGCCACGAAGGGCGGACTGGAGCGGCCGGGGCCCGATCAGTGGACGCCGAATGGGCGGCCGGAACATCTGCGCGCGGCGCTCGAGGGGAGTCTCCGGCGGCTGAAGCTGGAGCGCATCGACCTGTGGCAGCTCCATCGCATCGATCCCCATGTCCCGGAGGACGAGCAGTTCGGCGTGCTCGCGGAGTTCGTGCGCGAGGGGAAGGTGCGCCACGTGGGACTCTCGGAGGTGGGCGTGGCGGAGATCGAGCGGGCGAGGCGCGTGGTGCCGATCGTGTCCGTGCAGAACCGCTACAACATCATCGACCGGCAGTGGGAGGACGTGGTCGACTACGCCGAGCGCGAGGGGATGGCGTTCATTCCGTGGTTCCCGCTCGCCGCGGGGAATCTCACGACGGAGCAGCAGGCCGCGCGCGATCGACTCATCGACGTGGCGCGGCGGCGTGGCGCGACGCCGGCGCAGGTCGCGCTCGCGTGGCTGTTCGCGCGATCGCCGGCGATCCTGAACATACCGGGCACGTCCAAGGTGAAGCACCTCGAGGAGAACATCGCGGCCGCCGGCATCGAGCTGACCGACGCGGAGCTCCGCGAGCTGAACGGAGAGGCGGCGGCGTAGCCGCACGGGGCGCGCGGCCCGTCCGCGCCCCGTGTTGCCCGGTCCGGGGCCGGCTCGTAATATCCTAACGAGTATCGCCGGGGCACGACGAGGTGCCTCGGCCTCCCCCACCGGGTGCCCTCGTGCAGAGATCGACGCCGATCCTCCTCGCGCTCGCCGTGCTCGCCCGCGCCGCCGCGGCGCAGAGCACACCCTCCACGACCCCCGCCCGGGCCGATGCCCAGCGCGCCGTCGTCTCCGGCGCGGTGTTCGACAGCCTGTCGCGCCATCCCCTCGCCGACGCGGTGGTGCAGCTCGCGCCGTACCCGATGTCATCGGGGAACGTCGCGTACGCCGCCACCACCGATACCGCGGGGCGCTTCCAGATCGCGAACGTGCCCGCGGGGCGATACATGGCCGGCTTCTTCTCCCCGCTCGTGGACTCGCTCGGGCTGAACATTCCGGTGCGGCTCCTGGACGTGTCCGGGGCGAGCGCGTCGCTCGACCTCGCGGTCCCCTCCGCGGCCACCGTCGCCGCCGGCATCTGCCCCGCGCTCGCCGCGGGCGACTCCTCCGGGATGGTGCTCGGCCGCGTGCGCGACGCGGACAGCGATGCGCCGCTCGTGGGGAGCACGGTGGCGGTGTTGTGGAGCGAGATCGTGATCGATGGCCACGGGCTGCGCCAGCGCCGGCGGCAGGTGGCGGCGACGACGAGCGATGATGGATGGTACGCGATCTGTGGGCTGCCCACCGATGCGGAGCTGACCGCGCGCGCGGAGCACGCGGGGAGCGCGAGCGGCTTCGTGGCGGTGCGCGTGCCGCCTCGAGGACTGCTGCTCCGATACTTCCTCGTGAGCGGCGACACGGCAGCGACCGCGTCCGCCGACTCCGGCGCCGCCGCGCGGGGTACCGCCGTGCTCACGGGAATGGTGCGTGCGCGCGACGGACGCCCGCTCTCCGGCGCGCACGTGACGGTGCGCGGGAGCCGCGCGGATGCGGTGACCTCCGACCCGGGCACGTTCACGCTCACCGGGCTGCCAGCCGGCACGCAGAGTCTGGAGGTGCGCATGCTCGGCTATTCCCCCGCCAGCGTGAGCGTGGATCTCCACGATGGCCGCACCACGACCGTGGAGGTCACCCTCCAGAAGGCGCAGCAGCTCGAGGCGGTGAACGTCTTCGGCAAGCCGCACAACCAGAAGGAGCTCCAGGACTTCATGCTCCGGCGCCGGCAGGGCTTCGGGCACTTCGTGACGGCGGCGGAGATCGATCGGCGGCTCCCGTTCAACACCACCGACATCTTCCGCACCATGCCGGGCACCACGGTCACGCCGAGCCCCGACGGGTACGGCTACGTGCTCCGCGGCCGCGGCGGGTGCGCCATGCGCGTGGTCGTGGACGGGCTGGATCTCGGTCCCCAGGACGACCTCGACGCCATCGTGCGCCCCGAGGAGGTCGCGGGGATCGAGGTGTACTCGGGAGATGGCGCCGCGCCGCCGCAGTACCGGTCGCCGTGCGGGGTGGCGCTGGTGTGGACGAAGTCGCGGATGCAGTAGCCGGCCGTTCGGGATCTGGCGCCCGGGGAGCCGGGCGCGACAGATTCTCCCCATGTCACGCACCTCGCTGTTCCGCCTCCTCCGGCGGTCGGCGCGGCTCGCGCACGTCTCGCTCGTGCGCGCGGAGCCGCTGGATGAGGTGATCGATCGCGCGCGCGATGCGTCCCCCCGCATCTCGCGCCGCGAGTTCGTGGCCGGCACCGCCGCCGCGGCGGCGGCCCTCGCGCTCGATGCCTGCCTGCCGCGCCGCGGCGCCGCGCCGGCCCCCCCGGCGCGCCGCGACATCGAGCCCGTGCTCATCATCGGCGCCGGGATCGCCGGGCTCACCGCCGCCTACCGCCTGCGCTCGCGCGGCGTACCGGTGCGCGTGATCGAGGCGCAGCAGCGCGTGGGCGGGCGCATGTACTCCCTCCGCGACTACTTCCCCGACGGCCAGGTGTGCGAGCTGGGCGGGGAGCTGATCGACACCGGGCACCGGAACCTGCGCGCGCTCGCCGCCGAGCTCGGAGTCGCGCTCGACGACCTGAGTCGCGAAAGCGATGCGATCGACACCGACGTCTGGTTCTTCGACGGCGCGCGGCGAAGCGCCCCGGAGGTGGTCGAGGCGCTGGTGCCGGTGGTGCAGCGGCTGAACGCCGACCGGAGCGCGTGGGGGGAGACGTTCGATCCCACCTACCGCGATCCCGCGGGCGCCGAAGCGCTCGATCGGATGAGCATCGCCGAGTGGCTCGACCGCGCCGGAGCGAGCGGCTGGATCCGCGAGCTGCTCGACGTGGGCTACACCACGGAGTACGGGATTCCCATCGAGCGCCAGTCGGCGCTCAACATGTTGACGATGATCGAGGCGTCGGCGCGGGACTTCCGCATCTACGGCGAGAGCGACGAGCGCTTCCACGTGCATCGCGGGAACGACCTCATCCCGCTCGAGCTGGCGCGGCGGCTCGACGGCGCGATCGAGACGGGAACGGTGCTCGAGGCGGTGTCGCGGCGCGGCGACGGGCGGTTCGCGTGCGCGCTCCGCCGGGGCGCGTCGAGCGTCGCGGCGACGGCGTCGCACGTGCTGCTCGCCATCCCGTTCACCACGCTGCGCGACGTGCGGCTCGACGTGCCGCTCCCCGAGCCGAAGCGGAGAGCGATCCGCGAGCTGGGCTACGGCGCGAACGCGAAGCTCATGGTGGGCTTCTCGGAGCGCGTGTGGCGCACGCACTATCGGTCGAACGGCAGCGTGATGACGTCGCTCCCATTCCAGCTCACCTGGGAGACGAGCCGCGGGCAGGCTGGGCGCTCCGGGATCCTCACGAACTTCACCGGTGCCGCGCACGCACTGGAGCTGGGGCGGGGCACCGCCGCCGAGCAGGCGGCGTGCATGGTGACCGATCTCGACCGCGTCTTCCCCGGCGCTGCCGCGGCGCACGAGGGGATGAAGGCGGTGCGCTTCCACTGGCCATCGTTCCCCTGGACGCGCGGGAGCTACGCCGGCTATCTGACCGGGCAGTGGACGGCCATCCGCGGAGCGGAGGGGGAGGCGGTGGGGCGGCTGTTCTTCGCCGGCGAGCACTGCTCGCTCGCGGCGCAGGGGTTCATGGAAGGAGGGTGCGAGACGGGCGAGCGCGCGGCGAGGGAGATCCTGGCGAGTCTCGGCATCTCCGCCGCGCGCGCGCCGCGCGGGACACCGGTACGGCTGCCGGCCTGACGCGCCGCGCGCGGGCTGGCAGCCGTACCGGTGCGACTCACCGCGCCGCCGACAGCCGCTCCGCCATCGTGCTCACGTTCGCGGCTTCCCGCTCCAGCACCTGGGCGATGCGGTCGATCTGCTGGTCCGCTTCCGTCCATTCGCCCTGCTCGATCGCCTCGCGCGCGCCGGGCATGGTCTTCACGCCGTAGCCGGTGTAGAAGCCGGGCGCGTAGAGCAGGTGGCGGTACCACGGCCGGTTCGGGAGACCCTGCTCCGACGTCAGGAGCCGCTCGCTTCCGAGGAGCCGCTCGTTGATCTCCTTCAGCGAGGCCGCCGCGGAGCCGGAGCCCGCGGCGCTCGTCTCCGCGGCGCCATCCGACGACCAGCGCGTGTAGGCCTGCTCGAAGCGCGTGGCCGCGCGCGACAGGGAGTCTGCCGCGTTCCGCAGCCGCGCGAACGTCAACTGCGGCGCCGGCTGCAACCGCTCGGGCGCGTGCGTGGGATCGCGCGGGTCGCTCGTGAGCGCCCACACGTCCTCGTCGATCTCGCGATTCCGCTCCGTGATGTCGTCCGCGCGCCGGTCTCGGAGCTTGCGCAGCTCCTCCACGTAGCGCTGCGCCGTCTCGGCGAGGTTGGCGAAGCGGAACGGGAGCACGTCGGCATCGGCCAGACGCATCACCGCGGTGCCGGCGGTCTGCGCCAGCGCGCGCCCGTACACGAACGACGTGTCCGAGAAGTGCGTGTACCAGTAGAAGTCGTCGTAGATGGAGTGGTAGATCCCGCCGTCATCCTCCCCGCCGTAGCCGAGGTTGAGCGACGCGATCCCCAGATGTTGCAGGAAAGGCGTGTAGTCCGAGCCCGAGCCGAGCGCGCGGATGGGGAGATCCTCGCCGCTCCGTATCTCGCGCCGGTCGTCGCTCGAGCCGTGCGCGATCATGCGCGCCCGCTCGCGCGCCCAGGCGCTCGCCTTCGTCTCCGGGTCCTCGATGTCGCGCGCCACCTCGTTGATGAAGCGCTCGAGGGTGTGCGAGCCCGCCACGCCGAGGTAGCCGCGTTCGTTGCTGTCGCTGTTGAGGTAGGCCACGGCGTGCTTCGCCAGCTCGTCGGCGTGCGTCTCGGCCCACTCGGTGGAGCCGAGCAGCCCCGGCTCCTCGCCGTCCCACGCTGCGTAGATGATCGTCCGCTTCGGGCGCCAGCCGCTCTTGTACAGCGTGCCGAGCGCTCGTGCCTCCTCCAGCTCCGCCACCAGCCCGGAGATCGGGTCCTCGGCGCCGTTCACCCACGCGTCGTGGTGATTGCCGCGGATCACCCACTCATCCGCCTCCGAGGTCCCCGGGAGCTTCGCGATCACATCGTAGAGTGGCTTCAGGCTCCAGTCGGACTTCACCACCAGGTGCACGCGCGCCGGGCCGCTGCCGCCCAGGCGGTACGTGATGGGGAGCGAGCCGCGCCACTGCTCGGGCGCCACCGGGCCACCCATCGCCGCGAGCAGCGGCTGCGCGTCCGCGTACGAGATGGGGAGCACGGGGATCTTCGTGAGCGTCTTCGCCTCGGCGAGGGGGAGGCGCTTCGCGTCCTTGGTGGCACCCACGCCGGGGGTGAGCGGGTCGCCGGAGTAGACCGGCATGTCGGCGACGCTGCCGCGCTGCACGCCGTCGCGCGGGCGCATGGGGCCGCGCGGGAACACCGCGCCCTGCGCGTAGCCGTCGTCGCGCGGGTCGGAGTAGATGAGACATCCCACGGCGCCGTGCTCGGCGGCGACCTTGGGCTTGATCCCGCGCCAGGAGCCGCCGTAGCGCGCGATCACGATCGCCCCCTTCACCGAGATCCCATGTCGCTCCAGCTCGTCGTAGTCGGCGGGGACGCCGTAGTTGACGTACACCAGCGGCGCGGTGACGTCGCCGTCGGCGGAGTAGGCGTTGTACGTGGGGAGCTGCTCGCGCTGCTGCGCGGACGTGGGGTCGCCCGGGACCGGCGGCTCGCGCAGCGCCGCCCGGAAGGTGGTGGGGGCCACGAGCTCCACCAGCCGCTGCTTGGGGGTGGGGAAGAGCACATCGAAGCGCTCGATGTGCGCGTCCCAGCCGTATGACGCGAACTCGTGCTGCAGCCACTCGGCGTTCTCCCGGTCGTACGGGGAGCCCACGTGGTGCGGGCGCGCCGACAGGTGGCGCATGTTCTCGCGCATCCGCGCGGGGTCGGGGCTGGCGCGGAACTTCGTCTCCCATTCGCGCTCCGCGCGCGAGGACTCGGGGGAGAAGCCGCGAATGGTCGCCGGATCCGTGCGCGCGGGAGCGAGCGCGAGGCCGGCGAAGGAGAGTGCGACGAGCGCATGTGCCGGTGTGTGCATGGGCGGTGGGGTGGAGAGTTGATCCGAATGGGGAGAATCAACGACGTGGAAGAGGGAGGTGCAACCATCCTAGGGGGTGGGACATGGTGGCTGGACCACCATGGAACGCGTGTGGCGTGTGGGGAACCGACGGGAAGAGATGGTGGGATGGAGCGCGTGTGGCGGGTAGGAGGCGGGCGGAGTGAAGAGGGCGTAGGGAGACGGGTCAGGGATCGCGGCGGCGTTTGCGGCGGGTGTGGTTGATCAGGGCCGTGATGATTCGGATCAGAGCGGTGAGAGTGGAGAGGCGGGCGGCGAGGGTCGGAGCGGGGAGGTCGTGGGCGACATCCATGTACCAGCTTCGAGCCTCGCGGGCGGAGCCGACGGCGTACTCGTAGAAATGCGCGCGCTCGCGTGGCGAGCTGCGGCCGTATCCCTCGGAGAGGTCCGCGGAGATGGCGCCGCCTGCCTCCGCGAGCTGCTGCGCGATCTTGACGTCGATCGGGATCTCGCTCAGCGCTCGCGCATCCTCGTGCACCACCTGGCCGAACCACAGCGCGGTCCGATACGCGCGCAGCCCCCAGATCGGATCGTTCTGGATCTCGAGCGGCACCTGCTTCTCCCACTCGTCGTAGGGCGGGACCTCCACGTTTCCCCCTCGTCGTTTCCCCCTATCTACCACTCCCGCCCCCCCTCTCCCCCATCCCCTCGCCGCTCCTCTCATCCATTCCCGTCGGTCCCCCACACGCCACACGCGTTTCATGGTGGACTAGCGACCAGGTCCTACGCTCGCCTCTTCCCACCATCTCTTTCCGTCGGTCCCCCACACGCCACACGCGTTTCATGGTGGTCCAGCGACTAGATCCTATCCCCCACTCGTCCGGCCACTCTGACCGAACCTCCCCTCGCCAGGCGCCTCGTCAGGAAGTCCCCTGACTCCTCCCTCCATGAAATCGCCGCCCCCGCCCGGCGCGAACACCCACGAAAAATCAGTCGCGGCCCGACGGAAGGGGGATCTGGCGACGCGTAAGCTCCCGGTGCGACGAATCGCCGACTTCACGGCGACGTCGGGGACCTTCGGCACCGAGTCCACCATGCGCGTCAGCCCGTTCGCTCTGATCGCCTTCGTCGGCATCGCGACGCCCGCGCTCCGGTCACAGGACGTCGTCCCCGTGCCCGTGCGCCCGGAGAGCCGCATCTGGTTCGACGGCAACGCCACGATGCACGCCTTCACCTGCACCGCCGGCGAGTTCGCCGCCAGCGTCGCGCGCTCCGGCGCGCCTGACGACGACACCTTCACCGGCACGCGCGTCGTGCGGCACGCCACGCTCACCATCCCCGTCGGCCGGCTCGGGTGCGGCGATGGCAAGATGGAGAAGAGCATGCGCAAGGCGCTCAAGGCCGACGCCAACCCGGACATCCGCTTCGAGCTCGCCGGCTACGAGATCAGGCGCGAGACGAACGACAGCGCCGTCGTGACGGCGGACGGAACGCTCGAGCTGGCGGGAGCGGAACGGCCCGTAGCGCTCACGGTGAGCGCGAAGCGGCGCGCGGATGGAGCCGTGCGGCTCACCGGTAGCCAGGAGCTCCTGATGACCGACTTCGGCATCCGTCCGCCTTCCGCGATGTTCGGAATGATCAAGGCCAGCAACAGGATCGTGGTCCGATTCGACCTGGTGGTGTCCGCGGAGCAGGTGACCGCGGCGCGCCAGTGAACTTCAGCCCGAGGCGATGTCCACCATGCACACCCGTGTCCGTGATTCGTGGTACACGCTCCGACCCACCACCACCGTATCGGAGTTCCTTCATATGAAACGCGCCATCGCTCTCGCGCTCACCGCGCTCGTGCTCCCCGCTGTCGCATCGCGCGCCACCGCGCAGCAGGATGCCTCCGTGCTGCGCGCGCCGATCCAGCACATCCGCCCGATGGACCAGCGGGGGATCGACGTCTTCGAATCCCCGAAGACCGACAGCACGCCCTACAACGGGCTCGCGCTCTCCCTGGGCGCCGCCTTCACCCAACAGTTTCAGGGACTCCGCCACAGCAACCGGGCCGATCCGGACATGGTGGACGGCGTGAACACCAACCAGCTCATCTCGATCGGCAACGGCTTCAACAACGCCACCGCGAACCTGTACATGAACGCCCAGCTCGCGAAGGGGATCCGCGTGGCGCTCACCACCTACCTCTCGGCGCGGCATCACCAGGAGACGTGGGTGAAGGACGGCTACCTGCTCGTGGACGAGTCGCCGATCGACAATGCCTTCCTGAACGGGCTCATGAAGCACGTGACGCTCAAGGTGGGACACTTCGAGGTGAACTACGGCGACCAGCACTTCCGCCGCTCCGACAACGGGAACGCGATGTTCAACCCGTTCGTCGGCAACCTGATCATGGATGCGTTCACCACCGAGATCGGCGGCGAGGTGTACGTCCGCGGCGGGCCGTTCCTCGCCATGGGCGGCATCACCGGCGGTGAGCTGCGCGGCCAGGTGACGGCTCCCGAGAAGCGGGCGCCGAGCTATCTCGCGAAGGTGGGGTTCGACCAGCAGATCGACCCGGCCCTCCGCGTCCGCCTCACGGGCTCGATGTACAGCACCAAGCGGTCGAGCAACAACACGCTGTACAGCGGCGACCGCGCCGGCTCGCGCTACTACGACGTGCTCGAGAACACCTCGTCCACCGAGACCGCGCAGGCCTGGTCCGGCGAGATCCAGCCCGGCTTCCGGAGCAAGGTGAACGCGCTCGTCCTCAACCCGTTCGTCAAGTTCCACGGCCTCGAGCTCTTCGGCAACATCGAGCGCGCGAAGGGGCGGGCCGCCAACGAGACGGCCGACCGCACCTGGCATCAGTATGCGGGAGACATGGTCTACCGCTTCGGCCCGGAGGAGAAGCTGTACGTGGGCGGCCGCTACAACACGGCCAGCGGGCAGCTCACCGGGATCCCGAACGACGTGAAGGTGAACCGGGTGCAGGTGGGCGGCGGGTGGTTCGTGACGCGCAACATCCTGAGCAAGGTGGAGTACGTGGACCAGAAGTACCACGACTTCCCGAGCAGCGACATCCGGCACGACGGCCGGTTCCACGGCTTCATGGTCGAGGGGGTGGTGGCCTTCTGACCTCCAATCGCTCGCCGGTGTCGCCGGAACGGCTCCCTCTCGAGGGAGCCGTTCCGCGTTCGTGCCCGGGCTCGATGCGCCGGCTGTCGCGGCATGACACGTGCAACTCCACGCCGCACGGTTCAATCCGCCAGCTACCCAGCTCGCGGCAGGATCTTCATTCGGGAGAACTCCTCGCATGAGAAGCGTCACCCACGTGCTCGCGCGGCTGACCGCCCTCGGCGCCGCGGCAGCGCTCGCCGCCGCGTGCGGCAGCGACAACAACCCCTCCGGGCCGGCCGCCGTCGCGAGCATCGCCCTGTCGCCGGCGAACGACACCGTGACCACGGGCGCGACCGCTCAGTTCGCCGCCACGCCCAAGGATGCGAGCGGCAACGAAGTCTCCGGGCAGACCATCACCTGGACCTCGAGCGACACCGACGCCGCGCCCGTCTCCGCGTCGGGGCTCATCTCGGCGATGCTCCCGGGCACGGCCACCGTCACGGCCGCCGTCGGCAGCATCACGAGCACCGCTCAGCTCACCATCCTGCCGAGCGCGGCCATCCAGCTCGCCGAGGGGCAGACCGTCGGCGACAGCGCCTTCGCCAGCGGCGACACGCCGAACGGCGGGCAGGGGTCGCCGGTGGGGATCGTCCCCTGCGGCGCCGACGCATCGGCGCCGGCGGAGCACATCCACTCGCACCTCACGCTCATCGCGAACGGGCAGCAGGTGGCGATCCCGCTCGCCATCGGCGTGATGAACCCGCAGAACGTGACCAACGACGCGGGTACGGTGGTACTCGCCGGCACCTGCTTCTACTGGATCCACACGCACGACCGCACGGGGATCATCCACGTGGAGCCCACCGAGGCGGGGCACACCTTCACGCTCGGCGACTTCTTCGACATCTGGGGAGAGCCGCTGGGGAGCGACGGCGTGGCGGGGTACTCGGGGACGGTGACGACGTACGTGGATGGTCATCGCTTCACCGGCGACCCGCGCACGATCGTACTCGCCGAGAAGCAGCAGATCACGATCGAGGTCGGGACGCCGCTCGTGGCGCCGCCGATCTACGCGTACCCGAACAACTACTGAATCGCCGCCGGGCGCATCCGCTGGATGCGCCCGGCCAGCCCCTCCCCGAGTCCGATCGCGCCGAAGCCGACGAGCAGGTGCAGCACCTGGATCACCCAGTGTGCGCGGCCGGGGAGGAGGCGGGTCTGCAGCATGCCGAGCGTGATCACCACGATCCCCCACACGAGCGCGAGGAGCACGGTGGCGCGGCTCACTCCCGCCGCCGCGCCGAGCCCGGCGAGCACCCACAGCGCGAACACGAGCACCACGCCGAGCAGCATGTGAAGGGAGAGCAGTCCTCGCCCGTGCCCCGTCCAGAGCACGATGCCGAGGATGATGAGGAGCGTGCCGGTGATGCGGATCAGCATCCGCGCGGCGATGGTGGTTCCGGTCATGCAGAGTACACTCGGCCGCGTCGCCACGCGGCGCAAGGGGCGCGCGCGACTCAGTAGCCCACCGCCGCGCCATCCCCGCGCGGGTCGGCGCCCCCCTCCAGCAGTCCGGTGTCGCAATGGATCCGGATCGCCTGCGCGTGTCCCATCGCCTCGGACCAGTCCTCCAGCACGCGCACCGGATGGCCGCGCCGCCGCAGCTCGCGCACTGCCGCGCGGCTCACCCGCCCTTCGAGCCAGAGCCGCTCGTCCGCCGATGTGAGCGTGCGCCCCATCACCCAGCGTGGCGCCTCGATCGCGCGCTGCACGTCGTAGCCGAAATCCACCAGACGCGTGACGAGCGCCGCATGCGTCTGCGGCTGCCCGTTCCCGCCCATCGAGCCGAACGCCAGCCACGGCGCACCGTCACGCAGCGCGAGCGCGGGGATGATCGTGTGGAAGGGACGCTTGCCGGGATGCAGCACGTTCGCGTCCTCCTCGCGCAACGAGAACAACGCGCCGCGATTCTGCAGCAGCACGCCGGTGTCGCCGGCCATCACGCAGCTCCCGAAGTCGAGATACAGGCTCTCGATCATCGACACGACCATCCCGTCCGCATCGACCACGGCCACGTAGCAGGTGTCGCCCCCCACGCGCGCCGCGCGCGCGGGCGGTGCGTGCGCGAGCCCCGGCGCGATCGCGCTCGCCGGGAGCGCCGCCGCGGGGTCGATGCGCCGCCCGCGCTCGGCCGCGTAGCGCGGGTCGAGCAGCTCGCGCAGCGGCGCCGCCGAGAAGCGGGGATCGGCGCACCAGGCATCGCGGTCCGCGGACGCGAGCCGCGCCGCCTCGGCGAGGTGGTGGTAGTAGTCGGCCGAGTCGTCGCCCCACGCGGCCACGTCGAAGCCCTCCAGCATCCCGAGGATGAGCAGCGCCGACAGCCCCTGCGTGTTGGGCGGCATCTCCTGCACGAGCAGTCCGCGATAGGCGGAGGCGATCGGCTCCACCCATTCGGCGGCGTACGCGGCGAAGTCGCCGGCGCGGAGCGGCGAGCCGCACGCCGCCAGGGCGTCGCAGATGCGCTCCGGGAGCGCCCCCTCGTAGAAGGCGCGCGCCCCATCGCGCGCGATCAGGCGAAGGGTGGCCGCGAGCGCGGGCTGGGCGAGGCGCTCCCCCTCGCGCGGCGGACGCTTGCCGGGAAGGAAGACGCGCGCGGCATCGGGGTGCGCGTGGAGCCGTGAGGCGTGCGCCGCCATCCACCGTCCGAGCGAGCGCCCCACCGGCGCGCCCTCCTCGGCGTAGCGGATCGCATCGGCGAGCAGCTCGTCCCACGCCAGCCGCCCGAAGCGCTCATGGGCGGCGCGCCAGCCGTCCACGGCGCCGGGGACGGTGAGCGCCGAGTTCGGCCCGCGCTCGGGGATGCGCCGGCCGTCCGACAGCGAACGGTAGAGGGCGACGGAGGCGAGGCGCGCGGCGGGGCCGCTGGCGTTCAGCCCCCTCGTGCGCGGGGAGCGCGGATCATGCACGAGCCAGAACCCATCGCCGCCGATCCCGGTCATGTGCGGATACACCGTGCCCAGCACGGCCGCGGTCGCTATGGCCGCGTCCACTGCGCTCCCACCCCGCCGGAGGATGGACAGCCCGGCGGCGCTGGCGAGCGAGTGTGGGCTCGCGACCATTCCCGTGGGGGCGAAGGTGGGAGGGCGGCCGGTGGGGACCGCGGAGCGTGGGTGGCGGGGCGCGGGCACGCGACAAAGCTACCGTGCGCCCCATCGGCGCACAAAAACCTCGCCGGCGGGTGGACGGCGGCGGAGTCCGCCCGCATTATGTGGAAGCCTCCTGCCGGAGTCGTGCATGCGCCCGTCGACCTCGCACTGGCCGCACCTGCTCGCTCCTGTACCACCCGCTGTGCCGGTACTCGTGGAGGATCCGGTCCGGTGACCGACGACCGCGCCAGGCCGTCGGCATCGGCGGTGGATGCCGCTGTCGTGCTCGAGCTCTGCCCTGATGCAGTGCTCGTGCTCGATGACGCCTGGCGGTGTACCTACCTGAACCCGGTGGCGGGGCTCCTGCTCGCACGCCCGCGGAGCGAGTGCACCGGCCGCACCTTCTGGGAGCTCTACGGGGAGCAGCTCGCCGACGCCGACGCGGCGATGCTGCGCCGCACCATGGAGGACCGCGGCATGTGCACGCTCGAGCGGCCGCGGGCGGCGAGGGGGCGTTGGATCGAGCTCCGCGCGGTCGCTCTCCCCACCGGCGGCCTCGTGCTGTACGCGCGCGACGTGAGCGAGCGCCACCTGGCGGAGGAGACACTGGCCGAGAGCGAGCGGCAGCTCCGCACGATTCTCGAGTCGGAGCCCGAGTGCGTGATGCTCGTGGAGCGCGGCGCGCACATTCTCCAGATCAACCGCGCCGGGCTGGAGCTGCTCGAGGTCGACTCGGTGGACATGGTGCTCGGCGTCCCCGTGGTGTCGTTCGTGGCGCCCGAGCATCGCGCGGCGTACGTGGCCGCGCACGAGGCGGCGCTGGCGGGGGAGCGGCGGACGCTCGAGTTCGAGATCGAGGGGCGCCGCGGGACGCGCCGTTGGCTGTCCACCACCTCCACGGCGCTGCGCGACATCCGCGGCGAGGCGTTCGCGGTGCTCTCCATCACGCGCGACATCACCGCGCGCAAGCATGCGGAGCATGCGCTGCGCGCGAGCGAGGAGCGCTACCGCCTGGTGACGCTGGCCACGCGGGACGTGGTCTACGATTGGGACCTGCGCACCAACACGCTCGAGATGAGCGACGCGGTGTACGAGCAGTTCCACTACGCGCCCGGCACCGTGCGGCGCGAGCTGTCGTGGTGGGAGGAGAACGTCCACCCCGATGACCTGAGCCGGGTGTGGCAGGGGCTCCAGCGGTTCGTCGCCGAGCGCGGCGAGGTGTGGGCGGACGAGTACCGGTTCCGCCGCGGCGACGGCACCTGGGCGGTGGTGGCCGCGAGCGGCTACCTGATGCGGGATGCGCAGGGGACGCCGGTGCGCCTGATCGGCACGGTGCGCGATCTCACCCTGCGGAAGGCGCTCGAGGAGCGGCTGCGTCAGGCGCAGAAGCTGGAGGCGGTGGGGCGGCTGGCGGGGGGGATCGCGCACGACTTCAACAACATCCTCACCGCGATCCTGAGCAGCGCCGAGCTGGCGCGCGGCACGGTACCGGAGGGGAGCCCGGCGCGCGAGGACCTGGACGACATCCGGCGCGCGATCGCGCGCGGCTCCACGCTCACTCGGCAGTTGCTCGCGTTCGGCCGGCGCCAGGTGATGCAGCCCCGCATCCTGAACCTGAACGAGGTGGTCCGTGGGGCGGAGCGACTGCTGCGCCGGCTGATCAGCGAGAGCATCAAGCTCGAGACGTCGCTGGAGCCGGAGCTGTGGCCCGTGCGGGCGGATCCGGGACAGCTCGAGCAGGCGCTGATGAACCTCGCCATGAACGCCCGCGATGCGATGCCCGCCGGCGGTGTCCTGCGCATTCGCACGGCGAACAGGGTGGTGGAGGAGGCGGACGCGCGGCGCGGCCCGGCGGTGCTCCCCGGAGCGTACGTGTGCCTCGAGGTCCGCGACTCCGGGGTGGGGATGGACGTCGCCACGCGCGAGCGGCTGTTCGAGCCGTTCTTCACCACCAAGGAGATGTGGCGCGGCGTGGGACTCGGCCTGGCGACAGTCTACGGGATCGTGGAGCAGTCCGGGGGGACGATCGACGTGGACAGCACGCCGGGGCAGGGGAGCACGTTCGACATCCTCCTCCCACGCGCCGATCTCGAGGCGCCGAACGAGGTGCCGCACCATGACGAGCCGTCGGCGGGGCACGATGGCCGGACGGTGCTGCTGGCCGAGGACGAGGATGCCGTGCGCTCCTCCGTGCGCCGCATCCTCGAGCGCAGCGGCTTCCACGTGCTGGAGGCGCGCGACGGAGTGGAGGCGCTCGAGATCTGGGAGCGGGAGCACGGGCGCATCGATCTCGTGCTGAGCGACGTCGTGATGCCGCGCCTCGGCGGGCGCGAGCTCCTCGCGCGGATCCGCGCCATGGACCCCGACGCCCGCGTGCTGCTCATGTCCGGCTACACGTCGAACACCGAGGCGGTCTCCGAGCTGCTGGCGGCCGGCGCGGCGCTCATCGAGAAGCCGTTCGCGATCGACGTGCTGCTGTCGCGCATCAACGAGATGCTCGCGAGCCACAAGTAAGGCCCTCCTCGTGCGGCGCGCCCCTGGTGCGCCGTAGGGTGCCTCCCCACGCCGGGGCGCGCCCACCCCCACAAAGATTCGTCGCTTCCGCCGACACCCCGCGGACGCGGGAGGGAGCAGCTTTCCGGTGCACGATCACGGTGCTCCGCTGCTCTCGGCCCTTCAGGAGACTGCTCATATGCGCAAGAACATCCTCGGCGCCATCGCGCTCACGCTCGGGTTCGCGGCCGGCGCGGCGGCACAGACCCGCCCCACCACGAAGATGGCGATCCAGGACAGCAGCAGGCTGTGGATCGAGGGGACGTCGTCGCTGCACGCGTGGCACTGCACCGCTTCGACGGTGAAGGGCGACATCCAGCTCGATGACGGCTACGCCACCCGGAGCCTGGCCGCCGATCCGAAGATCGTGAAGGCGGTGGCGATCAGCATCCCGGTGAAGGAGATGACGTGCGGGCACGGCGACAAGATGGACGGCAACATGTACAAGGCGCTCAAAGCGAACGACAATCCGACCATCGAGTACACGCTCACCGGTTACGAACTCACCGCGGTGGAGGGCGACGCCGAGGGCTTCGTGGTGCACGCGCGGGGCACGCTGACGATCGCGGGGCAGACGAAGGAGGTCGCGATGGTGGTGTCCGGACGCCGCGGGGCGAACGGCACCCTGACGGTGCAGGGGAGCCAGCCGGTGCTGATGACCGACTTCGGGGTGAAGCCGCCGACGGCGATGCTGGGGACGATCAAGGCCGGCAACGAGGTGACGGTGCGCTTCGACCTGCGCCTGGCGCCCGCGCCGGGGCAGACGGTGGGCAGCCGGTGATCGGCGGCTGACGCGGGGGGATGCGAGCGGGGGCGGTCC
>DASTSH010000234.1:0-10700 GCA_035760785.1 Gemmatimonadaceae bacterium | reverse complement strand
GTAGGTGGACTCTCTCTACATCCCGCCCTACGCGCGCTCTACCTAGCTCCTCACGCCTACCACGGCCGTCTACACGCCACACGCGTTCCATGGTGGTCCAGCGACCAGCCCCTACACACCCCCCCCGACTCAGTCCGGCGTCGCGTGCGCCACGTTGTCCACCGACACCGTGTCCCCTTCCGCGTGCGCGCAGTGCGCGCAGCAGTAGAAGGTGCCGTTCGCCTCGATGCCGTGCCCGATCACCTTGCACTTGCAGTGCGCGCACACGGGCGCGAGGGCACTGATCGCGCACTCGAAGCTGTCGAACGTGTGGGTCGCACCGGCCGCGACGACCTGGAACGCCAGGTAGTAGTCGTTGCCGCAGACTTCGCACTTGGCCATAGGAAGCCTCCCTCGCCGCGGGGTCGGTGGTGATGCGGACCGTACCGCGTCGGCACCGCAGGAGGCGAGCCACACGAGCATGGCGAGCTCTGGAATCCAGGATCTGGTGGCTGGACCACCATGAAACGCGTGTGGCGTGTGGGAGACTGACGGGAAGAGGAGGGAGGTAGAGCGCGAATAGGGTCGGATGTAGAGAGAGTCCATCTACACACGAACCTACACGCGCTCTACCTCGCATCTACTCCCGTCAGTTCCCCACACGCGACACGCGTCGTTCGGTGGTCTAGCCACCAGGCCCTACCCCCCGCTCCGCATCACCACGCAATCCCGTAGTCCTCCCCGTGATTGCTCGACCCGCCCCACATGCTGTGGTGCGCGCGGTCGAAGTAGATGGCGTTGATCGGGCCGGAGGTGCGCTCCTCGAACTCGAGCGTGTAGCCCATCCGGCGCAGCGCCTCGCGGATCGGCTCCGGCGTGGAGGTGGCCACGAGCATCCGCCCCGGGCGCGCCTCGTGCGCGCCGAACGAGGAGCGCATCTGGTAGCTGTTGATGTTCGGCGCCTCGGTGGCCTGCTGCACGGTCATCCCGAACTCCACCACGTTCAGGAAGAATTGCAGGAGGTTCTGGTCCTGCGTGTCGCCCCCCTGCACGGCGAACGCGAGGAACGGCTCGCCGTCCTTCAGCGCGAGCGTTGGGGTGAGCGTCACGCGCGGACGCTTCCCCGGCGCGATCACGTTGAACGGCCCGTCCTTCGCCTCGGTGACGAAGCTCTGCGCGCGCTGGCTGAGCCCGATCCCGGTGTGTCCCGCGATCACCGCCGGCACCCACCCGCCGCTCGGCGTCACCGACACCACCCACCCCTCCGCGTCCGCCGCCTCGATCGACGTGGTGCCGCTGTAGAACGCGTCGTAGAACGCGGAGTCGGACGCGGCATCCCCCACCCACTCCTCGCCCGCCGGCTCGGCGGCACTCGCCGTCCGGCCGCTGTCGCGCGATGCGGCGGGCGCGGCCGGCGCGGCGGCCGGCGCGTTCGCGGGCGTCGCGCTCTCGCGCTTCGGCACCACGCGATCCTGCCCGCCGCTCCGCGGCGCGGTGTCCGGCTTCACGAACGACGCGGGGTTCCACTGCGCGAGCAGCTCGCGGAACGGGTTCGTCCCGCCCTGGTACGGGTATGGATCCCCGGGCTTCACGTGCGGGTCGTTCCGCGTCCAGTCGATCTGCTGGAAGCGCGCCTTCGCGTACGCCTTGGAGAGGAGCCCCTTCACCGGCTCCTCCGGCGGGAAGTACGGGTCGCCGTAGTAGAAGTCGCGGTCGGCGAAGGCGAGGTTCATCGTCTGGTAGAGCGTGTGGATGTACTTCGGCGAGTTGTACCCCATGCCCTTCACGTCCACGTTCTCCAGGATGTTCAGCGCCTGGAGCATCGCCGGCCCCTGCTGCCAGATGGGGAGCTTGTAGACCTCGATCCCCTTGTAGCTGGTGTGGAGCGGCTCCTCGATGCGCACCTTCCAGCTCGCGAGGTCGCGCATCGTGATCAGCCCTCCCTCCTCCTGGATGCCGCGCACGAGCTCGCGCGCGATGTCACCCTTGTAGAAGCGGTCGTAGGCGGCGTAAATCGCCTGCTTGCGCGTCTTCCCCTGCTTCAACGCCGTCTGCTCCGCCTCCACCAGCTTGCGCAGCGTGGCGGCGAGGTCCTTCTGCACGAAGATCTCCCCCGGCTCCGGCGCCTCGCGCGCCGCGCCGGGGTGCGTGAGCATCACCGCCCGCGCGTACTTCCACTTCTTTATCCACCCCTTGTAGTGCTCGATGGTGTTCGCGAGCTGCGCCTCGATGGCGTAGCCGTCGGCCATCTGGATCGCGGGGGCGAGCACCTCCTTCAGCGACAGCCGGCCGTACTCCGCCTCCATCGTGAGCAGGCCGCCGATGGTGCCGGGAGTGACGGCGGCGAGCGGGCCGTACTCGGGGGGATACTCGTACCCCTTCGCGTGGTAGAACTCCGCCGTCGCTCCGGTGGGGGCGACGCCGAGCGCGTCGATGCCGATCACCTTCTTCGTGTGCGGGTCGTAGATGAGCGCCTGCGTCTCGCCGCCGCACGAGAGCGTGTCCCACATCGTGCACCCGGCGGCGAGCATCGCGGCCGCGGCATCCACGGCGTTCCCCCCCTTCTGGAACATCATCGCGCCGGCGGTGGCGGAGAGCGGCTTCCCGGTGATGGCGAGCCAGTGCCTGGCGTGCAGCGGCGGCTTCTCCGTGCGGCGCGGGATGGTCATCCCGCCGACCGCGGCGGAGGCGGTGTCGGCGTGCGCCGCCGTCTGCGCGGCGAGGGGCGCGGCGGCGAGCGCGATGGCGAGCGTGGCCGCGCGAGGGAGCGATCGGAGGATCGGCATGGCGGTGGTGGTGGAGAGGGTCCGCCGCGAATGTGCAGCGCGTACGGCCGGCGCGCGAGGGTGCGGGCCCGCGTCGCCCTGGACGATGCCCGGGCGGCCGGGTACGATTTCGCCACCTCTCCCCGATGCCGGCCGCGACGCCGCGGCGCGCATCCCGATTCCCACCCTCCGAGGTCCCTCGCTCATGCGATCGTCGTCGCTGCTCCTCCCTCTCGCTCTCGCCATCGCCGCGCCACTCGGCGCACAGCAGTCCGACCCGTACATGGCCCGCGCCGTCGCCGTGCTCCGCTCCGCCACGCTCGTGGACGGCCACAACGACCTCGCCTGGGCGATCCGCGACGCCAGGGCGCCACGCGATGTGGCGGCGTACGACCTGCGCGACTCCACCCCGGGGATGACCGACCTCGCCCGCCTGAAGCGCGGGATGCTCGGCGCGCAGTTCTGGTCGGTGTACATCCCCGGCGAGCGCGACGCACCCGCCTACGCTCCGCAGGGGACGTCGGCGAGCGCGCCGGGGTACGCGCGCGTGCAGCTCGAGCAGATCGACATCGCCAAGCAGGTGATCGCCGCCTACCCGAAGTCGCTCATGGCGGCCTACGACGTGGCCGACGTCCGCCGCGCGCGGAAGGAGGGGAAGATCGCGTCGCTCCTCGGCATGGAGGGAGGGCACGCGATCGAGAACTCGCTCGGCGCGCTCCGCGCCTTCTACGACCTGGGCGTGCGCTACATGACGCTCACGCACAACGTGACGCTCGACTGGGCCGACGCCGCGCTCGACAGCGCGAAGCACGGCGGCCTCACCCCCTTCGGCGAGGAGGTGGTGCGCGAGATGAACCGGCTCGGGATGCTCGTGGACCTGGCACACGTGTCTCCGGGCACCATGAGCGACGCGCTGAACGTGAGCGAGGCGCCGGTGATCTTCTCGCACTCCGGCGCGCGCGCGCTGGTGGACCACCCGCGCAACGTCCCCGATTCCATCCTCGCGCGCCTGCCGAAGAACGGCGGGGTGGTGATGGTGCCGTTCGTGCCCAGCTTCGTCTCGGCGGCCGTCGACCGCTACGACACCGAGTGGGACAGCGTCCGCACCGCGCTGCGCACGCGCTACCCTTCACCCGCCGACACGGCGAAGGTGCGCTCGGAGCTCG
This sequence comes from Gemmatimonadaceae bacterium, assembly GCA_035760785.1. Taxonomy (GTDB): domain Bacteria; phylum Gemmatimonadota; class Gemmatimonadetes; order Gemmatimonadales; family Gemmatimonadaceae; genus JADGGM01. The sequence goes on along the minus strand of DASTSH010000234.1, from coordinate 6,790 downwards.
ATGCGTGGACCGCGTCGCACCCCGCGCCGCACGCGACGATCCAGGATGTGGCCGACCACATCGATCACATCCGGAAGGTGGCCGGCGTCGACCACGTGGGAATCGGGAGCGACTTCGACGGGATCGACCAGACGGTGACCGGGCTGGAAGACGTGTCGAAGTTCCCCGCGCTCTTCGCCGAGCTCGCGCGCCGCGGCTGGTCCGACGCGGACCTCCGCAAGCTCGCGGGAGAGAACGTGCTGCGCGTGATGCACCAGGCGGAGGAGGTCTCGGCGCGGCTGAAGAAGGAGAGGAAGCCGTCGACGAAGACGATACAGGAGATGGACGTGAAAATGTGAGAGAGAGTAGGACCTGGGAGCTAGAACACCGAAGAACGCGTGTGGCGTGTGGGAGACTGACGGATAGAGGAGCGAGGTAGAGCGCGAGTAGGGCGGGTTGTAGAGAAAGCTCACCTACAGCCGAGCCTACACGCGCACTACCTCCCTCCTCATCCCGTCAGTTCCCTGCACGCCACACGCGTTTCACGGTGGTCCAGCGACTACTCACTACTCCCCCTTGGACATCCCCGCCTTCTGTCGCTAGCCTTGTATGGTACCGCCCGCGTCTGCGGCGCGCGATCGACTCTCTCCGGACGACAGATGACAGCACAGGCACACGACGCCGCCACCATCGTGGCGGAAAATGGCGAGCGGGCGGGCGCTGAGGCGGCGCCCAGATTTTCCACCATGGCCGAGGGGCTCACGGGCTCCGAGATCCTCCGCATCGCCGCCGACATCCGCGCCATGGTCGCGCGCGGGGAGAGTGTTTGCAACCTCACCGTCGGCGACTTCTCCCCGAAGTCCTTCCCCATCCCCGAGGGGCTGCGCGAGCGGATCGTGACGGCGCTCCAGCGCGGCGAGACGAACTATCCGCCATCGAACGGCGTCGCCGCGCTCCGCGAGGCGGTGTGCCAGCTCTACGAGCGGATGCTCGGGCTGCACGTCACTCCCGATCGCGTGATCATCGGCGGCGGCTCGCGCCCCGGGATCTACGCCACGTACCGCACGCTCGTGGATCCTGGGGACCGGGTGGTGTTCCCGGCGCCCTCGTGGAACAACAACCACTACTGCCACCTCGTGGGCGCGCGGAAGGTGGAGGTGCCGTGCGATGCCTCCACGGGCTTCCTCCCCACGCGCGAGATGCTGGCGCCGCTGCTCCGCGGCGCGCGTCTGCTCGCGCTGAACTCCCCGCTCAACCCCGCCGGCACGGCGTTCGACGCCGACGCCCTCGCGGGGATCTGCGATCTGGTGCTCGAGGAGAACGAGCGGCGCGGCACGAGCGAGCGTCCGCTCTTCCTCATGTACGATCAGGTGTACTGGATGCTGACGTACGGGATCGACCACGTGGACCCGATCCGTCTGCGCCCGGCGATGGAGCAGTACACGGTCCTCATCGACGGCATCTCCAAGGCGTTCGCCTCGACGGGGCTGCGTGTGGGTTGGACGGTGGCGCCGGCCGACGTGGCGCCGCGCCTCTCTGACGTGGTGGGGCACATGGGCGCGTGGGCGCCGCGCGCCGAGCAGGTGGCGACGGCGGAGTTCCTGCGCGCCACGGAGGAGGTGGAGGAGTACCGCGACGAGATCCGGCGGCAGGCGAAGCGTCGCCTCGATGCGCTCGTGTCGCACCTGAGCGCGTGGCGCGAGGCGGGGCTGCCGGTGGACTTCGTCTCCCCACAGGGGGCGATCTACCTCTCGGCGCGCTTCGCGCTCGCCGGCCGCCGCACCCCGAGCGGCGAGACGCTGCGCGACACCGACGACGTCCGTCGCTGGCTGCTGCGCGAGGCGGGGCTCGCGGTGGTCCCCTTCCAGGCGTTCGGCGTGGCCGAGGCGGATGGCTGGTGCCGCCTGTCGGTGGGCGCGGTGACGGTGGAGGAGATCGAGGCGGTGATGCCCCGCGTGCGCGCGGCGATCGAGAGCGTCACCAAGGGGTGACATGCGCGGGCCCGGCTCGTGAACGAGCCGGGCCCCGCGGGGCGGTCGCGGACGGCAGGAGGCCGCTACCGCCCTCCCGTCACCAGCATGTAGATCCCCAGCGCGAGCAGCAGCACGGCGATCACGCGGCGGAAGGTGCGCTGCGGGAGCCTGCCGAGCACGCGCGTCCCGAGCGCCGTGCCCACCACCACGCCCGCGGTGGCGAGGAGCACCATCGGCCACACGCGGGCGATGTCGCGCCACTGGGTGGCCAGGTACACGGGGAGCCGAGCCGCGTCCACGAACAGCGCGATCGCGGTGGCCGTGGCGACGAACGACTCCTTGGGGACGTCGAAGCCGAGCATCGCGGCGGTGCGGATCCCCCCCTGATTTCCCACCAGCCCGCCGAACGCACCTGACAGCGCCCCCGCCACCCACGCCGCGGCGTGTCCCCAGCGCACGCGCTGGATCCAGCCGGTGAGCTCGGAGGTGGCGGCGAGCACGAGGAGCAGCCCGAACACCACCGCGAGCCCGTGGCTCGACACGCGCGTGTGCGCGAGCGCGCCGATGAGCCCTCCGGCCGCGCTCGCGATCCCGAAGCCGAGGAGCACGCGCCGGTCCACGTACCGCCGGAGCATCCAGAAGCGCTGCACCGTGCCGACGAAGTGCGGGATGGCGATCGCGGCGACGGCGAGCTTCGTCCCCGTCTGGACCGCGAGCGTGGGGGTGAGCAGGCTGCCGATCCCGAATCCGGCCACCGCCGCGACGCCGCCGGCGATGATCGCCACGGCGGCCAGCAGGAGGGAGAAGAGCATCCGCTATCGAGCGCGTCCGGTGTCGTTCACTGTCCCTTCGCCTCCGACTTCCGCGCGCCGTGCATGAGCGACAGCGCCGCCTCCACGCCGCGCGCGAGCTGGGGGCCGTCGCCGGCGGCGTACCAGTGGATCCAGTACATGCGGGGCTCCTCCTCCACCATGTGGTTGTGCACCGCGGTCACGTGGAGCCCGTGCTCGTCGAGCGCGCGCGCCACGGGGTCCACCTCCGTCGGGAGCACGAACAGCTCCCCCGTGCTCGCGGTCCGTCCGCCGCCGAGTTGCTGGAACACGACCTCCGACGCCGTCTCGATGGTGCCGTTGGACTTCACCGGAACGCCGTGCACGCGCAGCCGCTCCTCCCTCGGAAAGACCCACTCCGCCACCTTCCCCTCCGCCTCCTCGTGCTTGCCGAGGATCGCGTCGATCGCCGCCCAGTCCGCGCTCGGCGATTCGTCCTTTCCCGCGGCGAGTGGGGTCGCCGTCTTCGCGAACACCGAGCGCAGCGCGGTCGCCACCGAGTCCGCCGCGCCGCGCATGATCACGTGCAGGTACATGATGCGTGGCGTCTCGCCGATCAGGTGGTTGTGCAGCGCGCTCACGTGCACGCCGCGCCGGTGGGCCTCCGCCAGCGCGGCCGGCACCTCGTCGGCGCGCAGCACCACCTCTCCCATCGCCAGCACGTCCTTCGTCCCCACCGGAACGAAGCCGGCGTAGCTGGTGAACTCGAAGCGCGGCGAGAGCGAGTCTCCCGCGATGCGCACGCGAAGATCGCTCCGGGGCAGCTCCACGCGGAAGTACCCCTCCTCCGTCTTTCCCTGGCCGAAGACGCGGCGGATCGCGTCCCAGCGCGGATCGTCGGCGGTGGCGGATGCGGACGCGCCTTGGGCGCGCGCGGCGGGCGCGATGATGGCGGGTGCGGCCGCGAGCGCGAGGGCGGCGGCACCGAGGCGGGCGGAGCGGCTGGCGCGGAGCATCGGGCGGTGGTCCTGCGAGAGTGAACGCCTGGCCGGCTGGCGCGCGCGCGCGCCGGCCGGGGGGACGCCGCTTCCGAGGGGCACGCGCGGTGCCGTCGCTCGCCGATCGAGTGGCATCGCCGGCACCCGCGCGGCTGGCCGCTTCGTTGTGCCCGCCGCCATCCGGCGGTTAGATTTCGTGCTCGCACCATCGCTCGCGAGCACCCCACCCGCTCGCGCGAGCGCCACCAGAGGCCCCGGCGCGCCGGGTTGCCCACCGTTGCACCGAGATCCGTGCCGACCGCACACGACATCGAGACGGCGATCCGCCGCCGGCGGACGTTCGCCATCATCAGCCACCCCGACGCGGGGAAGACCACGCTCACGGAGAAGCTCCTCCTGTACGGCGGCGCCATCCACCTGGCCGGCTCCGTGAAGGCGCGCCGCGCGCAGCGGCACGCCACCTCCGACTGGATGAAGCTCGAGCAGGAGCGCGGGATCTCGGTGACGTCGAGCGTGATGCAGTTCGAGTGGGAGGGGTACCAGGTGAACCTCCTCGACACGCCGGGGCACGAGGACTTCTCCGAGGACACCTACCGCACGCTCGTCGCCGCCGACAGCGCGGTGATGCTCCTCGACAACCGCCGCGGGGTGGAGGAGCGCACGCGCCAGCTCTTCGCCGTCTGCAAGCGGCGCCGCACGCCGATCTTCACCTTCGTGAACAAGTGCGACCGCGCGGGGGAGGATCCGCTGAAGCTGGTGAGCGACGTCGAAGCCGACCTCGGGATCGCCTGCCACCCGGTGACGTGGCCCATCCACCGCGACGGCGAGTTCGTGGGCGTGTACGATCGCCGCCGGCGGCTGATCCACCTGTTCGACCGCGCCGACGATCACGGCGCCTCGCGCACGGCGGTGAGCGTCGCGTCGCTCGACGATGCCGCCGTGCGCGAGCTGCTCGGCCCGGAGTCGCACGAGGCGCTGCTGCACGACATCGCGCTCCTCGATGCCGCGGGCGCGCCGTTCGACCATGCCGAGGTGCTCGCCGGCGAGCTCACGCCCGTGTTCTTCGGCAGCGCGCTGACGAACTTCGGCGTGGAGCCCTTCCTGCGAGAGTTCCTCGAGCTGGCGCCCGCGCCGGGCCCGCGCGAGACGTCCGCCGGCGCGGTGGAGCCCACGCACGAGGGGTTCACCGGGTTCGTGTTCAAGATCCAGGCGAACATGGACCCGCGCCACCGCGACCGCGTGGCGTTCGTGCGCATCTGCTCCGGGCGTTTCGAGGCGGGGATGGAGGTGAAGCACGTGCGCACGGGGAAGGCGATGCGGCTGTCGTCGCCGCAGCAGTTCATGGCGCGCGAGCGCACGGCGGTGGAGGAGGCGTGGCCCGGCGACGTGATCGGCGTGCTCGATCGCGGCTCGCTGCGCATCGGCGACACGCTCTCCGCGAACGGCGACGTGGAGTTCCGCGACATCCCGCGCTTCCCCCCCGAGCACTTCGCGCGGGTGCTCATCGCCGACCCCATGCGCCGCAAGCAGCTCGACACCGGGCTGCGCCAGCTCAGCGAGGAGGGGGCGGCGCAGGTGTTCTTCACGTCGGGGACCGACATCTCCGGTCCCACGCCGATCGTGGGCGCCGTGGGGTTGCTCCAGTTCGACGTGATGCTCCACCGCCTCGAGCACGAGTACGGCGCGCCCTGCCGCCTGGAGCCGATCGCCTACCGCTACCCGCGCTGGGTGACTGGCCGCGAAGCCGACATCGACCGCTTGATGATGGAGCGCGGGCGCATGCGGCTGTACGACGCCAAGGGGCACCCGGTGATCCTGTTCGAGAACCAGTGGCTGCTCAGGTGGACCGAGGAGCGCGAGACGGCGGTGAAGTTCCACGAGGCGGCGCCGTAGGGAGGTAACTCCCCGCTATTTCTGTGTGGCACGTCGTGCGGTTCAGTTCTCCTTCGCTCGCGCAATGTCCTCCTGGCCCTCTTTGTGTACGACGACGACTGGCGTGCTGTCGAGCCAGGACACGACGTCTCTGTAGCGTGTGACGTGATGCGCTGCGGCAAAGGCGCGATCGAGATTGTTCCGAAGTGCGATCTCGAGCTCCTGAAGCAGAGGATAGAAGGCCTTGCACAGTCGGATGTTCCAGTAGTATCGCGCCAGCGCGCAATCGACGTCGCCTCTGGCTTTCTTCAGGTACGGCGTCAGGCGCGCTTCGGTCAGTTGAAAGCGAAGGCGGCCAAGATACGCCTCTTGCGCAGATGAAAGCATCGCGGTATGCTTGAATCGCAGAGCCGAAATAGTTATCTCGGCCCCCGATCGACCCGTCAGCGCTCCGGCCCTGGCGGGGTTTTTTTATTTCGTGGCATCCGCGCCCAGCCCCTGCCCACCCACGGGTGTGGTGACGAAGCTCTCGCCGAACCCCGCGATCAGCGGGCGCCCCCTGGCGATGGCCTGCCGCACCGAAGTGAGCGACAGCGAGGCGTCGTGGCTCGCCTTGTCCGTCCACACCTCGGTGACCCAGAGTGCGTTCTCGTCGGCCGGGTCGGTGGCCACGATGTAGCTCAGGCACCCGGGCATCCCGACCGTCCCCTCGAGCAGGATCGCGGTCAATGCGTCCCGCTGCCCGGGGACGGCGGTGATCTTCCCGATCAATCCGTACATGCGCGGTGCTCCCTATCGTGTGACGGCGGTGCGGAGAGGGCGATGACGGCGAGCGCCGCCGCGCTGGCGAGGAAGTCGCGTCGCCCGATGTTCACCGCGTGACGATACTCGCCCTGGACGGCCCACCGCCAGAGCACGCTCGCCGGAACGGATCGCCGCGCGCGCCCGCTTTCCGCCGGGCGCCGGAGCGACCGCTCCGCCGCGGCGCGCGGCACGGCGGGTGCGAGCGACTGTGGGGACCATGAACACGATCGGATGGAGGGCACACGGTGGACACGCGACGGATCGGATCGCTCGAGGTCTCGGTGGTCGGCCTCGGCACGAACAACTTCGGGAAGAAGCTCGACGAGGCCGCCACGGCATCGGTGGTGCACGCGGCGCTCGATGCGGGGATCACCTTCTTCGACACGGCCGACAT
>DASTSH010000233.1:0-24299 GCA_035760785.1 Gemmatimonadaceae bacterium | reverse complement strand
GGACCGCCGCCGGGCGCTCCCCGGGAGGGTCTCGTGGATCTCGTCGCAGGCGGAGTTCACGCCGACGCCGATCCAGACGCGCGACGAGCGGTCGAACCTGGTGTACGCGGTGAAGGTGCGCGTCGCCAACCCGGAAGGAGTGCTCAAGATCGGCATGCCGGCGGACGTCGGCTTTCCCGCGGAGACCGCGTCCCGATGACCGGCGCCTCGGCCGCGGAGCCGGTCGATGCCGTGGTGGCCGAGGGGCTCGTGAAGCGCTTCGGAGGCACCACCGCGCTCGACGGCGTCTCCTTCCGGGTGGGCGCCGGGGAGCTGTTCGGCTTCATCGGCGCCGACGGCGCGGGGAAGACGACGCTCTTCCGCATCCTCGCCACGCTGCTCATCCCCGACGCGGGCACGGCGCGCGTGCTCGGCCGCGACGTGGTGCACGACCTCTGGGCGCTCCGGCGGCGGATCGGCTACATGCCCGGGCGGTTCGCGCTCTATCCCGACCTGAGCGTCGAGGAGAACCTCCGCTTCTTCGCCTCCGTGTTCGGGACGACGGTGGAGCGGGAGTACCAGCAGATCGCGCCGATCTACTCGCAGCTCGAGCCGTTCAAGCGCCGCCGCGCGGCCGCGCTGTCCGGCGGGATGAAGCAGAAGCTCGCCCTCTCGTGCGCCCTCGTGCACCGCCCGGACATCCTGTTCCTGGACGAGCCGACCACGGGAGTGGATGCCGTCTCCCGGCGGGAGTTCTGGGATCTGCTCGCGCACCTGCGCGCCGGCGGGCTCACGATCGTCGTCTCCACGCCGTACATGGACGAGGCGAGCCGGTGCGACCGCGTGGCGCTGGTGCAGGCGGGAGGAATCCTGGCGATCGACACGCCCTCGGCGATCGCCGCGTCCTTCGACCGCCCGCTCTTCGCGGTGCGAGCGGGGGACCGGTACGGCACGCTCCGCGCCATCCGTGCCTACCCGAACACCGGCGCGGTGTACCCGTTCGGCGAGGTGCTGCACTTCGCCGATGCGCGCGCCGCCGCGCCCGCGGCCGAAGTGGCGCGGGAGCTGGAGGCGTTCCTCGCATCGCGGGGGATCGCGCGCGCCGAGGTGACGCGCGCGGAGCCGACGATCGAGGACACGTTCATCGCCCGCCTGAGCGCGACGCGATCGGAGGCGGCCGCATGAGCGAGACGCTCGCGATCCGTGCACGGGAGCTCACGCGCACGTTCGGCGCGTTCACCGCGGTGGACCGGATCACGTTCGAGGTCCGCACCGGAGAGGTGTTCGGCTTTCTCGGCGCCAACGGGGCGGGAAAGACCACTGCGATCCGCATGCTCACCGGGCTGCTGGCGCCGAGCGCCGGGGAAGCGACGGTCGCCGGTCACGACATCCGCACCGAGCCGGAGGCGGTGAAGCGGAACATCGGTTACATGAGCCAGCGCTTCTCCCTGTACGATGATCTCACGGTGCGCGAGAACATCCAGCTCTACGGCGGCATCTACGACCTCGCGCCGGCGGAGATCCGTGCGCGCATGCGGCGCATGCTGGAGCGTCTCGGGCTCGAGCGGTCGGAGACGTCGCCGGTGCGGTCGCTCCCCCTCGGCTGGAAGCAGAAGCTCGCGTTCTCCGTGGCGCTGCTGCACGAGCCACGCATCGTGTTCCTCGACGAGCCCACGGGCGGCGTGGACCCGATCACGCGGCGGCAGTTCTGGGAGCAGATCTACGAGGCGGCGCACGCCGGGACGACGGTGTTCGTGACCACGCACTACATGGACGAGGCCGAGTACTGCGACCGGATCTCGATCATGGTGGACGGACGCATCGCGGCGATGGGGACGCCGCACGAGCTGAAGGAGCGGTTCGGCGCCGCCTCGCTGGACGATGTGTTCGTTCGTCTGGCCCGCCCCGATCACGGGGCGGCGAGCGGGGGCGCGCCGGGGGAGGGGCTCGCGCCGGGAGATGCGATGCCATGAGCGCGCTGCGTGGACTGCTGCGGAAGGAGGGCTACCACATTCTGCGCGACCGGCGCACGCTCACGGTGCTCATCCTCATGCCGATCGTGCAGGTGGTGCTCTTCGGCTACTCGATCCGCACCGACGTGACCGATGTCCGCCTCGCCGTCGTGGATCCCGCGCCCGATCCGGTCACGCTGGCGGTGCGCGCGCGGCTCGCGGCCACGGGGCTCTTTCGCACGGTCACGGTGCTGCCAAACGCGACCGGGCTGGAGCGGCTGTTCGAGCGGGATGCGGCGCAGGTGGCGGTGGTGTTCGAGCCGGCGCTGGCGCAGCGGCTGGCCCGTGGGCTGCCGGCGCGCGTGCAGGTGATCAGCGACGCCACGGAGCCGAACACGGGGGTGTCCCGGCAGAGCTACGTGGCGGCGGTGATCGAGGAGCTCGATCGGGAGCGGGGAGCGGGGAGCGGCGGGTTCCGCATCGTGCCGGTGTCGCGCATGCGCTTCAACCCCACCCGCGAGAGCTCCAACCTGTTCGTGCCCGGGCTCATGGCGATGGTCCTCACGATCATCGCGTCGATGATGACCGCGCTGTCGCTCACGCGCGAGAAGGAGACGGGCACGATGGAGGGATTGCTCGTCTCGCCGCTGCGCCCCTGGCAGATCGTGATCGGCAAGGTCGCTCCCTATCTCGTCATCGGCCTCGTGGGGGTGGCCGCGGTGCTCGTGGAGGCGCGGCTGATCTTCCGGGTGCCGGTGCGGGGAAACGTCGCGCTGCTGCTGGGGGAGGGGCTCCTGTACATCCTGGTGTCGCTCGCGCTGGGCATCGTGATCTCGGCGCGCACGTCATCGCAGCGGGTGGCGATGCTGGTCGCGCTCGTGGGGACGATGCTCCCCACGCTCCTGCTCTCCGGATTCATCTTCCCGATCGAGAGCATGCCGTGGCCGCTCCGGTGGCTGTCGAACATCGTGCCGGCCCGGTGGTTCGTGAGCATCGCGCGCGGGATCATGCTCGAGGGGGTCGGGCTCGGCTACCTCTGGCGGGAGACGCTGGTGCTGGCCGCGATGGCGCTGGTCCTCCTGGCGGTGAGCGCCCGCTCGTTCAACGTGAGACTGGAGTAGCGATGCGGCTCGCGAAGCGATTGGGGCTCCGGCGGATCCTGGTGCTGGCGCGCGCCGAGGTGCTGCACGTGGTGCGCGACCGCGCCACGCTCGCTCAGCTCATCGTCGTCCCCCTGGTGCAGCTCCTGGTGCTGTCGAACGCGGCGACGTTCGCGATCCGCGCCACGCCGGCGTACGTGGTGGACTTCGATCACACCAGCACGTCGCGAGGGCTGGTGTCGCGGCTGGGCTCGTCCGGCTATTTCCGGATCGTGGGGGAGTCTTCATCCCCCGAGGCGGGGAGCGAGGCCATGCTTCGCGGGCGGGCGACGCTCGTGCTGACGATCCCCCGCGATTTCGAGGAATCGCTCGTGCGGACGCGAAGCGCGCCGGTGCACCTGGACGTGAACGCGATCCAGGGCTCCGCCGCCGGGATCGTGCAGTCGTACGCGACGCGGGTGATCGCGGCGTACGGCGACGAGCTGGGTGCCACCCTTCACCCCACCGCGCGGCTGGCGCTGGCCGGCGCCGACGGAGATGGGCCGCCACCAGCCCGGGGGGCGGGGCACCTCGAGTTGCGCGCGCGCGGCTGGTACAACCCGACGCTCGACTACCGGCACTACATGGTGCCGGGGATCCTCGTGGCGCTGGTGACGATCGTGGGCACGCTCATCACCGCCCAGAACATCGCGCGGGAGAAGGAGGCGGGAACGCTGGAGCAGCTCAACGTCACGCCGATCACCCGCGGGCAGTTCATCGCCGCGAAGCTCCTCCCGTTCTGGGTGCTGGGGATGATCGACCTGGGGCTCGGCCTCGCCGTCGGGTGGCTCGCGTTCGGCATCCCCGTGCGCGGCAGCATCGCGCTCCTGTTCGGCGCCGCCGCCGTGTACCTGATGGTGGCGCTGGCCATCGGCCTCTGGATCTCCACTCTCGTGGAGACGCAGCAGCAGGCGATGTTCGTGACGTTCTTCGTGCTGATGGTCTATCTGCTCATGAGCGGGCTGCTCACCCCGATCGACAGCATGCCGGCGTGGGTGCAGTGGCTCTCGGAGCTGAACCCGGTGCGCCACTTCGTGACCATCACGCGCGCGATACTCATGAAGGGCGCCGGAATCCGGGAGATCGCCGCGCCGTTGCTCACGCTCGGCGTCTTCGCGGTGGTGGCGCTCTGGCTGGCCGTGCGGCAGTACGCGAAGCGGGCGGCCTGAGCGCCGAGGCGGACGCCGGTCATCGGCGCCGGCGACCTCGCGGCCGCCCGGCACCCATGACCGATCGTCGCGATGCGTCAGCGGCGGCTGATGCGCACGCGCCAGACCTCCGGCCCCTCTGCCTCGTACTGCCAGTCGAAGGTGTCGGGACGCTCGGCCATGAGCTGGTAGCGCAGCGGCCGGGGGTCGTGGTCGTTCACGAGCAGGAGCGCCTGTCCGCTCTTCAGGCTGTCGAAGGCGCGGAAGATGGACGGGTGCTTCTCGCGCGGCGGGATGACGCGGACGTCGAGCTCGAGCGGCGTGGTGGACATGACGGAAGATCTCCTGGACAGGTAATGGACAGAGTGGGCGCGGCGATCGCCGGCGCTCAGGTCGCGCGCCAGATGCGCACGAGCACGCGATCGGCGAGCGATTCGTCGATCGCGCAGGAGAACCCGCGCTCGGCGAGCACGGGCAGGAGGAACTGCGGTACGCGCACGTTCACCTGGACGAGCGCATACCCATCGGGGAGCGTCTCGAGCGCGGCGAGCGTGCACACGAGCGGCTCCGGCGGCTCGAGGCCGCGCACGTCCAGCCACACCACGTGCGGTGAGGACGCGTCATCGCCGGCGGCCGGGGCGCACCCCGGAGCGGCGGCGTCGCACGGCGACGGGACCGTGCCCGCGGCGCTCTCCGCGTCAGGACGCCAAAACCACACCGACCAGTCGTCGTCCGCGTGCCGGAGGGATTCGTGCACGAAGCCGCGCTTGGCGAGCACGGCGAAGAGAGGCGCCGGCTCGAAGATGGCTCGCAGATGCAGCACCTCGTCCCCTCGCAGCGCGCCGACGGCGCTCATGATCTTCGAGAACGGCTCGCGTCCCGCTCGGAGATCCTCGCGCACGTCCACCTCGACCACCGGCGCGTGCGTGGGGTGCGCGCGCGCATCCTCCACGGCCGGCGCGGGCGCGGGCACGGCGCCGTCGCGAGCGTCGGCGGGGCGGTCACCCTCGGGTGGCGCGGGCTCCGGGAAGACGCCGAGCGCGGTGTTGAGGTCGGCGAGCAGCTCGGCCACGGGTACACCGGCGGTGCGCGCCGCCTGCTCGACCGTCACCAGGCGCGCCATCACGCGCCGCATGGCGCGGTTGCGCAGCTTGGCGAAGTGCGGCGCGTGGCGCACGAACACCTCCACCAGCGACTCGTCGCGCGCGAGCACATCGCTCACGCGATCGGTCGGGGAGACTGGCCCCGCGTACGCGCGCGCGCTCAATTCCGTCCCCCGCGCGCGATGCGCCAGATCTGAACGGTGAAGAACGACACGCCGGCGAGGTAGAGCACGGCGCCGCAGCGCACGACGTGCGCCGAGCCGGCCGCAATGCCCCCCCCGAGCAGCGCCACGCCCAGCGCCATCAGAGCGAGCTGGATGTGCGCCATGCGCGCGGAGAACATCTCGGCCACGGTGGGCACCGGGCCCTTGCCCATCCGGCCGCGATATCGCGCGGTCCAGGCGAGGAGCGGAACGATCTTGTAGAAGAATCCGGTGACGTAGAGCACGATCCCTCCGAGGAGCCCGATGGCCACGTAGGCGGTGGCGAGACGCGGGTGCGCGAGCCCCACGGCGAGCACGAACGGCCCGAGCAGCGCGCTCGCGGCGAGGAAGCCGAGCGCGCACCCGGCAAAGCGCATCCCCACGTCGAGCTTCCGCCGCACGCGCGCGCGATGGAAGGCGCGGGCCTGCCAGAGGAAGCAGCCGACGCCCCCCTCGAGCAGCGCGACGCCGATCCACGCGACCACCGCGGTGCGCGAGGCGAGCCCGACGCCGAGCGCCACGACTCCCGCCGCCAGGAGCGCGATCGCCCGCGGCGTCCACCGCGTGGTGGCGCCGTGCGAGAGGAGGAACATGGGGAGCAGCCGGTGCGACACGCCGACGATCATGATGAGCGCCCACCCCACGAGCGCCACGTGCAGGTGCGTGGCGAGGACGCGCACGCGCGCCCCGGCGATGAACCCGGTGTGCAGGTTGTGCAGGAGGATGATCCCCAGCACCAGCGTGGATGCGAGGAACGCGATCGCCAGAGCGATCGCCGCCCACGTCACGTCGCGCGCGCGGGCGCGGGGGAGGGTGGCGGCGATGTTGCCGACGGCGAGCACCACGCCGGTGCCCACGAGCGCGATCCCGACGTGGTGCAGCATCACGGAGCTCGTGGCGACGCCGGCGGCGAACGCACCGACGCCGGGCGCGAACGTCCAGAACGCGGCGTGTCCCACGCGCGAGGAGCGCGGCGAGGCGCCGAGCGCCACGGGGAGGAGCTGATGCAGCGCGCCGAAGATGGTGGTGGTGAGCCAGCCGAGCGTGAACAGGTGCGTGACCCCCGCGACGTGCGGCGAGGGGTACGCTCCCGCCGCGAGCTCCGGCGCGATCCACACGAGGGCCACGGAGCCCGCCAGCAGGTAGAGCATCGCGGCGGCGAAGTGCTCGGCGGCGAGGCCGATCGCGCCCACGGCGGGGCTCGCGGGGAGTCCCCCTGGCGCGGCGCGCCCCGCGACGGGGGCGCTGGCTGGTCCGGGAGGCACGGCGGTGGTCACGTGGTCGCCTCCCTGGACACATGGCGCCACCCGAGTGCGCCGGCGATCTCGCGCGCCACGTGGTCGAGCGCGATCCCCGCGGCGCTCTCGGGGCGGGCGACCATGGTGGGGACGCCCTCGTCCCCCTCGCCCACGATCGCCTCGTCGAACGGGATCTCGCCGAGGAAGGGAACCGACAGCTCCGCTGCCACGGTGCGTCCGGCGCCACGGCCGAATGGACCGCTCATGTTCTCGACCACGCCCAGCACGGGCACCTCGAGCGTCCGGAACATCTCCGCCGCCTTGCGCGCCTCCGCCGCGGCGACGCGCGGCGGCTGCGTGACAACCACCGCGCCGGAGAGCGCCACCGCCTGGGCGAGGCTGAGCGGGATGTCACCGGTGCCGGGGGGCAGGTCCACCACGAGCACGTCCAGCTCGGGCCACGCCACTCCGCGCGCGAACTGCTTCACGGCCTTCGACACCATCGGGCCGCGCCAGATCGCCGGCGAGCCCTCGCCGAGGAAGAAGCCGAAGCTGATGATCGGGAGTCCGTGCGCCTCGAGCGGGATGATGTGCTTCTCCGGCGACATGCGGACGCGCGTCGCGCCGTCCTCGATGCCGAGCAGGATCGGGAGGCTCGGCCCGTAGATGTCGGCATCGAGCAGCGCGCTGCGCAGCCCCTCGCGGGCGAGCGCGAGCGCGAGGTTCGCCGCGATGGTGCTCTTTCCCACGCCCCCCTTGCCCGCGCCCACCGCGATCACGTGGCGCACGCTGGCGAGGCGCACCTGCTCGGCCCACGGATCGGGGGTCCCCCTGGACGTGGGGCGCGGCGGCGCCTCGGGGGGGACGATCTCCACCGCCACGGCGGTCGCGCCGAGTGGGCGGAGCGCCTGGTCGATCGTTCGCTGGAGTGCCGGCGCGATGCTCTCGTCGCGCGTGGCGATGGCGAGCTGGACCTTCACGCGCCCATCGCACACGCTCACCCGTTTCACCATACCGAACGACACGAGGTCGCGCGTGAGCCCGGGGTAGGAAACGCGGCGCAGGGCGTCGGTGACCACGTCGGTGGTCAGCTCGCGCGCCGGCGAGGAGGCGTGGGTGGATGCGGCGGAGGTCATCGGGTGCACTCGTGACGGGTTGCACGAAAGCATCGCCCCGACGATGACCGGCGGATGTGACGGTTGTCTCAGTCGCGCGCCACGCGCGCGATGCGCTACTCGTAGTGGGGGCGCTCGCCGGGGCGCGCGAGGGTGCGCAGCTTCGCGACGTCGGGGATCAGGATGCGGTTGCGCCCGAGGGTGGTGATGAGCCCCTTCTCGCGGAGCTGCTTCAGCGCGCGCGACACCGACTCGCGCGCGGTGCCGAGCTCGAAGGACAGCTCCTCACGCGTGCGGTCGAGGGCGATCTCGACGCCGCCGCGCGCGGGGCGCCCGTGCTGCTGGGCGAACTCGGCGAGGAAGAGGGCGAGGCGCGCGGCCACGTCACGGAAGGCCAGCGTCTCCGTGACGTGCACCAGGTGGCGCAGCCGCTTCCCGAGCTCGCGCACGATCGCGTCGGCGACATCGGGGTTGCCGCGGTACAGCGCCTGGAATTCATCGCGCGGCACGAAGATCAGCCGCGACTCCTCCTCGGTGATGGCCGAGGCCGGGTACGGGCCGCCGTCGAAGAGGGGCAGCTCGGCCACGGGACGCCCAGGTCCCTCGGTGTGCAGCACCTGCTCGCGCCCCGCCGGACTCGTGCGATAGATGCGCACCCGCCCCGTGGCGACCACGTAGAGGCCGCGGCACGGCTCACCGGTGGTGAAGAGCACGTGCCCCGGGCCGTACGTGCGCGCGATGCTCCGCGAGGCGAGGCGCGCGAGCGCGTCGTCGCCGAAGCTGGCGAAGAGCGGGAGCTGCCGAAGCACCGAAGAAGTATCCACCACGCGCTCCGTGTCGATCGAGTCGTCGTTCCGGCGTCGCGGCCGCGCGCCCCCAGGCGTGTGACAACCGTCACGCGCCGGAGCACGGTGCATCGCGACAGTACAGCCACGCCCGACCGGGCGCTCGCAGGAAACTTACACGTGGACGTGCCAATGAGCGAAACCGACACCGATCCCCGGCTCGATGCGCTGTGGCAAGCGCTCGCCACGGTGATCGATCCCGAGATCGGCCTGGACATCGTGACCCTCGGGCTCGTGTACGGCGCCGAGATCCGGGATGGCGTCGCCTGGATCACGCACACCCTGACGACGCCCGGGTGCCCCATGGAGCGCATCATCACCGACGGGATCCGCGGCGCGGCAATGCTCGTCGACGGGATCTGCGGCGTGGAGACGCATCTCGTGTGGGACCCCGTGTGGCACTCCGGGATGATCGCGCCGGGAGCGTGGCGATGAAGACGTACGATCCACGCATCGAGGGCGCCGGCGCGGTGGCTTCACGAGAGGACCGCCCGGCCAGCGCGCTCGTGCATGATGCGCCCGACGCGCGGCTGGTGGTGTTCCGGATCGAGCCCGGGCAGGAGGTGGCGCCGCATACGAGCCCGTCCACCGTGATCCTCACCATCGCCGAGGGGAGCGGCGTGGTGCTCGGCGGGGACGGGGAGCGCGCCGTGCGCGCGGGGGAGGTGGTGGCCTACGAGCCGAACGAGCGGCACGGGATGCGGGCACTGGACGAGCGGCTCGTCGTGCTCGCGGTGATCGCGCCGCGCCCGGGAGCGGCGCGTTAGGCCGATGCCCGAGCTGTACTACCTGAACGTCACCGTGCACGTGCTCGCCGCCATGCTCTGGCTCGGGGGGATGTTCTTCCTCGGCGTGGTGGGGGCGCCCGTGCTGCGCGACATCGACCCCCCGGCGCTGCGGCAGAAGCTGTTCCAGCGGCTCGGCCTCCGCTTCCGATCCGCCGGGTGGTGGGCGATCGGCGTGCTGGTGGTCACCGGCGTGATCAACCTGCACTACCGCGGGTGGCTGCGCTGGGATGGCGTGCTCGGCTCGGCCGCCTTCTGGGAGACGAGCACGGGGCACGCCCTCGCGGCGAAGCTCTCGGCGGTGGCCGCGATGATCACCGTGAGCGCGGTGCACGACTTCGTGCTCGGTCCGCGTGCCGGGCGCGCCCAGCCCGGCTCCCCGGGCGCGGTGGCGCTCCGCCGGCGCGCGGCGCTGCTCGCGCGGGTGAACGCACTGCTCGGGGTGCTGGTGGTGGTGGCCGCGGTGCGGCTCGCTCGCGGCGGCTGACGCCCGCCGCGCTCACTCTCACGCTCTCATGGACACACGCCTCGCGCATCAGCGCCCCGTGCCCGCGTCGGTGGACTTCGACCGCGCGCCCTTTCTCGTGATCTGGGAGACGACGCAGGCGTGCGACCTCGCATGCCTGCACTGTCGCGCGTCCGCCAGGCCGGCGCGCGATCCGCTCGAGCTGACCACCGCGGAGGCGCGGGCGCTCGTGGATGCGGTGCGCCGCCTCGGGCGCCCCCTGTTCGTGCTCACGGGGGGCGATCCCCTCAAGCGCCCCGATACGGTATCGCTCGTGGAGTATGCCGCGTCGACCGGGCTCCGGGTGGCGCTCACCCCGTCCGGCACGCCGCTCATGACGCCGCGCGTGCTCGCGTCGCTGCGCGATGCGGGGCTGGCCCGGCTCGCGGTGAGCCTGGATGGGGCCACCGCCCGCGGGCACGACGCGTTCCGCGGCGTGGCCGGCTCCTTCGACTGGACGGTGGGGATGCTGCGGGCGGCGCGCGAGCTGGGACTCTCCACCCAGGTGAACACCACCATCACGAGCCTGAACGTCGGCGACCTGGAGTCGCTGATCACGCTCGTGGGGGAGCTCGGGATCGCGCTCTGGTCGGTGTTCTTCGTCGTCCCCACCGGACGCGCGCGGCGTGAGCAGTTGCCGAGCGCGGATGTGGTGGAGGGGGTGCTCGAGCGGCTGGCCGAGCTGGCCGCCACCGCTCCCTTCGACATCAAGACCACGGCGGCGCCGCACTATCGGCGGGTGCTCCTCCAGCGGCGGCGTGAGGCGCGCCGCGCGGGTGCGGTGGAGGCGGCAGGCCCGGGCGGCGTCGGGGCCGGGATGATCTCCGATGGCGTGGGACGCGCGCGGGGGGTGAACGACGGCAACGGCTTCGTGTTCGTGAGCCACCGCGGCGAGATCTTCCCGTCCGGGTTCCTTCCGGTGAGCGCCGGCAACGTGCGGACGCACGAGCTGGGCGATGTGTACCGGCGGCACGACACGTTCCGGGCGCTGCGCGACGCCGACCGATTGAAGGGGAAGTGCGGCGCGTGCGAGTACCGGTGGATCTGCGGCGGCTCGCGGGCGCGCGCGTTCGCGATGACCGGCGACTATCTCGAGGCCGACCCGCTCTGCGCCTACGTCCCCACGGCGTGGCGGCGCGAGGGGCGCCATGACGGAGGACACCAGGCATGATCGGCATCACCACGCTGTACGCGGGGCGCAACACGCCATCGGACGGGCTGCGCTACGGCCGGCAGCGCACGGAAGGGGTGCGGGAGCGGGACGTGGTCACCATGACGCCGCCGTGCAGCGCCGGCGAGCGCCGCCCGGTGGTGGTCTGGAACGTGGGACGCCGGTGCAACCTGCACTGCGTGCACTGCTACTCCGACTCGGAGAACCGCGAGTACGCGGGAGAGCTGAGCACGGCGGAGGGGATGGCGCTCCTCGATGATCTGGCCGCGTTCGAGATCCCGGTGCTCCTCCTCTCCGGCGGTGAGCCGCTCCTGCGCCCCGACATCTTCACGCTCATCGCGCACGCGCGCTCCCGCGGGCTCCGCGTGACGCTGTCCACGAACGGCACGCTGATCACCGCCGAGGTGGCGGCGCGGCTCCGCGCGCTCGAGGTGAGCTATGTGGGCATCTCGCTCGATGGGATAGGGCGTACCAACGACATCTTCCGCGGGCACAAGGGCGCCTTCGAGAAGGCGATGGCCGGCTTCCGCCACTGCAAGGCAGTGGGGCAGCGCGTGGGGCTCAGAATGACGCTCACGCGCCGGAACGCGCGCGACCTCGACCGGATCTTCGACTTCATCGAGGCGGAGGGGATCGATCGCGCCTGCTTCTACCACCTGGTGTACAGCGGCCGTGGAAGCTCGACGGACGAGCTCCCCCCCGCCGACGCACGCGCGGCGGTGGACACGATCCTCCGGCGCACGAAGGAGTTCGCGGCGCGCGGGATCCCGAAGGAGATCTTCACCGTGGACAACCACGCCGACGGGCCGTACCTGTACCTCAAGCTGCGCGAGGAGGACCCCGCGCGCGCCGAGGAGGTGCTCGCGCTGCTCCGCTGGAACGGCGGCGGGCTGCACAGCTCGGGCGTGGGCGTGGCGGACATCGACTTCCTGGGCAACGTGCACCCGGACCAGTTCTGGATGCGCCACACGCTCGGCAACGTGCGCGACCGGAAGTTCAGCGAGATCTGGAGCGACGGCTCCGATCCGCTGCTGGCCGGGCTCCGCGACCGCGCGCCGCTGCTCCATGGCCGCTGCGGGGCGTGCCAGTGGAAGGATGTGTGCGGCGGCGGCTTCCGCGTGCGCGCGCTCCAGGTGCACGGCGATCCGTGGGCGGAGGACCCGGGGTGCTACCTGACGGACGAGGAGTGCGGGCTCGTGCCCGGCAGCCGCATCCGCGAGCCGCGGGCGTGACGGAGTCGGCCGGAACCCGGTGAGCCCCGCCACGATCCAGTGGATCCATCGCGCCGCGGTGCTGGCGCATCTCGCCGGCGTGGTGGTGTGGATGGGGGCGGTGGCGTACTACCTGCTCATCCTGCGCCCGGCGATGCGTGCCGCGGGGCTCGAGCGGCGCGAGCGGTACGCGCTGCTCGTGGCGATCAAGGCGCGGCTGCGCCGGGTGGTGGGCGCGTCGCTGGTGGTGATCGTGGCGAGCGGACTCGTGAACGCGCGGCTGCGCGGGTTGCTCGGCGGCGGCGCCGAGGCGTCGCCCTTCCAGCGCCGCGTCTTCGCGTGGAAGATGGTGGTGGTGGGGCTGCTGGTGCTCATCTTCCTGTTCGCGCTGCCGGTGCTCGCTCGCGTCCGCACGGGCGCGGTGCGCGGCCGGCTGTTCAACGCGGTTCACGTGGTGGTGCTGCTCCTCGGGCTGCTCGCGGCCGCCGGCGGCATTCTCCTTTCCCGGTGATCGGTCATGCACTCGCTGGTCAGGCGCTACATCAAGACGGCCATCGTGTTCCTCGCGGTGGGGCTGGGGATCGGCGGGTGGATGATCGCGCGGCGCGAGCTGTCGCGGCGCTACCCCGGCAGCTACGAGATCAGCGCGCACACGCACGCGATCTTCGTCGGCTTCGTGATGATGATGATTCTCGGCGTCGCGCTCTGGCTCTTCCCGCGCCCGGAGAAGACGGACGAGCGCTACAGCCCGGCGCTGGCCGAAGCGGCGTACTGGATGCTCACCGTGGGCACCGCGAGCCGCGTCGCGGGGGAGCTGCTCCGCCAGCGGGTGGATGCTGCGTGGCTGCGGTGGGTGGTGGTGGCGAGCGGCTTCCTCCAGATCGCCGCGCTCGCGCTCTTCTTCCACACCATGTGGTCGCGCATCCGGCCGGTGGGGAGCAAGGCGCGCGAGGCGAAGGGGGAGCGGTTCTGAACGTGGCTCGGTAGGGGGTTCCCGCACGACCACGTCGCCGATAGTCCGGGCGGAGACCTCGGAATCGCCGACGGCCGGCGCGTCGCGACCCGAGCAGATTGCCTGGCGACGCGCTCCCCCTTGCCGCCAGGATCCCGTGCTCGTTCCGAAGCTGTTCACCGCGCTCCGGTCGTACGACCGGCAGCAGCTCGTTCACGACCTCACCGCCGGCGTGATCGTGGGGATCGTGGCCATCCCGCTGGCGATCGCGTTCGCCATCGCCAGCGGCGTGACCCCCGACCGCGGCCTGTGGACGGCGATCGTCGCCGGCTTCCTGATCAGCGCACTCGGCGGCTCGCGCGTCCAGATCGGCGGACCCACGGGCGCGTTCGTGGTGATCGTGTACGGCATCGTCCAGCAGTACGGCATCGACGGGCTCACCGTGGCCACGCTGATGGCGGGGGTGCTGCTGGTGATCATGGGTGTGGCGAAGCTGGGGAGCGTGATCAAGTTCATTCCGCACCCCGTCATCACCGGATTCACGAGCGGGATCGCGGTGATCATCTTCTCGAGCCAGGTGAAGGACCTGCTCGGGCTGCGCATGGGGAGCGCGCCGGCCGCGTTCCTCCCGAAGTGGGGAGCGCTGCTCGGCCACCTGGGCGCGCTCACGCCGGCGGCGGCGGGGATCGCGGCGCTCACGCTGGCGATCATCCTTCTCTGGCCGAAGGTGAGCCACCGCATCCCCGGCCCGTTCGTGGCGCTCATCGCAGCGACCATGGTGGCCCAGGCGATGCACCTGCCGGTGGAAACGATCGGCAGCCGCTTCGGCGGGCTGAACGCCGCGGTCCCGCACCCGCACCTTCCGCATCTGGATCTCGCGCAGGTGACGGGACTCGTGGGCCCCGCGTTCACGATCGCGATGCTCGCGGCCATCGAGTCGCTGCTCTCGGCGGTGGTGGCCGACGGGATGTTCGGCGGGCGGCACCGGTCGAACATGGAGCTCGTCGCGCAGGGGGTGGCGAACATCGCCTCGCCGCTGTTCGGCGGGATCCCGGCCACGGGCGCCATCGCGCGCACGGCCACGAACGTGAAGAACGGCGGCCGCACGCCGATCGCGGGGATCACGCACGCGGTCACGCTGCTGCTCATCACCCTCTTCTTCGGAAAGTGGGCGGCGCTCATCCCTCTCGCCACGCTGGCGGCGATCCTCGTGGTGGTGTCGTACCACATGAGCGAGTGGCGGACGTTCCTGACCGAGCTCCGCTCCCCCAAGAGCGACGTGGCGGTGCTGCTCACGACGTTCGGCCTCACCGTGCTGGTGGACCTCACGGTGGCGATCGCCGTCGGGATGGTGCTGGCGGCGTTCCTCTTCATCCGCCGCATGGCGGAGGTGACGAACGTGAGCGTGATCCGGCACGAGTTCGAGACGCAGGACGATCCGCGGGAGGTGTACGACACCGACCCGAACGGCCTGCGCCGCCGCTCGATCCCGCCAGGGGTGGATGTGTACGAGATCAACGGCCCGTTCTTCTTCGGGGCGGCGGAGACGTTCAGGGACACCATCGGCACCGTGGCGGGCAATCCGAAAGTGCTGATCATCCGGATGCGCCACGTGCTGGCGCTCGACGCGACCGGGATGCACGCGCTCAAGGACGTCGTGCACCGGAGCCGTCGCGACGGCACGGTGGTGCTCCTCTCCGACGTGCACATGCAGCCGCTGGTGGCGCTCACCGGATCGCCCGTGCTGCGCGAGATCGGCGAGGAGAACCTGTTCGGCAACATCGACGACGCGCTGAACCGGGCGCGCGAGCTGTTGGGGCTCCCCCCGCTCCCGCCGCCCCCGCGCTCCACGCCGACGGTCGCGCGCGAGCTCGAGACGGCCTCGTGAGTCGCGCGACGGAACGGCTCCTGCGGTCGGAGGGGTGACCCCGGGAGGGAGCACCCGCACGTGACGATCAAGGGGCGCGCCGCCGTCGCGGCCGCCGTCATCACGCTGGTCACGCTCGTGCTCGTCGTGGTCGGGTCGCGCGGTCTGCGCGACTTCGACGCGGCGCTGATCGGCTATGCCGTCGGCACCGTGTTCGCCATCGCCGCGCTCACCTATCGTTATGCCCTCTGGATCGGGCGCCCACCCACGCGGCACTACTTCGTGGCCGGATGGAAGGCGTTCCTCTCCTGGCGCAACTTCCGCCGCTACACGATGCTCGTCCCGCGAGCGCTGTGGACGGATCTCATCGGGCAGACGTTCATCCGCAAGCGGAGCACCGCCCGCTGGCTCACGCACCAGGCGATCTTCTGGGGCGTCGTGCTCGCTCTCCTGGTCACCGTGCCGCTCACCTTCGGCTGGGTGCGGTTCACGCTGATCCCCCCGGACGGCTATCGCGCCTGGTTCTTCGGCTTCCCCGTGATGCGCTTTCCGATCCGGGCGGGGATCGGCTTCGCGATCTTCCACATCCTGGACTTCGCGGCCGTGCTGCTCATCGCGGGGGTGGTGGCGGCCACGTGGCGCCGCATCCGCGACACGGGGCTGCTCACCACGCAGCGCTTCGGCTTCGATCTGGTGCCGCTGATCCTCCTGTTCGCGATAGCGGTGACGGGGCTGGCGCTCACCGCCTCGTCGAACTGGTGGGGCGGCTCCTTCTACTGGTTCATCGCGCTCGTGCACCAGGTGGTGGTGGTGCTCTGGCTGCTCTCGCTCCCGTTCGGGAAGTTCTTTCACATCGTCGAGCGCCCGGCGAGCATCGGGGTCACGCTCTACCAGCAGGTGGCACAGGATGTGGACTACTACGGCCGCTCGCGGACGCACGCACCGGCGGCGACGCCCGGCGTGTGCCAGCGGTGCGGCGCCGAGGTGCCATCGGCGCGCTTCATCGTGGACCTCGAGCGCGTGCTCGGCGACCTCGGCCAGCGATACGACCTCGGCCCCGACGGCGGTCTGCTCCAGGACTACTGTCCCACCTGCAAGCGGGTGCTGCGCGCGGAATCGTATTACGCGCTCCTGCGCCGACGCTTCCTCTGAGATTCGCTGATGACGGTCAACAAGGATTTCTTCGAGCCCCGACGCTCCTTCAACTACGACTTCCAGTCGGTCGGGCCATCGCCCGTGGGGTGGACGGAGGCCTCGCACGTGGCGGAGCGGCTCGTCCCCACGCACTGCTCCTTCTGCGGCGTGCAGTGCGCCATGTACCTCCGGGTGCGCGACGGGCAGGTGATCGGCGTCGAGCCGCGCGTATACCCGCACAACCGCGGCTCGCTCTGCCCCAAGGGGGTGGTGGCGTACCAGCAGGCCGGGCACCCGGAGCGCCTGCGTCATCCGCTGGTGCGGCGCAACGGCGCGCTCGTGCGCGCGAGCTGGGACGAGGCACTCGACTACGTCGCCCGCCGCTGGCGCGAGATCCAGGCGGAGCACGGCATGGACGCGGTCGCGATCTACAGCGGCTCGTCGATGTCGAACGAGCGCTGCTACCTGATGGGCAAGTTCGCGCGGGTGGCAGTGGGGACGCGGCACGTGGACTACAACGGCCGCCTCTGCATGTCGTCGGCGGCCGGCGCCTACGAGAAGGCGTTCGGCCTCGATCGCGCGCCGCTGCCGATGACCGACGTGCCGCTCGCCGATGCGATCTTCGTCGTCGGGAGCAATGTGGCGGAGTGCTTCCCGGTGATGATGCAGTGGATCTGGCGCGCGCGCGATCGCGGCGCGCGGCTCATCGTCGCCGATCCGCGCGAGACGCCGGCCGCGCGGACCGCCGACCTCTGGCTCCCGCTCCGCCCGGGGACCGACGTCGCGATGCTCAACGCCATGCTGCGCCACCTGGTGCACGAGGGGCTCGTGGACGAGCCATACCTCGCCGCGCGAACCACCGGCTGGGACGCGGTGCGCGAGACCGTCGAGCCCTACACGTTCGAGATGGCCGAGCGGATCTGCGGTGTGCCCGCCGCGCGCATTCGCGCGGCGGCGGAGATCTACGGGCGCGCGCCGACGTCGCTCGTGATGCACGCGCGCGGGATCGAGCATTCGACGCACGGCGTGGACAACTGCCTCGCGTGCATCAACCTCGCGCTCGCGCGTGGACAGGTGGGGAAGCCGGGCGGAGGGACGATGATGCTCACGGGGCAGGGGAACGGGCAGGGCGGGCGCGAGATGGGGCAGAAGGCGCACCAGCTTCCCGGCTACCGCGAGATCGACGATCCCGAGGCGCGCCGCTACATCGCGGAGGTGTGGGGGATCCCGGAGTCCGAGCTCCCCCACGCCGGCGCGGCGGCGACGGAGATGGTGCACCTCATGGCGGACGGGGAGATCCGGAGCTGCATGGTCATGTGCTCGAACCTGATGGTCTCCCTTCCGGAGAACGCGATCGTGCAGCGCGCGCTCGAGCGGCTCGATCCGCTGGTGGTGGTGGACTTCTTCATGTCCGAGACGGCGGAGCTGGCCGACGTGGTGTTGCCGTGCGCCGTGTGGTGCGAGGACGAGGGGACGACCACGAATCTCGAGGGGCGCGTGGTGAAGCTCGACCAGGCGGTGGATCCGCCGGGGGAGGCGCGACGCGACTGGGAGATCGCCTGCGACCTCGCGCGGCGCCTCGGGCGCGGGAAGTTCTTCCCGTACCGCTCGGCACGCGAGATCTGGGACGAGCTGCGCGTGGCCACGCGCGGCGGCGTCGCCGACTACAGCGGAATCACGTACGAGAAGATCGAGGCACAGCAGGGGGTGTTCTGGCCGTGCCCCTCCGACGAGAGCGAGGGGACGCCGCGGCTCTTCACCGAGCGCTTTCACCACCCCGACGGGCGCGCCCACATGTCGGCGATCACGTACCGGCCGCCGGCCGAGGAGCCGGGCGGCGACTTCCCCTTCCGCCTCACCAGCGGGCGCGTGGTCTACCAGTACCTGAGCGGAACGCAGACGCGCCGGCTCGGCTTCCTCAACTCGCAGGCGCCCGAGCCCTGGGTGGAGCTCCACCCGAGCGTCGCGCAGCGGCTCGGCATCGCCAACGACGAGATCGTGCGCGTGCGCACCCCGCGCGGCGCGATGGAGCTGCGCGCCCTCGTGACGCCGACCATCCGCCCGGACACGCTGTTCATCCCCTTCCACTACGGGCATAGCGCGTCGGTGAACCAGCTCACCAATCCCGCGGTGGACCCGAAGGTCCGGATCCCGGAGTTCAAGTGCTGCGCGGCGACGGTGGAGAAGCGGGAGTCGCCGGTGCCGTCGGCCCCCGCTGGGGCGACGGAGAACTTCACCGTGGAGAACGCGCCGGAGATGTTCCCGTACGAGGCGGGGGAGATTCCACACACCGGGTCCACCGTCCAGCACCACTGGGAGGAGCGGAGGAGCGGGTCGTGACGGTCAAGACGATGTTCATCGACCCCTCGCGGTGCATCGGGTGCCGCGCGTGCGAGGCGGCGTGCCGCGAGTGCGACTCGCACAAGGGGGAGAGCATGGTGATGGTGGACTTCCTGGATCGCGGCTGGAGCGTGGCCACGCAGCCCACCGTCTGCATGCACTGCGAGGATCCCGTGGCGCCGTGCGCGCAGGTGTGTCCGGCGCTCGCCATCCTGATCACTCCCGACGGCGTCGTGCAGCAGGCGGACCCGTCGCGGTGCATCGGGTGCCGCAACTGCGTGTACGCGTGCCCGTTCGGCGTCCCCAAGTTCGACGTCGAGGCGCGGCTGATGAAGAAGTGCAACCTGTGCTACGACCGCACGAGCCAGGGGCTGAAGCCGTGGTGCGCGCAGGTGTGTCCCACGCAGGCGATCTGGTACGGGACGTACGAGGAGTTCGCCGAGGAGCGGCGCGGCGAGGCGGTGAACGTCACCACTTTCGGCACGCAGACCGTCCGCACGAAGGTCTACCACGTGCTCCCCGACGGTACGGCGCGGCTCGACGTGTCGGCGCTCCTCGGCGAGACGGCGGGGATCGGAGCGGAGACGACGGCGGCGACGGAGGAGGCGTGGATCCTGTGAGCACGAGCGAGCGCGATGCGCCGCTGAGCCCGCGCACGCGCGCGGAGCGGTGGCGGGCCGACTTTCCCTTCGGGTGGGACGCGGACGACCTGGTGTCGCGCCGCCAGCTCCTACAGTGGTCGGTGTGGGCGTCCGGTGCGCTGTTCGCCAGCACCGGCCTGCTCGCCGCGCTCTCGTTCCTGCGCGATCGGCGGCGCGGGACGGTGCGGGCGATCGTCGCGGCATCGGCGGTGCCGGTGGGGGAGGCACACTACTTCTCGTACCCCGGCGCGAACGACCACGCGATCCTGCTGCGCCTCGCCGAGCGCCGCTTCGTGGCGTACAGCGGGAAGTGCACGCACCTGTCGTGCGCCGTGTACTGGGAGGCGCGGCGCGGACGGCTGCTCTGTCCCTGCCACGAGGGGGTGTTCCACCCCGAGACGGGAGACGTGCTCGCGGGACCGCCCCCGCGTCCGCTGCCGCGCATCGCCCTCGAGGAGCGCGACGGCGTGCTGTACGCGATGGGGGAGACGCCGACGTGAGCGCCGCCGCTCCTCCGCCCCCGCCCGTGCACGGCGAGGGCACCCCGGGCACCCGTACCGAGGCGCCACTCCCCGCGCCCGGCCAATCGGGGCTCGTGAGCTTCGGCCTCGCCATCGGGGTCCTGCTCATGGCGGTGCAGCTCTGGCTGCTGACTCTGGCGCTGAACCTCTACCTGCTCGGCGACCGCCGGGGGACGGTGTACGCGACGGTGATCTCCGGGCTGATCTTCGCCGGCGGGTTGATCATGCTCCGGGTGCTGCGGCGCACGGCCCACCCGCGCTGACCGGCGCGCGCGATGACACCTTCCGGCCGACCACCGACGCCGCCTCCCGCTCCGCCTCCTCCCACCGGTCCGATCGGCGGCCAGCTCACGCACGTGCTGCGCGGGCTGCTGCTCCGTTTCCGGATCACGTCGTTGCTCGAGCGCTACGACTCCACCGTCGTCCTGGCCGCGTTCAGCATGATCAACGGCTTCATCTCGATCGGGCTGATGGCGACGGTGGCGCTCCTGAGCCGGCAGCCGTTCGTCTTCCCATCGCTCGGCCCCACCGCGTTCCTGTTCTTCTACACGCCGCGCGCGCCGGCCGCGAGTCCGCGCAACGCGATGCTCGGCCATCTCGTGGGGGCGGTGGCCGGGTGGGTGAGCCTGGCCGCCTTCGGCCTGCTCGGCGCGGCGCCGACGGTGGCGGCTGGGGTGACGGCGCCGCGCGTGGCGGCGGCGGCGCTGTCGCTCGGGCTCACGAGCGGGCTGATGGTGCTGCTTCGCACCCCGCACCCGCCGGCCGGCGCGACGACGCTCATCGTATCGCTCGGGCTCCTCCGGACGCCGGCGCAGCTGCTCGTGCTCATGGTGGCGGTGGGACTGCTGGCGCTCCAGGCGATCGTGATCAACCGGCTGGCGGGGCTGCCATATCCGCTGTGGGGGGCGCGCCGTGGCGGGGAGGACGGGTCCACCGCGGCGGCCGCGAGGGGGGCCAGCCGGGGGGGACGCTCCGGGAGCGCGTGAGGCCGCGAGTCCGACGGGCACCCTTGCGAGGCGTGGGGGCGCCATGCACTCTCGTGGAGAGTATTTCCGGGGTTTCACGCTCACCACATGGACGGACCGATGAACGCGATCCTGGCAACCGCAGTCGCAACGTTGTTCGCGCTTCCCGTCGCCGCCGGGGCGCAGCAGGGAGGGAACCCGCTGGCGGACGCCCTCCGCGCCGATCTCCAGCGCTCGCAGCGCAACCTGGTCGGCGCCGCCGAGGCGATGCCGGCGGACAAGTACGGCTTCAAGCCGACGCCGGCGCAGATGAGCTTCGGCCAGCTCGTGCTGCACGTGGCGGGCTCGAACGAGTACATGTGCTCCACGATCTCCGGCGCGAAGCAGCCGGACGAAGCGAAGCTCCAGCCCACCGACTCGAAGGACAAGCTCGTGGCGCGTCTCAAGCGCTCGTTCGACTACTGCGGGACGGCGCTGGCGTCGGTGGACGACTCGAAGCTCTCGGAGACGGTGCCGTTCTTCGGCGGCCGCACCATCTCGCGCGCGGGCGCGATGCTCGACCTGGCCGCGGACTGGGCCGATCACTACGGCGCGGCGGCGGTCTACCTGCGCCTCAACGGCGTGCTGCCGCCGACGGCGAAGCGGGGGGAGGGTTAGCTAGGGGCCAGGGGCCAGGGGCTGGGGGCCGGGGGGGAACCCCGGGCCCCGGGCCGCGGGCTGCGGTGCGCGGGGCGCGGGGCGCGGGTAACAAGGAACGCGACGGGGCGCCGGCGAATGCCGGCGCCCCGTCGCACTTCCGCATCGGTGCTCTTGCCGTTCCCGCATCCCGCGCCCCGCGTCCCGCATCCCCCCCGACCCCCGGCCCCCAACCCCAAGCCCCCAACCCTGTGTCAGTACCTCACCCTCGCCCCGAACAACAGATGCCCATCGTTGTTCGTCCGCGCGCCGCGGCTGCGGGCTTCGCTGTCGTAGATGTCCTCGGCGGTGAAGGTGAGGGCGAGCACCTTCGTGAGGTCGATGGACAGCACGGTGGAGGTGTTGAGCGTGAAGTGCGAGAGGTCCTGCGCGCTCGGCTGGTAGAGCGTGGTGTGCGAGAGCTTCACGCGCTCCCCCATCCGGTGCTCGGCGCGCACGCGCCACGACCAGCGCACCCGCGAGGCGGGGACGCCCAGCTCGATGGAGGGATCGGAGGCCTCGGTGCGCTCGCCGAGCACGGCGAGGCTGATGTCGAGCGACGTGGTATCGCCGTGGGCGACCGTGTACTTGGCGCCGAGTCCCGCGCTGTAGCGCCGCGCGATGCGCTGCTCGAAGCTCGACTCCACGCTCCCCGACATGAACGGCGACCACCGGTCGAGCGGGTGGTAGTCGAGGCCGAAGCTGGCGAGCCAGGAGCGCGAGGAGAGCACGGTGACACCGGAGTCGGTCTTCGCCTGGGCGTAGCCCACGCGCCCCTCGGCGCGCATCTCGAGGGTGCTGTCCAGGTGCGCGAGCTTCGTGTGCGCGGTCACCACCCACTGGCGGGTGTTGCCGAAGAAGAGGCTCGCACCGCCATCGGCCTGGCCATTCCAGCCAAGCTGCTGCGCGCCGGCGGGCGCGGCGAGAGTGCCCGCGCAGAGCAGCATGGCGCTCCACGCGAGCAGTCGACGGAGCCGCTTCATTCCCCGCCACCCTCCGCCGATCCGTCGGCGAGCGGCCGCGCGGATGCGGCCGCGAGCGCCATGGCGTGATCGAGCCGCGCGATCCCGGTGACGAGCCCCGTCAGCTCCGCGCGGGTGAGATGCCGTAGTCCGTCGATGAGGAGGGCCGTGGGAGAACGCGTCGCGGAGGCGAGCACGCGCCGCCCGGTCGCGGTGATGCGGATGCGCTGCCGCCGCCGGTCGGCGCGGTCGGAGCGGCGCGTGACGAGCCCCAGGTCGGTGAGGCGATCGACGAGCGCGGACACCGAGGAGCGGTCGGTGAGGGTGCGGAGCGCGAGGTCGTTGAGCGAGTCGGCGGGAGCGCCCGCGAGCTGCTCGAGCACGAAGAGCTGGGCGGCGCTGAGGCGCGTGACGCTCTCGACCTGGCGCGCGGCGAGGCGCAGCGCGCGCTCGAGACGGCGGATGCCGCTCACGGCGGCGACGATGGCGGCATCGCGGCGACTCGTGGCGATGGCGCGACGCGGGCGGCGGCGGACGACTGGCGCGCGATGGCGCTCGGGCGGTGTAGTGGAGTGGGGCACCGTGCTGGTGAAGAAGAGTGGGAGCCCACATATTATAGCCGGGGCGCGCGCGTCGGTGAAGGCGCGCGCGCCGCTGGCGCGCCGTGCGTCGGTCGATGGCCGGCGCGCGACGCCGACGACCGCGCCACCTCGAGCCATGTTCCCTCTCTCCATCGCATCCGCGCGCCGGGCGCCGCGGGGCCGCCGCTTCGCGCTCTCGATCTCGCTCGCGTTCCTCGCGAGCCTCGGCGCCGCGCGCACGCTCGCCGCGCAGCGGCAACTCCCCGGCGCGCCCGCGGGGAGCACCCGCGCGACGTCGTCGGCACCGGCGACATCCCCGGATTCGCCGCGCGCCGCGGTGACGACGTTCCTCCAGCTCGCGCATGCTGGCGACTACGCCCACGCGGGGGCGTACCTCATGGTTCCGGGCACGCCACCCGATCGCGCCGCGGAGCTCGCGCGGCAGCTCGCGGCGGTGCTCGACCAGAACGTCTGGATCGATCCCGACGAGCTGTCCGGCGCCGCCGCGGGCGACACCGACGATGGCCTCCCGGCGCGCGTGGAGCAGATCGCCACCATCCCCGGCACGGGCGGCGCGCACGAGCCGGTACGCATGGTGCGCGTGACGGACGAGTCGGGACCCGCCTGGCGCTTCAGCGCCAGCACGGTGTCGCGCGTGCCGCACTGGTACGCGTCGCTCGACGACCAATGGGTGCGCGAGCACCTCCCCGCGGTGATGCTCCGCACCGGACCGTTCGGCATCCTCTGGTGGCAGTGGGCCGCGCTCCCTGTCGTCGTGGCGCTCGCCGTGATCCTGGGCGCGCTCCTCGGCCGCATCGCGCGCGCCGTCCTGGCGCACGTCGTTCGCCGGACCAGCGCGGCATGGGACGACGAGATCGTGTCGCGACTGGGCGCCCCGCTCACGCTCGCCGCATCGCTCATCGTGGCCTCCGGGCTGCTGGGGTGGCTCTCGCTCGCCGCCGCCGCGCGCGTGACGATGGGGCGGCTCATTCAGGCCGGCATCTTCATCGCGTTCTTCTGGGGGCTCTGGCGTCTGGTGGACGTCGGCGCGCAGGTGCTGCTCGTGTCCCGCTGGGCCGCGCCGGGGGTGGCAGGACGCTCACTGCTCTCCCTGCTCTCGCGCGCGGCGAAGGTCGCGGTGCTGGCGATCGCCATCGTGGCGGTGCTCTCCTCCCTCGGCTACCCGGTGGCCGGCCTGCTCACGGGGCTCGGCCTGGGCGGCCTGGCGTTCGCGCTCGCCGCGCAGAAGACGGTGGAGAACCTGTTC
>DASTSH010000232.1:0-2607 GCA_035760785.1 Gemmatimonadaceae bacterium | reverse complement strand
ACACGGGGCCGGCATTCGCCGGCCCCGTGTCGCCTTCCATGTCACCCGCATCCCGCGTCCCGCGTCCCGCGCCCCGCGTCCCGCGCCCCGCGTCCCGCGTCCCGCGCCCCGCGTCCCGCGCCCCGCCGCCGCTCAGAGCGTCCCCACCCGCGGCGCCGAGCGCAGAAGCGTCCGGAGCTCCTCCACGCGCACGTCCGGGAGGCGGAAGTCGGGGGGGATGGCGATCGCGCGAGTGGATTCGCGCGAATCGCTGATGCAACTGAAGAGAAGCGCGTCCGCTCCCTGCGGGGTGATCGTGCGACCCGCGCTCCAGAGGCGGGCCGCATCGTCCTCGAAGATCCGCTCGACGCCGGAGGATCGTCTGGGGCGGCGTCGCCCCGCCGGGCTCGTCATGACCGTGTCTCCATGCCGAACCCTGCCGCACGGCCGGCGATGCGTCAAGAGCGCGGCGGGGCCGCGCACGCGATGGCGGCGCGGGGAGATGCCCGAGAAGTGGAGATGCCCGGAAACAGAACGGGGTCGCCCGATGGGCGACCCCGCCGCGCGAAGCGGCACGTGTCTGACGAAGAAGCGATCGCTAGTCACCCTCGTATTCGTAAGTCAATCCATCGGCCAGCCGGACGGTGTCGAGCAGCCCTTCCAGTCGGCCGAGCGCGGCTCGCGACGGCTCGGCGAACGGCTCGAGGCGGATGCTGATCGCGCGCCAGACGCCCTCTGGCCAGTCGGGCATCGAGAGTCCCGCGACGAGCCGCTGAAGCGCCGCGCCGCAGTGCGCGAGCAGCTCGTGCGCCGTGCGGGTGAGGACATCGAGTGGGATGTCGAGGTCGCGCGTCATGAGCTCGCCGGTCGTCTCATCGCGCCAGGCGGCGTCTCCCACGGCTCCACGCTCGGGCCAGACGCCGAGGTGGCGGAACGCTCCCGAGTCGTCGTCGGCGCCGCGGTGGCTCTCCACCGCCGCCGCGATCGCCAGGGCCAGCGACTCCGCGCGCGGGGTGCCGTACAGCGTCACGACATCCCTGGCCCGCCGCTCCCGAGAGAGCTGCGCCGGCACGGAATCCACTCTCGCCAGCACTGGCGACTGGTCGGAGCTTTCCTCGAGCATGACGAGGAAGTCCATGATCCCTCCGGTGAGGGTGATACCGCAGTGTGGGTGCGCCATCGCACCCGCGAGTCGAGCGTGCGCCACACGATAGAGCAAGAGCGGGGCCGCATCGTCGAGACGCTCGCTCATCGGTCCAACACACTGCGCGCGCGAAAGTTCCGACCGATGCTGTCACATTCAATGCACGATCGACCCGTCAAGTTGTCACCGGGAAGCGACAGCCCTGTTGCAGAACGCGACGGGTGGATCAGAACGTGTCAGCGTGCGGCGCGGCGATCCGCGTGCCGGCGGCGAGGGAGAGCGCGAGGACGAAGTAGAGCGTGCCCACCTCGGCCGGCGAGAGGAGCCGCTCGAAGCCGGGGGTGAGCATGGCGGGGACGAGATAGTGGTCGGTGATCCAGGCGATGCCGGCGAACACGATCGCGCTCACGAGCAGCCGCCAGCCGCGCAGGCGCCCCGCGAGCAGCGCGAAGATCACCGCCCAGACCAGTATGGAGAGGATGTGCACGAGGAGGGCGGCCGTGGTGACGGCGAAGTCGAATCCCTCCATCACGAATGCGCGCGTGCCGAACAGCATGTGCGCGATGGAGTTGAGCGGACGCAGAGCGGCACCGCGGACCCAGCCGAAGCCGAGCAGCGTTCCGAGCGTGGCGGCCGCCGCGACGACTCCCGCCCGCATGCCCTGTCGCACGCGCTCCCGAAGCACGGCGGAAAGAAAAGCATGCACTCGCATGGGTTCAAGGGGAGCGCTTGGCATCCGGTCGCGCCAGAGTTATATGTTCACGGTTATGGCCGAAATCATGGATGGTGCCCCGACGGTGCTCGTGGTCGAGGACGACCAGGACCTGCTCTCGGTGCTCCAACGCATCCTCGGGAACGAGGGTTACGTCGTTCGCAGCGCGCAGGATGGTGAGGCGGGAGTTGTCGAGGCGCTCGACCACCCTCCCGACCTCGTGATCCTCGACATCGGCCTCCCCCGCAAGAACGGAGTGGAGGTGGCGCGCGAGCTGCGCGCGCGCGGCTTCCGTGCGCCCATGCTGATGCTCACGGCGCGCAGCTCGGTGTCGGACAAGGTCAGCGGCCTCGATGCGGGCGCGGACGACTATCTCCCCAAGCCGTTCGAATACCCTGAGCTCCTGGCTCGCGTGAAGGCGCTGCTGCGCCGCGCCACGATCACCGCCGAGAGCGCGGTGATGCGCGTGCGCGACCTGTCACTCGACCCCATCTCCCGGCGCGTGGAGCGCGCGGGGCGCGAGATCGAGCTCACGCAGAAGGAATACGCGCTGCTCGAATACCTCATGCGCAACGCCGGACGCGTGGTGAGCCGGCAGATGATCAGCGAGCACGTGTGGAAGCAGCAGGTGGATCCGCTGACGAACGTGGTGGACGTCTACATCAACTACCTGCGCCGGAAGCTCGAGGAGGATCGGCACAACCCGCTGATCCACACGGTGCGCGGCAGCGGATACGTCCTGAAGGAGTAGCGCCCGACGGCCCGGGCCGTC
>DASTSH010000231.1:0-17898 GCA_035760785.1 Gemmatimonadaceae bacterium | reverse complement strand
GGCGGCATCGCCGCCTGGCTCGCCGCCGGCCTGCCCGTGCGCGAGGGCGCGCCGCGCCTTTCCCTCGAGCGGCAGGTCCGCATCGCCGCCGGTACGCTCGCGGCTGCCGGCGCGTTCCTCGCCCTCTTCGTGAACCCCCTGTTCGCCGCGATCCCGGCGTTCGTCGGCTCGGGACTCGTCTTCGCCGGGGTCACCAACACCTGCGCGATGGGAATGCTCCTCGCCAGGCTCCCCTACAACCGCCCCGCGAGCTGCGACGTGCCGGCGATGGTCCGCGCATTGACCACCGGCGCGCGTCCGCCGCTGGCGGAGCGCCCGCCGCGCCCCGTCGCCGAGGATGGCTGCGCGCCGGGCACGATCTGTGGGCGCTGACGCTCCCCGACGATGCTCCCCCTCGGCTTCGCCCTCGCGGCGCTGATCGGCGTCTCGCTCGGCCTCCTCGGAGGCGGTGGCTCGATCCTCACCGTCCCGGTGCTGGTCTACGTGCTCGGATTCGGTGCGAAGCCGGCCATCGCGATGAGCCTTCCCATAGTCGGCATCACGAGTCTCGCCGGCACGCTGCTGCACTGGCGCCTCGGCAACGTGCGACTCCGCACCGCGATTCCATTCGCCCTTCTCGCCATGACCGGCGCATACGCGGGAGCGCGCCTGGCCGTGCTCATGAGCGGAGCGACGCAGCTCGTGCTGCTCGCCGTGGTGATGCTCGCCGCGGCGGCGTCGATGCTGCGCGGCCGCCGTGCCGGCACTTCGGACTCGGCCACGGCCGAGTCTCCGTCCCGGCTCGTGCTCCTCGTGCCCGCCGCCATCGCGGTGGGCCTCCTGACGGGTGTGGTCGGGATCGGCGGCGGATTTCTCGTGGTCCCCGCGCTGGTTCTGCTCGCCCGCGTCCCGATGCGGCAGGCCGTGGGCACGTCGCTCTTCGTGATCGCGCTGAACTCCGTCGCGGGCTTCGCCGGCTATCTCGGGACGGTGCCCATCGACTGGGCCTTCCTCGCCGGCTTCACCACGGTGGCCATCGCCGGCGCGTTCGCCGGCACCGCCCTCGTGCGGGTCGTCCCGGCGGCCACGCTGAAGCGCGGCTTCGGCGTGTTCCTCATCGCCGTGGGCGCCTTCGTGCTCTACATGAACCGTGGCGCGCTCGCCGGTGCCACCTCGAGCGCCACCGGCGCGCGGACCAGCCGACTTGCGGCCGCGCGCTGATCGACGACGCGTAGTCCGGAGGTTTCGACCATGTTCTTCCAGCGATTCTACGACACGAAGCTCGCGCAGGCGAGCTACATGATCGGCTGCCAGCGCACCGGAGAGGCCGTGATCATCGACCCGAATCGCGACGTCGAACAGTACGTCGCGGCAGCGGAGGTGGAGGGGCTCCACCTCACGCACGTCACCGAGACGCACATCCACGCCGACTTCGTGAGCGGGGCGCGCGAGCTCGCCCATCGCACCGGTGCGCAGCTCCTGCTCTCCGGCGAGGGGGGCGCCGATTGGACGTACACGTACGCCGCGGATGCCGGTGCGCGCCTCGTCAGGGACGGCGACCAGTTCATGGTCGGCAACATTCGCGTGGACGTGATGCACACGCCGGGGCACACGCCGGAGCATCTCTCCTTCCTCGTCACCGACACGCCGGCAGCGGCGGGCCCGTGGGGGATCCTCACCGGCGATTTCGTGTTCGTGGGGGATGTGGGTCGCCCCGACCTGCTCGAGCGGGCGGCCGGTTACGCGGGCACGATGGAGGCGGGTGCGCGCACGCTCTTCCGCTCGCTCCAGCGCTTCCGCGCCCTTCCCGACCACCTCCAGGTGTGGCCCGGCCACGGCGCGGGCTCGGCGTGCGGCAAGGCGCTCGGCGCGGTGCCGTCCACCACCGTCGGGTACGAGAAGATCGGCAACTGGGGAGTGGCCGCGACGGATGAGGACGAGTTCGTCCGGATGGTTCTCGCCGGCCAGCCGGAGCCGCCGCGGTACTTCGCGGAGATGAAGCGCATCAACAAGGACGGTCCGCGCCTGCTCGGCGGCCAGCGTCACGCGCCGCGTCGCCCGGCGTCGGCGCTCCCCACGCTCGTGCGGCGGGGCGAGATCGTCGTGGACACGCGGCCGGCGGCCGCTTTCGCCGACGGACACGTGCCGGGAACACTCAACATCCCGCTCGACCGCTCCTTCACGACGTGGGCCGGCTGGCTCCTGCCGTACGACCGTGACATCCATCTCCTGCTGGACGATGCGTGCCCGCACTGCGCCGACGCGGCGGTGCGCGACCTGGCCATGATCGGGCTCGACAACGTTGCCGGCATCTTCGGCGCCGCGGCGCTCGAGGCGTGGATCGCCACCGGCGGGGAGCTGCGCACCGTGGCGCAGGCCACCGCGTCGCAGACCGCCGCGCGCCTCCAGCGTGGCGAGGCCATCGTCATCGACGTGCGTGGCCGCGCCGAGTGGGAAGCCGGGCACGTGCCGGGCGTGCCGAACATTCCACTCGGCTACCTGGGCGAGCGGCTGGCCGAGATTCCCACGGGCATGCCGGTCATCGTCCACTGTCAGGCGGGCGCTCGCTCGGCGATCGCGGCGAGCCTCCTGCAAGCGCGCGGCGTTCCCGACGTGGTCAACATGGCCGGCGGCTTCGCGGCGTGGGAGCACGCTGGTCTCCCCGTCACCCGCGAAGAGGGGCTGACGGTGGCGCAGGCACCCCTCTCCGCGATACGCTGAGGGATTCCTCGGGGATCACATGACCAACACCAGATTGACTCCGGAAAAGATCACCCTCGTGGCCGAACGCTTCCGCGTGCTCGCCGAGCCGGCGCGACTGCACATCATGACCGCGCTGCGCGAGGGGGAGCGCAGCGTCGGCGAGCTGGCCGATGCCACGGGACTCGGCACCGCGAACGTCTCCAAGCACCTGCAGCTCCTCCACGCCGCCGGTTTCGTCACGCGGCGCAAGGAGGGGCTGCACGTCCGCTACGCGCTCGCGGATCGGGACGTCTTTCGATTGTGCGACATCATGTGCGGGCGGCTCGAGGCGGAAGCCGAGAGCCGCCGCCGCGTGCTGGCGAAGCGCTGACCACGTCCGATGTCCCGCGCGCTCGAGGAGTCGCACCCCTCGAGCCGCGCGGGCGCACGCGCTCCCACTACCCTCATCGTCATCGCCACAGTAGTGTCCTCCGATGAGCTCGACGGAGGACGAATGGCTGCTGGGCTGGGACCCGACCCCCGGGATCGTCTCCGTCCACGCGAGCATGGAGGGGCAGGCGCTCGTCTGGCGCCGCATCCCGGAAACGGGCGCGCTCGTCCGCGAAGCCGAGCGCTTTCGCCCCTGGTTCCTCCTCGCGCACCTCGACGACCTGCGCCACCTGGGGGATCGCCTCGGCCGCGAGGGTGACCCGCGCGCGAGCGTTCAGCATCGCGAGCTCGACGGCCCCGGCGAGCTACGGCATCTCGTCAGCGCCGACGATGGCCGCGCGCTCGTCGCGGCGCTCCTCCGCGGCGCGTCGGAGCGGCTGGGAAGACGGATCGGCCACCTCGGCGAGCTGGATCGCGAGAGCATCCTCGCCCTCCCGCCGGAGGAGCAGTACCTCGTCGCCACCGGGCGCACGTACTTCCGCGACCTCCCGTTCGACCAGGTGCACCGCCTGCAGTTCGATCTCGAGACGACGGGACTCGACGCGCGCCGCGACCGCATCTTCATGATCTCGGTGCGCTACCACGGCGGCGAGACCGAGGTGCTGGAAGCGCCGGGGGAGGACGACGCGGCGGAAGCCGCGCTCATCCGCGAGCTGCTGGAGCGCGTCCGCTCGGCCGACCCCGACGTCATCGAGAATCACAACCTGCACGGCTTCGATCTCCCCTTCCTCCACCAGCGCGCTCGCGCGCTCGGCGTGCCGCTCGCGCTCGGCCGCATCGTGGATGGGAGGCCGGCGCTGCTCCGGGAGCGCGCGGCGCGGCGTGGCGTGGCCGCGCGGACGCACACCGGCGCGTTCGACGACCGCCGTCGCGTGCGCTTCACGGCGCCGGGGCGCGAGGCGGTCGACACCCTCGACGCCGTGCGGCGCCACGACTTCTCGACGCGCGAGCTGCCAGGGCACGGGCTCAAGGCGGTCGCCAGGCACCTGGGGATCGCCGCCCCCGATCGCGAGTACATCCCGGGCGACCGGATCCACGACACCTACCGGACCGACCCCGATCGGGTGCGCCGCTACGCCACCGACGACGTGGAGGAGGTCGCCGCGCTCTCGCGCCTCCTGGGCGGCGCCGCGTACGCGCTCGCGCGGATGGTCCCCCGCCGCTACGAGCGCCTGACCGATGCCGGCCCGGCCACGGGGATCATCGATCCCCTTCTCGTACGCGCCTACCTGCGCGCGGGAAGCGCGCTTCCCATCCACGAGCAGAGCGATGGCACTCCGCACAGCGGGGCGGCGCTGCACCTGTTCGCGTCCGGGGTGGCGCACCGCGTGGTGAAGGCGGACGTCGCGAGTCTCTATCCGTCACTCATGCGCGCGTATCGCATCGGCCCCTCACGCGACCGCCTGGGCGCGCTGCTCGCGCTCGTCGATGGGCTCGTGGAGCGCCGCCTCGATGCAAAGGCGCGGGCCCGCGCGGCGCCGCGGGGCTCGCCGGAGCGCCACACGCACGAGGCGATGTCCGCCGCGCTGAAGATCGTGGTGAACTCGGCGTACGGCTACCTGGCGGCGGGCGGGCTCACGCGGTTCGCCGACGTACACGCCGCCAACGAGGTGACGCGCCGCGGCCGCGAAGTGCTGGCCCTCATCTGCCGCGAGCTCGAGGCGCGCGGCGTCACGCTGCTCGAGGCGGACACCGACGGCGTCTACTACGCGGTGCCGCCGGCGTGGAGCGAGAGCGACGAGCGGCGTGTCGTGTCCGAGATCGGCGCGCTCCTCCCTCCCCTGGTGCAGCTCGAGTTCGAGGGGCGGTACGCCGCGATGCTGTCGCACGAGCCGAAGAACTACGCGCTCCTCGGGTACGACGGCACCCTGCGCCTCACGGGGGTGGCGTTCCGCTCCAGCCGCTCGGAGCCGTTCGGCGAGGCGTTTCTTCGACGCGCGATCGAGCGGTTGCTCATCGGCGACATCCCCGGCGTTCGCGAGAGCTTTCTCGCGACCATCGCCGCGCTCCGCGCCCGGGCGCTCCGGACGTACGACGTCTCGTCGCGGGTGCGCCTCACGAAATCCCCGGAGGCGTACCGCGCCACGCGGGCCGCCCGGCGGGAGCCGCCGTACGAGGCGCTGCTCGCCGGCGGCCACACCAGCTGGCGGGTGGGCGACTCGGTCCGCATCTACCGCAGGCAGAACGGGGAAAGCGCGCTCGCCGGCGGGACCGCATCACAGGCGGACGACGATCCCTCGGCCAACGCTCCGCGCGATTACGACGTCGACCACTACGTGCGACTGCTGCGCGAGACCTTCGCGCAGCGTCTCGCTCGCGCGTTTCGCCCAGCGGACTTCGCCACCGTCTTCGCCGATCCCGACCAGCTCCCGCTGTTCACGGCGCCGCTCGAGGCGATCCGCACCATCCTCACCCGTCAGGGATGAGCTTCCGCAGCACCGCGAGCTGCGCGTCGAGCTCCGCGCGCAGGGTGCGGTACCGCTCGAGGGCGTCGCGCCCAACCTTCTGGTCCGCGCCGCGCGTCATGCCGTACAGGTAGCGGATGTGCTCCTGGAGCCCCGGCTTGCTGTAGCGTACCGGCGGCGTCACGAGCACCGCCTCGACCTGCCGCAGCCGCGCCAGCGTGTCGGCCGCAGCGCCCTCGCCCTTCGACAGGCGCGCACTCGCGTCCTTGATCGCCGATACCGCGCGGTTCACGTCGCTCACCAGGTCGCGCGCGCGCATCTCGTGTGCGAATTGCTCGCGGAGATCGGCGAGCGTCACGCCGTCGCGCGTCACGCGCGGGTCCTCCTCCACCCGGAGTGGACGGGTCGCGGTCCACGGCGCCCTCCCCGAGCCGTCCACCACGGTGAGGCGCACCCGATAGGTGCCCGGCACGGCGAGCGGTCCGCGGCCGCCGGTCGCGGGCGTCGCTGCCTGCCAGGGTCCGGGGTAGGAGAGATCCCAGACGAAACGATTGAGCCCCGCGTGCGCCGGCAGATGCGGCGCGCCGCGTCGCGCACGCGGGGCGCCATCGTCCTCGCCCCCCGCATCCGTTGCGGCGTGCGATGCGGCGGCGCTCGTGTCGCTGGAGAAGCTGCGCACCACCGCGCCGCTCGCATCGAGGATGTCGAGCGTCACCCGTCCCGATGGCGCGCTCGCGAGCCAGTAGTCGATCGTCGCGCCCGGCGGCGGATACTGCGGCGCCGCGGGTCCCTCCGCGGCACCGAGCTCGCTCCCCGCCTGGTAGTGCGTGCGGATCGCCGCGCGCGGCGCGAACAGGTGGGCCTTCGACGCGGCGAGCCGGTCGCTCCATTCGCGGAGCGGCGTGATGTCGTGGAGGATCCAGAACGAGCGCCCCTGGGTGGACAGCACCAGGTCTCCCCGGTGCACGCGGATGTCCGTGACCGGTGTGGCGGGGAGATTCAGCTGGAACGGCTCCCAGTGCGCGCCGTCGTCGAACGAGACGTACATCCCGAACTCCGTGCCGGCGTAGAGCAGCCCCTCGCGCTCGGGATCCTCGCGCACGACGCGCGTGGGGGAATCCTTCGGAATCCCGTTCGTGCCATCGGTGAGGCGCGCCCACGTCTTCCCGAAGTCGTTCGTGCGGTAGATGTACGGCGCGAAGTCGCCGAGCAGGTAGCGGTAGACGGCGATGTACGCCGAGCCCGGGCGGTGCGGCGACGGCTCGATGGTCTGCACGCGCCCGCCCGGCGGGAGATCCTTCGGCGTGACGTTCGCCCACGTCTTGCCGCCGTCGCGCGTGACGTGGACCGGCCCATCGTTCGCGCCGGTCCAGATCACCCCCTTCGCGAGCGGGGACTCGCGAATCGAGTAGAGAGTGCTGTAGACCTCCTCGCCGGTGACGTCGCGTGTGATCGGCTCCCCGCTCGCGCCTTGCTTGCTCGGATCGCGCGCGGTCAGGTCGGGGCTGATCCGCTCCCACGTCACCCCCTCGTCGCGCGTGCGATGCACGTACTGCGAGCCGTAGTAGATGGTGCGCGGATCGTGCGGGGAGATCTCCATCGGCGAGACGCGCTGGAAGCGGTAGATGAGGTCGCGCGCCGGATTGCCGTAGAGCGACTGCGCGCCCACCCAGTACTGCTTCTCCTGCCCCGTCCTCAGGCTCATGCGGCTGAACTGTCCCTTGCACGAGCCGTAGACCGTGTCCGGGTTCGTGGGGTGCGGCATGATCGGCCCCGTCTCGCATCCCGGCCCGGTGCGCCACTCTTCGCCCCGCCCCGAGTTCAGTGGAAGGCTCGGGACGATGAGCGTCGTGTTGTCCTGCTGCGCGCCGTACAGGCGGTACGGGAACCGGTCGTCCAGCGCGACGCCGTAGATCTCGGCGGTGGGCTGATTGTACTGCGTGGACCAGGTGCGCCCGCCGTCGAGGGAGACATTCGCCCCTCCATCGTTCGCCTGGATCATGACGTTGCCGTCGCGCGGGCTCACCCACATGTCGTGGTTGTCGCCGTGCGGAACGCGCATCGGCTGGAACGTCTTCCCGCCGTCGGTCGACTTGAAGAACCCTTCCGCGCCGCCGTACACCACGTCGGCGTTCGTGGGATCGGCGGCCAGCGTGGTGTAGTAGAACGGGCGCGTGATGAGCGACGGCTGCGTGTTCACGAGCGACCAGTGCTCCCCCGCATCGTCGGAGCGATACAGCCCGCCGCCGGGCTTCGCCTCGATCAGCGCGTACACCCGATTCGGCGCCGCGGCGGAGACGGCGATGTTGCTCTTGCCGATCAGCTCCGATGGGAGGCCGTCGGTCATCTTCGTCCAGTGGTCGCCGCCGTCGGTGCTCCTGTACAAGCCACCTTCGCGCGCGCCGCTGATGATCGTCCACGGCTTGCGCTCGCCGTGCCACATCCCGGCGTAGAGCACGTCCGGGTTGCCGGGCTGGAGCTCGATGTCGGCGGCGCCGGTGCTGTCGGAGATGAAGAGCACCTTGCTCCACGACTTCCCGCCATCCCTCGTGCGGAACACGCCGCGCTCGGCGTTCGGCGCGAACGCATTGCCGATGGCGGCGACGTACACCACGTCGGGGTTCCTCGGGTCGATCCGCACCGCGCCGATCTGTCCCGCGTCGCGGAGCCCGGCGAAGCTCCACGTCTTCCCGCCATCGGTGGACTTGTAGACCCCTCGCCCCGTGGAGACGTTGCTCCGGATGTCGTCCGAGCCCGTGCCCACCCAGATCACGTTCGGGTCCGACGCCGCCACATCGATCGATCCGATGGACCCCACGGGGATCTGCCCATCGGAGATCGGCTCCCACGTGGCCCCGGCGTCGGTGGTCCTCCACACGCCGCCGCTCGCCACGCCCATGTAGAACGTGCGCGGCTGGCTGGGCACGCCGGTCACCGTCGTGACGCGCCCGCCGCGCGCCGGACCGACCATCCGGTACCGGAGGTCGCCGAAGCGCGCGGGATCGAACGTGGCGCCGCCTCCTACCGGCGTGGCGCGCTCGGCCGCGCGGCGCGTGCGTTGCGCGAGGGCCGGCGACGCATCCACCACGCCCGCCACGAGAATCGCGGCGACGAGCGCGGTCGACAGCGATGAGCCGCCCGCGGCGATCCGCTGCATATAGGTCAT
Organism: Gemmatimonadaceae bacterium; assembly: GCA_035760785.1. Classification (GTDB taxonomy): domain Bacteria; phylum Gemmatimonadota; class Gemmatimonadetes; order Gemmatimonadales; family Gemmatimonadaceae; genus JADGGM01. Next base: position 9,216 of record DASTSH010000231.1, on the reverse strand, counting down.
GTGTCTCGTGTGATCAGTGACGTTGGACATCGGCAACCGCCGCTCACCGCCCCACCGCGGCCGCGCTCCCGCGCGTCGCGAGCACCCGGTCGAAGTACGCGACGGTGGCGCTGTCGGCGGCGAGCCAGGACGCGTGCCGCAGGAAGCCATGGATCTCGTCCGGGAGCACGAGCTCCTCGAACGGCACCCCTTGCGCCGTCAGGCGCCGTGCGAGGTCCACCGTCTGGTGGAAGCGCACGTTGCGGTCGTCGTCCCCCTGGATGAGCAGCACGGGCGACTTCCACGCCGCGATGGACGACACCGGCGACGATCGCCACGCCACATCGAGCGCCTCCTTCGCATCGGCCTTCTCGTAGCGATCCTCCAGCCCGCCCAGTCGCCGGTCGAGGTCCGTCGTCCAATCGTGCACCCCGTGCATGTCCACGCCGGCGGCGAAGAGGTCGGAGTTGCGAGCGAGCGCCAGCGCCGTGAGGAACCCGCCGTACGAGCCCCCCCAGATGCCGATGCGCTTCGGGTCCACGCTCGAGAGCGACCGCAGGTACTCGGCGCCGGCCTTCACGTCCTGATACTCGGATGCGCCCCATGGACCAGCGTGGTCGGGGTGGTGAAAGTCGTGCCCGTACCCGATGCCGAGCCGGTAGTTCACGGAGAGCACCACGTAGCCGTGGTTGGCCAGATACTGGTTCACCCCGTACGCGTTCGAGTAGTAGTCCATGTAGTGCCAGCCGAGGAACATCTGCCGAGGCGGCCCGCCATGGACGAAGATGATCCCGGGCTTCCGCCCGCCGCCGGGGCGCTCGAAGAGCTGGCCGTGCACCTCGGTGCCGTCCGGCGCCCTGAACACCACCGGGCGAGGGATCACGAGCTGCGCGGTGGGGAAGTCGGCGGGGATGCGCTCCGCGGCCAGCAGCCTCACGGCGCCGCCGGTGACCGGCACGACCGCGGGGAGCGGAGGACGCTGCGCCCCCGCGCCGATGAACGCGATCGTCTTCCCGTCGCCGGTGACCGTGGGCGTCCATTCCACTCCCTCCCCCGGCGTCAGCTCGGTGGCGCCGGCGCGGTCAACCGGGACGCGGAAGATGTGCCGCCGGTCGATCTCACCCGTGCCGCGTCCCATGTTCGCGCAGTACACCAGCATCTTCCGGTCGGGGGTGAGCCCGATGTACTCGGCCATCCCCGTGCCGGGGGTGAGCAGCACCGGCTCGCCACCCGTCCCGGCGATGGAGTAGAGGTGCGGCCATCCATCGAGATCGGCGAGGAAGACGATGCGCCCTCCGGCCGCCCAGTGCAGGTTCGTGCTCCCCTGCGACGTGGGGAGGGACCCGTGCAGCGTGGCCGGGCTCTGCCAGACGCGGTGCCCTTCCCCCGTCGCGACGTCGGCGACCCAGATGCCGAACGGGTTCGGGTGCTGGTCGAGGATCGTCTGCGGGGCGCCCCCCGCTCCGGGGAGGCGCACGAAGGCGATGCGCGCCCCGTCCGGCGACCATCGCGGCCCGCGGTCGCGCGACGTGGAGGGCGCGAGATAGCGGATCGGCTCCGAGTCGGACGCGTAGACCGCGATGAAGGCGTGGTCGCCGCGGTTCGACACGAAGGCGAGCTTGCTCCCGTCGGGCGACCACTCCGGCGACTCGCTCTCTCCGCGCGCGAAGAAGAGGCGCTTCGCCGGCTGTGTTCCGTCGAGCGGCACGATCCAGATCTGGCGATCCTTCGTGAACGCGACGCGATCGCCGCGCGGGGAGATCACCGGCTCGTCTCCCTCGGCGAGCAGCTTCGGCGCGCCGCCGGCGAAGGGGACGCTCCAGATCCCGACCTTCGGCTGTTCGGGACTCGAGCTCGGGTCGGGAGGCAGGTTCCCTTCCGCCGACCAGTTCGAGTCGTGATCCCCTCCGCGCACGTAGACGATCGTGCCGCCGTCGGGGGAGAAGGCCAGGTTCGTGAGCTCCTGTCCATCATCCGCGCCGTACGCGGTCACGCGGCGCGCCTTCCAGTCCGGCGCCTCGGCCACCCAGATGTTGCGGACGCCGCGCTCGTTGAACACCCACGCCACTCGCGCACCGCTCGGCGCGGCGATGAGGTCGCTGGGAAACGGATAGCTCTGCACCTGCTCGAGCGTGAACGAGCGCGTGGACGTCTGCGCCGCGGCGGGCGCGGCGAGCGTCCCCGGGAGCGACAGCGCGAGCAGGGCGGCGAGCCGGCGAGCGATTCGCGGCGCGGCGAACATCGGCATGAGCGATCTCCTCGATGATGGGCCTTTATCGAGAACGCATCGCCGTGCTGATCCGTTGGAGCGACTGGCGTGGTCGGAGCCCTCGACGCATCATCGAGCGCGGCGGCCCACAGCCCCGTGCATGGCCGCCCACGCACGGCGTCTTCCCCCCACAGTGAGGTGGTGGACATGGCGACCGACGATCGTACGTCCTGGGCATCCAAGTCCGACGCCGAGCTCCAGGCGATGGAGCGCGATTCGTCGCTCCCGCCCGCGGAGTGGCAGGCGGCCACGGACGAGCTGTGGCGCCGGCGGCAGCAGGCCGGGAGCGGTGGCGCGGGCGCGCCGCCGAAGGCGTCGCCGGCCGCTCAGTCGAGCGCCCCGCCCGCACCCCCACCGCGTGCGCCGCAGACCGCGCCGGCGAACGACCCGCGGATCGCTCGGGCGGTGAGCGACCTCCGCGCCATCCTCGTGCCGGGTGAGACGTTGGAGGCGTACGCGGTGCAGCGCCGCCTCTTCGCGCTCACGCACCGGCGGCTGCTCGTCGCCGCCACGAGCGGACGCTTGATCGTCATCACGCGCGGATTGTTCGGCGGCTACACGCCGCAGGACGTGCGCTGGCAGGACATCGAGGACGCGAACGTGCGCGTGGGGATCTTCGGCGCCTCGCTGACCATCACGTCGCTGAACCAGGAAGACCTCGCATCGGCGGGGCACGTCATCCCCGGCATGGTGGTGACCGGCCTGCGGAAGGATCAGGCGGAGGCAGTGTACCGCGTGTGTCAGGCCCAGTGGCAGGCGTGGCGCGAGAAGCGGCGGATCCGCGACCTCGACGAGCTGCGCGCCCGGTCGGGCGGCATCCAGTTCGGCGCGCCGGCCGGCACGACGGGGCAGCCGGCGGGTGCGGGAGCGGATGGCGACGCGATGACGCGCCTGCAACGCGCCAAGGAGATGCTCGACAGCGGGCTGCTCACCGACGCCGAGTTCGAGTCGATCAAGGCGAGGATCGTGGACCGGCTGTAGCGCCGCACCGGCGCGTGCAGCGAGCGGCCGGCGATCGCGATGTCACTTCCACGATTCGGTCGGCACGTCGCTCGGCGGAGGGAGCGATCGCAGGTACGTCACGAGCTTCCAGATTCCCTCGCGGGGGATCAGCCCGCCGAAGGCCGGCATGCCGTGAGGGCGGCCGTAGTAGATCGACTGGAAGATCTCGGCGTCCGCGCCACCGTAGCGCCAGCGGCCATCCGCGAGGCTCGGCCCCACCCAACCGGTGGCGCCGCCCCCGTGGCAGCCGTCGCAGTTCATGGCCGTGAACAGCTTCTCTCCCTGCGTGGCCGCTGCGCTGTCGCCCCGGTACGGGTTGTCGAGCGCGGCGGCCGGCGGCACGCGCCCCGCCGCAAACACGTGCTCGTCGTGGCGCACCGCGGGCGGCGGCTCCGCGCTCGGCGCCTGACGAGTGCCGGTGGCGGGGCCGCGGGCATCGCCGCCGCGACATGCCGCGAGCGCCGCGACCAGCGCGAGCGACGCGAAGATCGGTCTCACGGGGGATGGCTCCTCGCGCGCGTCAGAGCCCGAAGATCCAGACGATCCCGCCCTGGCTCGTGTGCCGGGCGAGATCGCGGGCGAAGTCCGCCGGTGGACGCACGTCCGCCGGATCGTCGGAGCGGACATCGCCGGAAAGGAGGAACCAGTCGCCGCCGATCCCCGCATACACCGCGACGTACTGACGCCCGTCGGGGCCCGTGTAGGTGATCGGGTTCCCCACCACGCCGGAGCCCACCTTGAACTTCCACAGCACGCGCCCCGTGCGAGCGTCGGCCGCCTTGAGCCACCCGTCGAGCGTGCCGTAGAACACCACGTCCCCGCCCGTGGCGAGCGCGCCGCTCCACACCGGATACCTCTCGTCGATCTTCCAGACCGTGCGCCCCGTCGCGGCGTCCCAGGCGATGAACGCGCCCATGTTCCCGCCGCGGCCGGCGTGGTACGGCGTGGCGGCGCCGATGTAGGGCGTGCCGCGGATGTGCGCCACCGGCGACGCCTGGTAGTCCATGCACATGTTGTTCGTGGACAGGTAGAAGAGCCCCGTGCGGGCGGAGTACGCGGCCGGCGACGCGGGGCTCTTCCCTCCCTCGAGCGAGGGGCAGATGTCCTTCACGTTCCCGCGCGACGCGCCCGTGAGCTTGCTCGAGTCGAGGACGGGTCGTCCGGTCTTCAGGTCGATCCGCTTCGCCCAGGTCACGTCCACGTACGGCTTCGCCACGAGCACCTCCCCCGTGGCACGGTCGATGGTGTACGCGAAGCCGTTCTTGTCGAAGTGCACGAGCACCTTCCGCCGCGCGCCGCCGATCGTGAGCTCGGCGAGGATCATCTCGGAGGCGGCATCGTAGTCCCAACTGTCGTGCGGCGTGAACTGGTACGCCCACACGAGCGAGCCATCCCCGGGACGACGCGCGAGCACGCTCGCCGTCCACTTGTCGTCCCCCGCGCGCTGCTCCGGGTTGTACGGCGCCGGATTGCCGGTGCCATAGTAGACCAGATCCAGCGTGGAGTCGTACGCCATCCACCCCCACACCGGCGCGCCCCCCGTCTTCCACGCATCGCGCGGCCAGGAGCGGAGCGCGAGGTCGGTGCCGCGGTCGTAGAACGGCCTGAACGTGCCTGCCCTCGCGAGCACCTCGCTGTCCGGCCCGACACTGTACGCGGTCCACACCACGCGCCCCGTCTCCAGGTCGAGCCCTTTCACCCACCCGTGGATCCCGAACTCGCCGCCGGATGCGCCGACGATCACGCGGTCCTTCACGACGAAGGGGGCCATCGGCGTCGTCTCGCCGCGCGACACGTCGGCCACCTTCGTGTTCCAGAGCTCCTGTCCCGTGGCCGCGTCCACCGCCACGGTGTGCCCGTCGAGCAGGTTGTACACGATCTTCCCGCCGGCGTACGTGGCGCCGCGATTGATCACGTCGCAGCAGGCGATGCCGACGGCGGCGGGGTCGACGGCGGGACGGTACTTCCACCGGAGCGGGTACCCCTCCGTGCCGAGGTCGAACGCGTACAGCACGTTCGGGTACGGCGTCACGACGTACATCGTGTTCCCCACCACCAGCGGCTGTCCCTCGTGGCCACCGAGGACGCCGGTGGAGAAGGTCCACACCGCGTGCAGGCGCGAGGCGTTCGCCGTCGTGATCCGGGCGAGCGGGCTGTAGCGCGTGGCGGCGAGGTCCCTCGCCGGCATCGTCCACTGGCCATCGGCGCGCGACGCGGCGCGACTGGTGGCCGGTGCGCGCTGCGCGGCCGCCCGGGCCGTCGCCGCGCACACGCAGAGGGACATCGAGCACGCCAGGACCACTCGGCACGGCAGCCGGAGCGGAAGCATCATGGGCCCTCGACAGACGATCAGGATGCGCCGGTAACGGATGGCGCGAGGGCGATCAGAGCAAGAGTCCGGCCGGCGGCGAGGCCCCTGGCGGCGCGGGGCTGGGACGCTCACGTCCCCTGCGCGCGCCGGACTGATCGGTTCGATCGCTAGACGGATCAGCTCAGAGCCGCGATCACTCCCGCGTGATCCCCCGCATCCTTCGTCGCGCACTGCGTGGCCCCGTGCCGTGCCCAGTCGATGGGGGTACCGCCGTACCGGTTCTCGACCGCGTCCGGCGGCGCACCGCGGCGCAGCAGCTCGCGCACCAGCTCCACGTTCCCGTACCACGCCGCGTGGTGCAGCGCGGTGTCGCCGTGCTCGCCGCGCGCATCGGCCGGCCACCCCGCGGCGAGCAGGCGACGCACGGCGACGGTATCGTTCGTCTGCGCGGCCGCCACCAGCTCCGCGCGAGCGTCGTCGGAGAGATCGGCCGCCAGCTCCGGTCGCCGCGCGAGCACGGCGCGCACGGTCTCGTCGTCGGCCGCGCGACACCCCTCGGAGAGCCTGAGATCGTCGGGGCTGCGCTCCATGAGCAGCGCGTAGATGTCGCCCCGGCCGAGGTCGCGGGCGATCACGTGCGCGGACTTGTGCGGGCCGAGCGTCCAGAGATAGATGGTGCCCCCCGCGCGCGGGTCGCGCATGGGGAAGTGGCGCGCCGAGACGCGCGTGCGCACCGATGCCGGATCCTCGTCGAGATGCGCGCGTACGCGATCGATGTCGCCGATCGCGGCCGCCATGAGGATGTCGGTACGGCAGCCGCGCTCCACGAGAAAGCGCGCGACGTCGCGCCGGTCGCCGAGCATGTACTGCGCCGGAGTCGACTCGTGGTCCACGTCGCGCGTGTCGATCTCCGCGCCGTGATCCAGCAGCCAGCGCGCCACCTCCACCGTCGCCGCGACGTGCAGGGGCGTCTGCCCGTCCCCCCCGCGCGCGTGCACGAGCGAGGGATCGGCGGCGACGAGCGCCTCCAGCCGGTCGAGCATCGCGAGTCGCGCGGCGGCGTGGGCGGTCACCGTGGCGCCGCGCTCGATGAGGAACGGGGCGAGCCCCGGCGGGCACCAGTCGAGGACACCGAAGCCCCCCGCCCACCACTGGCTGCGCGCATCGATGTCCGCACCGTGGCGAAGGAGCAGCTCGATCATCTCCCGGCGCCCGGCGCGCGCGAGGGCGAGAAGCGGCAGCGTGCCGAACGCATCGCCGGGGATCGGCTCGTTCAGCCGCGGGCGGAGCGACGGGTGGCGCTCGAGGAGCGCGGCGACGCGTGCCACGTCATCGGCGCGGAGGGCGGTGGTGAGCGCCTCGATCGGATCCGCCGTCTGGCCGTGCGATTCCACGCGATCCTCCATCGCGAGTGCGAGAGCCAGTCTACGAGCAGTGGTGCATGGTGACAAGAGCGCGGGACGCTCGTCGATCAGGGTGCATCCGCTGGACGGCGGCGCCGGCGCGTCGCATCGTTCGGCACCCGCTCGCTCGAGCGGTCCGCGCCGTTGACCCGCTCTCCCCCGCCCCGCACCATGACGCACGACGAATACGCCGCGCTGGTCTCGCGCCTCGAGGCCATGGCGTCGGCGCATCCTGTCAGCTACCGGCTGCGCGTCGGCGCGCTCGCCGTGCTCGGCTACGCGTACATCGCCGCGGTCATGCTCTTCCTGCTCTCGCTGCTCGCGCTCATCGTGTGGGCGCTGGTCACCCTGCGCGTCGGCGGGTTGGTGATCAAGGCCGTGCTCCCCCTGCTCGCGCTGCTCGGCGCGCTCGGGCGCGCGCTCTGGGTGACCGTTCCGCCGCCCGAGGGACGCGAGCTGCGACGCCACGAGGTGCCGGAGCTGTTCACGGAGATCGACGCGGTGCGGCGCGCGGCGAGGGCTCCCGCACCACACCGGGTGATCGTCACCGATGAGCTGAACGCCTCGGTGTCTCAGGTGCCGCGGCTCGGCATCTTCGGTTGGCACCGCAACTATCTGTCGGTGGGGCTCCCGCTGCTCGCCGCGCTCACGCCGGAGCAGTTCCAGTCCGTGCTCGCGCACGAGTTCGGGCATCTCTCGCGCGCGCACGCGCGCTTCGCCAACTGGATCTACCGCGTGCGCGGTGCCTGGGCGCAGGTCGTCGAGGCGGTGACGCAGCGGCGCTCGACGCTCGGGGCACTCCTCGTCAACCGGTTCGTGGAGTGGTACGGGCCGTACTTCGGCGCGTACTCGTTCGTGCTCGCGCGACGGCACGAGGTGGAGGCGGACCGGACTTCGGCGGCGGTCGTCGGGAGCACCACCACCGCGATGGCGCTGGCGGCACTCGACCTTCGCGGGCGCTACCGGAGCGAGATCGTCTGGCCCCTGCTGACGGCGCGCATCGCCGACGAGCCGGCGCCGCCGCGTGCGGCGTTCGCGGGGATCGTGCAGGCGATGCCCGCCGCACTCCCGCTCCCATCGGCGGCGGCGTGGCTCGAGAGCGCGCTGCGCGTGGAGTCGGGCGTCGATGATCCGCATCCCGCCCTGGCCGATCGTCTCGAGGCGCTCGGCGCACGGCCGACCGACGATGCGGGGATCGCGGCGCTCGCGGAACGGCTCGCGCTCCCGATCGATCCGGCGGCGACGGCCGCGGCGCGCTACCTCGGCCCGCTCGCCGCAAGGCTCGCGGACGAGCTCGACGAGCAGTGGCGCGGCCAGGTATCGGCGCGCTGGCGGGACCGGCACCGCCATCTGGTGCGCGCGCGCGATGGGCTGCGGGAGCTCGCCGCGCGCGCGGAGAGCACGGAGCTCACCGCCGACGAGCGCTTCCGCGTGGCCGATTGGACGGAAGACGTTCACGGCGCCGAGGCCGCGCTCCCTCTCGTGACCGCGCTCGTGCGGGACGAGCCGCGGCACGCGTCCGGACTGTTCATGCTCGGGCGGCTGCTGCTGGCCCGGGGGGACGATGCCGGCATCGCGCACCTCGAGCGCGCGATGGAGGTCGACCCCGGCGCCATCATGGTGGCCTCCTCGATGATCGCCGGGTATCTCGAGCAGACCGGCCGCTCACGAGAGGCGATCGCGTACCGGACGCGCGCGGACGCATCGGCGGCCGAGGCGTCGGCCGCTCGCGCGGAGCGCCAGAGCATCGCGCGCTCCGAGAAGGTGGAATCGGCCGCGCTCGACGATGCCGCGCGCGCTCGACTGCGCGAACAGCTCGCGCGATATCCGCGGGTGGGACGGGCATGGATCGCCCGGAAGGTGACCCGCCACGCGCCGGACCGCCCGTTCTACCTCCTCGGCATCTCGCGCGCCGAGCCCTGGTGGCGCTTCGTGTCGGAGGGCTCGAGCACGTACCTGGTGCGAAAGCTGGTCGAGGAGTTGGAGCTGCCGGGCCACACGCTGGTGGTCGTTCTCACGCGCAAGCGTGCGTGGCTCCGGCGCAGGCTGAAGCGCATACGCGACGCGGAGGTGTACCGGCGGCGCGCCTGAGCGCTCGACCGGGAGTCGATCGGCATGGAGCGCGTCGGCGTGTAGGCTGCTCGCGGCGGCGGGGCGCGGGACGCGGGCCGCGGGGGCGTGGCAGGGCTCCGTGGACTGGCGCCGGCCGTGGTGGGCTCCGTGGACTGGCGTGACGCGGGGGTGTGGCTCTG
>DASTSH010000230.1:0-5600 GCA_035760785.1 Gemmatimonadaceae bacterium | reverse complement strand
GCGCGGAGCGTTCGCTGCCACGCCGGGCGAGCACCGCGAGCGCGGCCAGATACGCCGAGGCGGCGAGCCCCGGCGCGGCGGCCACGGCGAGGAGCGCATCGGGCAGCGGCGGCATCCGGCGGTCAGCTCCTCTGCCCGATGGCGAACGGGCGCACTCCCGGCCGCCCGAACAGCCGCTGCCCCGACGGCCACGCGCCCGTGTGGCAGGCCAGCTTGCCGCTCATCGCCAGCGCCCACGCCACCAGCAGCTCGCTCATCATCCCCTGCGTCCCCATGTCCCCCCACGCCTGGACGATGTAGGCGATCAGGATCGCGATGATCGTGATCGCCCCGGTCCGCTCCAGCGGGTCGCGCGCGAAGCGGTAGCTCCGCGCGGCGAAGAAGACGCCGGCGACCACCGGCAGCCAGAGCGCGATGAAGCCGAGCGTGCCGCCGATCCCGAGCAGCCAGAGGATGCTGTTGTGCGCCACGAAGCGATACTGCGCGAACGCCTTCTCGATGTCGTACGCCTTCACCAGCTCCCGGTACTCGTGCCCCCATCCCGTCCCCATCGCGATGTTCGGCTTGAGCGTCTGGATGAGGTTGTAGTTCTCGATGTCGCGCGTCGCGCTGGAGGCGTCCTTCTGCTGCGCCACGGACATGATCATCGCCGCCGGCTTGAAGAACCCGTGGTCGCGATGCCGGCCGAGCATGAGGTAGATGGCGAACACCGGGAGCGAGCAGAGGATGACGCGCGTGATGCCTCGTTTCACTGGCCCTTGCAGCATCAGGTAGAGCACGAAGACGCTCGCGAGCAGGCTCACGAAGGCGATGCGGCGCTGGTTGAGCACGAGCCCCAGCATCACCCACCCCCCGATGACGGCGGCGTTCAGGAACCGCGCGACGGTGGGGCGGTGCGCCCACGCCGCCACGGTGATGAACGCCACGGTGACGAACAGGATGGAGTCCTCGTGCCCCGTCATCGACGGCGGCCGCTCGCGCTGCGGGATGGCGACGGCGACCAGGAAGTAGATGCCGATCCCGATCTTGATGCACGCCGCGGCGGTGAACGTCCCCGTGAACGCCGGTATGTCGCGCGGCCCGCGCAGGGCGTAGCAGAACACTCCCGTGAGGACCGGCAGCCAGAGGAGCTCGCGGAACTGCCAGAGCGACTGCCGCACGTCGGCGCCGCCGCGCGCGATCCCCCACAGCTCGAGCGCGAGCACGGCGGTGAACGCGACGACGAGCACGAGATACAGCGCGCTCGGCACCGGTCCGCGCCCCACCCGATCGGTCCGCTCACCCATCAGGTACCGGAGCAGGACGACTCCGAGCAGGAGCATGTAGACCAGCTCCGCCCCGGAGAAGCGCAGCGCCTCGATGCCGGTGAGCGAGTTCAGGTTCCCCGAGAGGAACTCGTACACGACGTGCGCCGGCGGCGTCCACGTCTCGAGCACCACGGCGATGCTCGTGGTGAGCGCCACGCCCACGTACGCGAGCAGCGTGTGACGCAGCGGCAGCTTCCACACCGCCCACGCGCACGCGAGCGCCGGCGCTGGCCAGAGCGCCGCCGCGGGGTTGCCGGTGAGCGCCAGGAGCGCCACGCTCACCAGCAGGAGGGAGAGGACGAGCGCGAGCGCGGCTCGCTCCCGAGCGCGGGTCCGCGAGCCGGCCTGCCACGCCGGTCCGTGCTCCGGAGCCACGCTCGCGACGGTCATGGGGCGTGCACGTCCCCGACCACGGGAAGCCCGAGCTGGCGCGACACCTGCCACGGCTCGAGCACGCGACCGCCCAGGACGTCCACCGCCGTCGCGCCGAACACGGCGAGCAGGACCCCCATGAAGAGACCGCCGATGAGGAGCACCGGCAGCTGCGGCTTCGAGGGATGCTTCGGCACCTCGGGCGGGTTGACCACGTCGAAGCGGTACTTGAACGCCGCGCGCGCCGTCTCGAGCTCGATGCGCGCCGCCTGAAGGCGGTCGAGCATGTCCTCGTAGTCGGTGGTCGCGATCTTGAGGCGTGAGCGCGCGTACGCCACCTCGGGATCCTCGGCCGAGTCGACCTGCGCCCGCGCGAGCCGCTCGAGCGCCAGCGCCGCGAGCTCCGGCTGCGCCGTGGCGCCGTCGGTGGGATCGTCGGGGCTGGCGCCGAGCGCCACCAGCCGCGACCGGATCGCCGCCTCCTCGGTGCGCAGCGTGGCGAGCTGCGGCGAGTCGCTGGACAGCGCGCGGATGCTCTCCTGCGTGTTCGCGATCTCCGGGTGCGCCGGCCCGTAGCTGTTGCGCAGCTCCGCGAGGCGCGTCTGCAGCGCCGCCACGCGCTGGCTGCGCGACGTCTCGAGGTCGGTGATCATCTGGTGCTTCGCGCGCAGCGCGGTGCGGAGCGTCGCGATCTCCGCCGTCACGGCGCGCGACCGCACCACCGGCTTCTCGATGGCCGCGATGGCCGTGCGGTCCGGCGTGACGTGCTTCGCCTTCAGCGCCGCCATGGATTCCTCGATCTCCTGCCGCGCCCCCGTGACGTGGTGCTCGAGGATCGAGATGCTCTCCGTGATCATCGCGTCCTCGGTGGCGTGCCGCTGCTCGAGGAAGTTCTGCTCCGCCGTCGACACCAGGCGGTACGCCATCTGCGGGTCGAGCCAGTCCACGCCGATCGTCACCGTCCCGTCATCGGTCTTCACGTACAGCCGCTGCTCCAGCATCCCGATGAGCGCCCGCATCCGGTCGGCGTCGCTCATGGGCTTCCCCATCCAGTCCATCACCATCCCCTTGAGCCGTCCCATGGGGGAGCGGATCTTCGGCCACGTGGCGAGCAGATTCGTCTCGTGGATGATCTCCACCAGGTTGTCGTGCTTCAGCACCGCCTCCGCGGCGAGCCGCGTGGGCGTATCGGAGCCCGTGGGGATCGCCCGGCGCGGGTTGTCGAGCGCCGGCATCACCACGTTCCGATCGGCGATGAGCTTCGTCTCCGAGACCCAGTGCCGCGGCATGAGCACCGCCACCAGTACGGTGGCGCCGACGACGGTTCCGAACAGTCCCCACGCCAGCGCACGATGACGCCCCACGGCGCGGAGCGGAAAGCCGAGCAGCTCGCGCGCGGCGGAGAGGCTGAAGACCGGATCGTCGGCGTCGAGCGGCGGGCGTCCGCCCGTCGTCTCGAGCCGATGCACGCGCGCGGGGCCGCGCGGCCGCGCCCCGGCTCGAGCGCCCTCCCCGTCGTCAGGCCGTCCAGGGGTACGAAGTGGCATCTGCATGATTCCTATTCCTCAGGAGCCCGGAAGCCGGGGCAGCACGTACACGATCGCGATCACGTAGAGTCCCACGAACACCGCGAAGCCCACCACGGCGCGGCGAAAGCCCCGGGCCGCCGATGCGTCGCGCGCGGCGCGCATGGGCAGGAAGAGCATCGCGACCAGGATCGACACCAGGATCAGCTTCTGCATCGCGCCGCTCGGCGGTCACTCCGCCACGACCACATCGCCGGGGCGCAGGCGGAAGAGCGAGGCGTGCCCTGACTTGCCGGTGAGCCCGGAGAACGTGAAGCGGATGCGCACCGGCTGCGGCGTGCGCCGCACGACGAAGATGCGGTCCTTGTGCGCGAACTCGGTGAGCCCCCCGGCGCTCGCGAGCGCCTCCGCCACCCCGCCCCCCGGCTCGAGGGTGAAGATCCCCGGATGCGCGACGGCGCCGAGCACCGAGACGCTCAGCGAGCGCATCTCCGTGACGGCGACGCTCACGCGTGGCTTCAGCACCAGGTTCTGCTGCGCGAGCTGGCGCTCGAGCTCGCGCGCCAGATCCTCCGGCGTCTTCCCCACCACCACGATGTCGTCGAGCAGCGGCACGGAGATCCGGCCATCCGTGCGCACGCGCGCCTTCGTGGACAGCTTGTCGTTGTCCCACACCTGCACGTCGAGGAGGTCGCCGACGCCGATGGTGTACCCGGCCGCGACGGAGGTGGGCACCGGATAATCATCGACCCACACGTACGTGCCCTTGCCGGAGGCGCAGGCCGCCGCCGTCACGCTCGCGACGGCGAGGCAGATCGAGCGCAGCATGCGCCGGTGCCCGCGGGGGCGGCGACGCGACGGATCGGTGGACACCGGGGAAGTTCGCATGGCTCTTCTCTACTTTTTGGTATCGGGCTTGGGGCCTTTCTTGCCCCAGATGCGACCGGCCGAGCCGGCAAAGTTGAGGGTGGCGCGGACACCGTAGCTGTTCAGGTGCGGATAGTCTCCGCCGGCCCGCCGCAGGAACACCGCGAGCCCCAGCGCCACATCGGACAGCACCACCTGCTGGATCCCCGCGTTGAGGCTCGTGAGCGTGTACTGGAAGCCGCTCCGAGAGGGATCGCTGCTCCACGACTCACCGCCGTCCACGCGGAAGGTGAAGCCGCGCACGGTCGTGACGTCCGTGGCGAGCGCCACCTGATCCGTGGACACCAGCCGCCCGAGCCCGTAGGCCTGCGTCACGCTGTGCTCGTAGCGCAGCGACGTGGATCCGCGCGCGCGCCGCTGCGTCAGCTCCGCGCCGGCGGCCGGGAGCACGCGCGCCGCCCCCTCGGCCGCGGAGCCGTTCACGACCGCGCCGGCGCGGAGGTGCAGCTCGAGCCGCCCGTATCGCCGCATCCATTCACCGAGCAGCGAGTACGAGTCGAGCGTCTCTCCCGCTGTCGCGGTCGAATCGAGCATCGCCCCGCCCGTCGCGGACGAGTCGAGCGTCTGCCCCCCCGTGATGTTGCGCTCGAACTGTGTCGTGAAGCCGATGGACGCGTCGGACGCGTAGCGGCGCGTCAGCCCCGCCTGCGCGCGCACCGTGGAGCCCCCCACCAGCAGCGGCGAGTCGAACGTCACCCGGTTCCAGCTCCCGTTCGCGGTGCCGGTGAGCGTCGGCGAGAACGTGTAGCTCACGTCCCCCGCGCCCATCTGCTGGCGCCAGAGCGTGAGCGGCAGCAGCACGGGGGCGTCGGCGATGTACGTCACCCCGCGCGAGTAGTTGGTGTTCACCGCACCGTTCACCCCCACCGTGAACCGGGGGGTGAGCTGCCGGCTGGCGGAGCCGAGCAGGCTGTAGGTGCGCTGATTCATGTCGTCGAGCTTCCGGAACATCGCGGCGCTCCCGGCCACGCCGAGCGACAACCGCGAGCGCGGGGTCTGGATCACGTGAGCGATCCCGCCCGACGCGCGGGTCACCACGTCGCCGGAGTCGCCGGCCTCGGGAAAGCGCACGTTGCTCTCCCACCCGCTCTCGACGCCGAGCGTGACCAGCCAGTCGCGCGTGGTCTCGGTGGCCTGCGCCGCGGCCGGGTGCGCGTGCAGCGCGACCGCGAGCGTCCCCGCGCAGAGCACGGCCAGGGTGCGCGATCCGCCGCTCATCGCGCCGCCACGTCCGCGCGCCACCGGCGCGCCGCCCCCCGCGCGGGCGTCGCGCGCACCGCGCCGTTCGCGGCGCCGTCGCGCGGCTCAGCCGGCGGCAGCGCCGCCCGCGGGATGATCCGCTCGAGCGCGACCGGGCGATTGCCGCCCAGCGTGACCACCGTCGCCACGAGGATCTTGAGATCCACCCACCACGACATGTGCTGCACGTACAGCAGGTCGTACTGGATCCACTGGTGGAAGTCGCCCT
>DASTSH010000229.1:0-22954 GCA_035760785.1 Gemmatimonadaceae bacterium | reverse complement strand
TCGGCGCCAGGGTCGTCGACGAGCGGATCACGATCAGCCACGATCCGGCGGATCCGCTACTCGGCGTGGTTCCCTTCAACGAGATGGACGAGCCGTACCGGCCGGTCACGTGGATCGACCACGGCGTGCTCGCGACGCTGTCCGACTACCGGGAGCACGCACTGAGCACGCGAAACGAGCCGCTCGGCAACCTCAACAGCCGGAGCTACCGGATGAGCGGCGGCGAGACATCGGTGGAGGAGATGATCCAGTCCACCAGGCGCGGGCTGCTCGTGACGCGCTTCTCCGACATCATGCTCCTCGACGAGAGCACCGTGCTGGCGACCGGCCTCACGCGCGACGGCCTGTGGCTGGTCGAGAACGGGAAGATCAGCAAGGCGGTCAAGAACCTTCGCTTCACCGAATCCCCGCTGTTCGTCCTGAACAGCATCGAGCAGCTCGGCGTGCCGGTGCCGGTGTTCAGCCCGGACGCGCCGGCGATCGTGCCGCCGCTGAAGGCGCGCGATTTCAGCTTCACGAGCGTGATCGACGCCGTATGAGCGCGACCAATCGAATTGCGAGAACGGATGGCCGCCGGCGCCGCCGCCGGCTGGTGATCGCGCTGCTCTCCCTCGCGCTCGGCGCGTTCGGCACGCTCGTCGCGCGCCCGGCCGGCGCGCAGACGAGCTTTCCCTGGCCCAGCGACACGGGGGACATCGAGCGCTACACCACCCCCGAGGACTGCCTCGCCGCGGTGCAGCGGGTGGAGGAACACGTCGAGGGCTGGGACACGGTGTGGGCGGACACCCTGGCGCTGACGCCGAGTCGGGCCGAGGCACCGCCGCCGGCGGCGGTCACGGAGACGGCGCGGCGGTGCGGCGCCCGGTTCGATGCGGCGACGGTTCAGGCGACGGAGTTCACGATCCTTCAGCCGCTGTACCTGTTCGCGGGGCGCGACGCGGACGTGGCGACGCTGCTCCATCGGCGGCTGAAGGGGATCGCGCCCGGGGCACTCCGTGAGCGGGCGGCGGTGCTCGACTCCGCGGTGTCGGGTTACGTGTTCACCTCCACCGGGCACCCGTGGTTCCGGCCGCACCCCGCGCGGCTCGCCGTGGCGGAATCGCTGCTGGTGGAGGCCAACGCGCTCCCCGACTCCGTGCACTCCATCCAGGACCGCATCGAGTCGGTGTTCCGGTTCCTCACCGCCGCCGAGCGCGTGGAGGACACCGCGAGAGTGCGGCGCGTGGTCGAGTGGTACGTGGGCAAGGTGGCGAGAGACAGCGCGGCCGACGGCGAGCTCGCACCTTTCCGGTCGTGGGCCGCCCTGGCCGCGTACAGGGCGCTGGTCATGGTGCGGGAGCGCGAGCTGCTCGACACCCTCCGCCACGGCACCCGCGGCTTCGTCGCGCTCAAGCGTGCGATGTGGGCGCAGGCGAGCGGCGAGCGCCCCGACGCGTTGACCATCCCGATCGGCCGCTCCGCGCCGCCCGTGGAGGGCACCTTCTGGTTCGGCCGGACGGACGCGAGCACGCCGCGGCCGACCAGGGGGAAGGTGGCACTCGTGGCGTTCCTCGATTACGAGTGCCGGAGCATGAGCAACGGCAAGTGCTGGCCGACCTACGCCGCGCTGCACCGCCTCGCGCAGCGCTTTCCGGCGCTCGAGGTCACCATCGTCGCGCGGACGCACGGGTATTTCTCGGAGATGGCGCCGCCGACGCCCGAGCAGGAGGCGGCGGCGCTGCGTGATTGGTGGCAGGGCTTCCATCACCTGCCCGGCGCGCTCGCCGTGACCACCACGCAGTTCTGGCGGCTCGGCGAGCCCGATCGGCGGCGCATCGATCGCCCCACCCCCAACGAGACACACTACTCGTTCGGGCGGAGCTGGGAGATCAAGCCCGGGATGACGTTCCTCGTCGATCGCGATGGCACCATCGTGGATGCCGTGGAGCTCGGGGTGCCGGAGACGGAGCTCCAGTTCGACAGGGAGGTGGAGGTGTTGATGGAGGAGGCGCAGGGCGGGACGGGTACTTCGCGAAGCTGATCTTCACGGAAGGGCGTGCCGATGCTCGCGGCTCAGTCCCAGTGCGGCAGCAGGTGCTCGATCAGCGCGCCGAACCGGTCGCCGATTCCGGCCGTGAGCGATTCGGGGGGCGGCTGCCGGAGCACGTGGAGCGTGCCGCGCTTCTCCAGCACGTCGGTGTGCGTCTTGCCATCCTCGTCGCGACGAAAGCGGAGCGTGGCCGTCGCGCCGCCCAGCCGAAGCCCGCGCACGATCACCTCCGGCATCCATGCCGGGAGCACGGGGTCGATCACGAGTAGATCGAGCGCCGCGACGGGCTGCAAGCCGAGCAGCGTCTGCATGAGGAGCACCACGCCGCTCTGGTTCCACGCCTGCGGCGCATTGGCCTGGGGGTAGGTGCCGGGGGACGCATTCTTCCACCGGGGCCACCCGCCGACGCACTCCGGCGCGCGCTCGTGCTCGTACAACCGCGCGAGGTCGAAGAGTCCGTCGGCGAGGTCGAGCGCCCGCTGGTCGAAGCCGAAGCGCCGGAGCCCGAAGACGATCGTCGCGTTCTCCACGGGCCACACCGAGCCGAGGTGATACTTGACCGGGTTGTACGCGGGGTGCCCGGTCGAGAGCGTCCGGATCCCCCATCCGCTGAACAGGTCCGGCGCGAACAAGCGGCCGACGAGTGGCGGAACGTGCTCCCTGCTCACGATGCCGGCCGCCAGGCACTGACCGGCGTTCGACGTGATGCTCCGGACCTGGCGCTTCTCGGGGTCGAGCGCCAGCGCGATGCAGCGCTCCTCGGGGATCCACCAATCGCGGTTGAAGCGTGCCTTCAGCTCGCGCGCGCTTCGCCAGAGCGCCTTCGCTTCCTCGTGCTCGCCCAGCACCCAGCTCAGCACGGCCCACATCTGCTGCGCCGCGTACCAGTAGCCCTGGAGCTCGCAGGTGGCGATCGGGTCGGGGACGATGCGGCCGTCCTCGTAGACGATCCCGTTCCCGCTGTCCTTCCATCCCTGGTTCTTGGCGCCATCCGGGGAGCGGGTGCGGTACTCGAGGTAGCCGTCGCCATCGGCGTCGCCGTAGCGGCGCGCCCACTCGAGCACGCGGAGCACGGTGTCGCGATGCCTGACGATGCGCGACTTCTCCCCCGTCCACGCGTAGAGCTGGGCGATCGCGATCACGTAGGCCAACGGGCTCGCGAAGTCGCCGTAATAGCGCGCGAACGGATTCCTCCGCGAGCGGGCGAGCGGGCCCTGGCGCACCGAATGAATGATCCGTCCCGGCTGCTCGTCCCGCCAATCGTCCTCGGTGTTTCCCTGGAGCCGGCCGAGCCGGGTGAGTACCTGGTCGAGCGCATCGCCGCGATCGATCATCGCCGCCTGCCACGTGGTGGTCACGGAGTCACGGCCGAAGAGCGCGGGATAGAGGGGCATCCCCGCCTGCATCGCGAGCCATTCGTCCGACTCGCCCTCGAGCAGCGGGAACGAGGCGAGGTCGCCGACGGCACGCTGGATGATGCGCTCGGCGATCCGGTCTGGCGGAACCTCCACGCGCGCCAGCCGCTCACGCCACGCGTGGAGCGCCTGCTCGCGCCGCTCGATCTCCGCGTCCTCGGGCTGCGGCTCCCAGTCGAGCGCGCGGATCCGAAGCGTCAGTTCGGCGTTCTCTCGCGCGGCGAGCACGAGACGCGTCGCGATCCTGTCGGCGGTCGCGGACCAATCCCCCGGCCCCGCGGCGGTGAGGTCGGTGCGGTAGGGTGACGCGGCATCCGCGTGGGCGTACTGGACGTGACACCCGCCGTGCGCGGCGTCGATCGACGTGCGGAGCGGCACGTCGTGAGGGGGCGCGCCGCCGCTCGCTTCGAGGAGGTCCGCGAAGTCCGCGTCGATCATCCACGACACCGTGAGCTCCACGGGCGCGAGCGAGTCGTTGGCGACGCGCACCGAGACGTCGAGCGAAGCGAACCGGACGCGGTAGTCGAGCCGCAGCGTGAGCGACCGGCTCCGGATGCCGCGCGTGTCCGTCGGCAGGTCGCCCATGGATGCCCCGCTCCCGCCGCCGCCGTACGCCACGACTTCCGGATACACGAAGGTGGCGCCGAGTGCGTCGGGCGCCGTGGCCACACTGTCGCAGAGCCATGGCGGCTCGCCGTTCACCTCGAGGCGAAGCGTGCGGAGATAACGCGTCTCGCGAAAGAAGAAGCCGGAGAGGGGATGGCGCTCCGAGCAGTCGCCGCGAGCGTCGACGATGAGTGACGATGGGCCGTGCCAGGCCCAGAGGAGATCGGGGCGGATGCGGATGGGCGACATGGAGACTGGGCGTGCCCGCAGACGACGCGCCGGCTGCTCGCGAGAGATCTTCTCCGAGCGCTCGCAATTTCCGCTCCCAGCCCGGCGGGCACCGCCCACCGGCCTCGCGCGTGCGAGCCGCTCGAGCGCGCCCCGGCGCGCCGAGCGCCGACGGCGCGCGCGGCTCGTCCGGCATCCCACCACGACCCCGGTGCCGTTTCCCGGATTGGCGTCGGACGCGCCGCGGCGCAGCGTGGAGCGGGGGATCGTGGGTACGGGACCGGGGGACGGGGAATCTCACACCACGGAGCGGGACGGCATGCGACGACTGCGCGCCGCGCCGATCGCGGCACTCGCCGGATCGTTGGCGTGTCGCGCCCCCGAATCGCGCGCGCGGCAGGTGGACACCATGATGGACACGATGACGGTCGCGACGAGCACGTTCCGCGCATTGCCGGCGGCGTCGGTGCGCGGCCGGATGACGTTGGAGGAGGCGCTGGCGCGCCGGCGCTCCGTACGCGCGTTCGCCCCCGACACGCTCGACGAGCGGACGATCGCGCAGCTCCTGTGGGCCGCGCAGGGGGTGACGAGCCCGGAGGGCTTCCGCACGGCGCCCTCCGCCGGCGCGCTCTACCCGCTCGAGGTGTACGTCGCGCGCCGCGGCGGGCTCACGCACTACCAGCCGCGCGGCCATCGCCAGGAGCTGCTCCTGGCGCACGACCCGCGCCCGGAGCTGGCACGCGCGGCGTACCGGCAGAGCGTCGTCGTCGAGGCGCCCGCGGTGTTCGTCATCACGGCCGTGGTCGCGCGCACGGCGGCGAAGTACGACGGCCGCGCCGAGCGCTTCGTGCACCTCGAGGCGGGGCACGCCGCGCAGAACCTGTTGTTGCAGGCGGTGGCGCTCGGGTTGGGCGCGGTGCCCATCGGCGCGTTCGACGACCAGCGCGTGCGCGACGCCCTGCACCTCCCGCCCGGCGAGGAGCCCCTCTACCTCATACCGGTGGGGCACCCCGGAGCGTGAGCGCGTCGCGCGCGCGAGCACCGATGCGTCAGCCGACCCCCCAGAGCCGGCGGGCTTCCTCGGCGATGAGGTCCGGGTACTCCTCGGGGAAGAAGAGCTTCGCTCCCGGCACGCGCCGCACGCCGCGCGAGCCGGCGAAGGTGCGGCTCAGGTAGTCCGGGCTCTCCGCGGAGAAGATCGTGTCGCCGGTCCCCCACACGATGCGAACGGGGATGGTGCACCGCTTCAGCAGCGGCTCGATTCCCTCCAGCGGGTTGTGCTCCAGCGCGATGGCGTACGCATTCGCCAGCGCCTTGCGCTCCGGGGAGCTCACGAGGGGCGCGAGATAGTAGTCGATGGTGTCGTCGGCGAGCTTCGCGGGGTAGGTGTACGCCGCTCCGCCGAGCCCGTTGGCCGAGCGCGCGATCTCCTTGTCGTCGACCGATGGCGCGATCATGCGGTCGGGGAACGTCCCCTCGTGCGCCATCTGGATCACGGGAAGAAGCGCGGGGGGCGGGCTGTCGGGCTCCGCGTCGCAGTTCGTGAGGAGCAGCGTGCGGACCCGCTCGGGATGGTGCGCGACGATGAGCTGCGCGACGGCGCCGCCGCTGTCGTTCGCGATGATGTCCGCGGTGGAGATGCCGAGGACGTCCAGGAGCGCCAGGACCATCTCCGCCTGCGCCGGCGGCGCGACGCTCTGGCCATCGGCGACCTCGGTGTAGCCCATGGCGAGGAAGTCGGGCGCGATGCACCGGCGGTGCGCCGAGAGGCGCGCGATCGCGCCCCGCCACTGATAGTTGTTGAGCGGGAAACCGTGGAGGAAGAGCGCGGCGTCGCCCGTTCCGCGATCGATGTACGCGATGCGGCCCTGGCGCATCGGGGCCACGCGCCGCATCGCGCGGTAGTCGGCCGTGGTCAGCGAATCGCCGGGGTGGGTGGCGCGCGAGTCGCCGCCGCGCGCGAGCCTCGATGCACAGCCCGCGAGCGCGCTCGCGGCGAGCGTACGAGCCGTCATCTCCATGAACTCTCTTCGACGCATGCAGTCTCCTGGTGTACGTGACGAGACCTGCCGATCCGGGGGCGGAAGGAATACGGGGGGCGCGAGGGGCGGATCAATGACGTCCGAGGTCATGGTTCCCACCAATGAGGGTGGGTAGATTCCTCGCATGCCGACCACCACCTCCCGCTCGCCGAAGGCGCCGCGGTCCGCGGCTCGCGCGGGGGCGCTGCTTCGCGAGTGGCGCGCGGCGCGGCGTCTGAGCCAGCTCGCCCTGGCACTCGAGGCGGGGGTGTCCGCGCGTCACCTGAGCTGCGTGGAGACGGGGAAGGCGCGGCCGAGTCGCGAGATGGTCGCGCGCCTCGCCGACACGCTCGGCATGCCGCTCCGCGAGCGCAACGCGCTCCTCGTGGCCGCGGGGTACGCGCCCGAGTACACGGAGACGCGGCTGGATGCGCCGGAGCTCGCGCAGGTGCGCCGCGCGATCGATCTCATCGTCGAGCACCAGGAGCCGTACCCCGCGTTCGTGCTGAACCGGCGGTGGGACATCCTGCGGACCAACCGGGCGGCGATGCGCGTCTGCGGCTTCTTCGGCACGGCGAGCCGGCACGACAACATGCTGCGACAGTTCTTCGACCCCGACGACGTGCGCGCGGTGGTGGCGAACTGGGAGGAGGTGGCCGCGGACCTCGTGCGTCACCTCCAGGAGGAGATCGCGGCGGTGCCGTCGGACGCCGGCGCGCGCGCGCTGCTCGACGAGGTGCTCCGCTATCCGGGCGTGCCGTCGCGGTGGCGCACGCGCGAGCTGGGCGCGGCGCCGCCACACGTCCTGACGGTGGTGTTTCGCAAGGGCGGAAGGGAGCTGAGCTTCTTCTCCACGATCACCTCGTTCGGCACGCCGCGCGACGTGACGCTCGACGAGCTGCGCATCGAGTGCACCTTCCCGGCGGACGATGCGACGGCGGAGCTGTGCCGCGCGCTGGCGCGGGAAGAGCATGGGCGGGGGGCGGAGGCGGCATCGATGGCCGACGGGCCACGCGATCCTTGACGGCGCTCTCGCGCGACGATTAACGTGTTTCCCACCTGGACCCACCAGGACCGCTCACCCTACACGTCATCGCGATGATCTCGTTCGCTCGCCGCGGCATCGAACAGCAGCACCCAGCCCCCGCCCGAACCGGCGGGGTGGGACTGCTCGCGTGCCCACGCTCGAGCTACGACGTCGCGTCGCCCGCGTGCGCCGGCAGCCGCCGCGTGGACGCGCTCCCAGGCATTCGCGAGCTCACAGCACCAGTCGGACGCGTAGGGGAAGCATAGGAGGGCCGGCGCCACGGCCGCCCGTCCTCCGGCTCCCGGGGATGATTCTCGATCGCCCCACCTGCGCGATGCGCCAGGTGGGGCGATTCCGTTTTCACGCCGTTCCCGTACCGACGCGGCCCATACTTCACGAGCGATGCTCCTCACGATCAGCACCACGCACCAGCCGGCGACGGACCTCGGATACCTGCTGCACAAGAATCCTTCCCGAGCGCAGAGCTTCGAGCTCTCGTTCGGGCGCGCGTACGTGGTGTATCCGGAGGCAGCCGCCGAGCGCTGCACCGCCGCGCTGGTGCTCGACGT
Source organism: Gemmatimonadaceae bacterium (assembly GCA_035760785.1). Classification (GTDB taxonomy): domain Bacteria; phylum Gemmatimonadota; class Gemmatimonadetes; order Gemmatimonadales; family Gemmatimonadaceae; genus JADGGM01. Next base: position 15,059 of record DASTSH010000229.1, on the reverse strand, counting down.
GGATCCGGTGGGACTCGTCCGCGGCCGCGGAGGGCCGGCGGGCGACGGCGGACTGCTCGCGCAGTACGTGAACGATCGGCCGTACGTCGCCTCGTCGTTCCTGAGCGTCGCGATCTCGAGCGTGTTCGGGACGGCGATGGCCGGCCGGAGCAAGGACCGGCAGGCGCTGGCCGAGACGGCGCTGCCGCTCGAGGCACGGCTGTCGGTGGTCCCGTGCCGCGGCGGCGAGAGCTTACTCCACCGGCTGTTCGAGCCGCTGGGCTACACGGTGACGGCCGAGGCGCAGCCGCTCGACGCGACGGTGCCGGAGTGGGGGGCGAGCCGCTACTACACGGTGACGCTGGCCGGGGAGAAGCGCCTGGCGGAGCTGCTCACGCACCTCTACGTGCTCATCCCGGTGCTCGACGACGAGAAGCACTACTGGGTGGGCGACGATGAGGTGGAGAAGCTGGTCCGCCACGGCCAGGGGTGGCTCGCGACGCATCCGGAGCGGGAGACGATCGCGCGCCGCTACCTCAAGCACCGGCACTCGCTCGTGCGCGACGCCATCGCGCGACTGGTCGCGGAGGATGATGCGGAGGAGGGCGAGTCCGCTCCGGCGGCGCGCGACGCGGAGGAGGGCGCGCTGGAGCGGCCGATGAGCCTCAACGAGCAGCGCCTCGCGGCGGTGCTCGGCGCGCTGCGCGGGTGCGGCGCGGCATCGGTGCTGGACCTGGGGTGCGGCGAAGGACGACTCCTCCGCATGCTGCTCGACGACCGGCAGTTCACGCGGATCGTGGGGATGGACGTGTCGTACCGGGCGCTGGAGACGGCGATGGACCGGCTGAAGCTGGACCGGATGCCGCCGAAGCAGCGGGAGCGGATCGAGCTGCTGCACGGTTCGCTGATGTACCGCGACCAGCGGATCGCCGGCTTCGATGCGGCGGCGGTGGTGGAGGTGATCGAGCACCTCGATCCGCCGCGGCTCGCGGCGTTCGAGCGGGTGGCGTTCGAGTTCGCGAGGCCGGGGACGGTGGTGCTGACGACGCCGAACGCCGAGTACAACGTGCGCTGGGAGACGCTCCCGGCGGGGCGGTTCCGGCACCGTGACCACCGCTTCGAGTGGACGCGCGAGCAGTTCCGGCGGTGGGCCACGACGGTCGCCGAGCGCTTCGGCTACGCCGTCCGCTTCACGCCGGTGGGGCCGGTGGACGAGGAGGTCGGCCCGCCGACGCAGATGGGGATCTTCACGAGGCAGTGACTACACGAGGGTGAGATGAAGCTGACCATTCCCGAGCTGTCGCTCGTCGTCCTGATCGGCCCGTCCGGGTGCGGGAAGAGCACGTTCGCCCGCACCCGGTTCGGGGCGTTCGAGACCATCTCGTCGGATTTCTGCCGCGGGCTCGTGTCGAACGACGAGAACGATCAGTCGGCGACGAAGGCGGCGTTCGAAGTGCTGCACTACATCGTCGCGAAGCGGCTGGAGCGGGGGCTCCTCACCGTGGTGGATGCCACCAACGTGCAGCCGGAGGCTCGGAATCCGCTCGTCGCGCTGGCGCGCCAGTACCACGTGCTGCCGGTCGCCATCGTGCTCGACCTGCCGGAGCGTGTGTGCGAGGCGCGGAACGCGGCGCGCGCGGACCGCGATTTCGGCGCGCACGTGATCCGCCAGCAGGCGAGCCAGCTCCGCAGGTCGCTGCGCGCCCTCCAGCGGGAGGGCTTCCGTCACGTGCACGTGCTGCGGTCGGAGGAGGAGATCGCGCGCGTGGAGATCGAGCGGCAGCCGCTGTGGAACGACCGCAAGAGCGACCACGGCCCGTTCGACATCATCGGCGACGTGCACGGGTGCGCGACGGAGCTGGAGGCGCTGCTCTCGATGCTCGGCTACGCGCGCGATGGCGACGGGATCTGGCGACACCCGGAGGGGCGGAAGGCGGTCTTCCTCGGCGACCTGGTGGACCGTGGGCCGAGGGTGCCGGACGTGCTTCGCACGGCGATGGCCATGGTGGAGGCGGGGACGGCGCTCGCCGTGCCGGGGAACCACGATCTCAAGCTGGTGAAGAAGCTGCGCGGGCGCGACGTGCAGGTCACGCACGGGCTCGCCGAGTCGCTCGCGCAGCTCGGCGCCGAGCCGCCGGAGCTGAGCGAGCGCGCGGCGGAATTCCTGGACGGTCTCGTGAGCCACTACGTGCTCGACGGCGGGCGGCTGGTGGTGGCGCACGCGGGGATGAAGGAGGAGATGCAGGGGCGCGGCTCCGGGCGGGTGCGCGACTTCGCGCTGTACGGGGAGACCACGGGGGAGACGGACGAGTTCGGGCTGCCGGTCCGGTACAACTGGGCCGCGGAGTACCGGGGGCGTGCGCACGTGGTCTACGGCCACACGCCGGTGCCGCAGCCGGAGTGGCTCAACCGCACCATCAACATCGACACCGGCTGCGTGTTCGGGGGAAAGCTCACGGCGCTGCGCTGGCCGGAGAAGGAGCTGCTGTCGGTTCCCGCCGGTGCGACGTACGCCGAGCCGGCGCGGCCGTTCCTGCCTGACGAGTTGCTCGCGCCAGATCTCTCGGCGCAGCACCGGGAGGACGAGGTGCTCGACCTGGCGGACGTCGTCGGGAAGCGCATCGTGTCCACCCGGCTGCATCACAACGTGACCATCCGCGAGGAGAACGCGTCGGCGGCGCTCGAGGTGATGAGCCGGTTCGCCGCGAACCCCAAGTGGCTGGTGTACCTGCCGCCCACGATGTCGCCATCGGAGACGACGGCGCGCGAGGGGTACCTCGAGTACCCGACCGAGGCGTTCGCCTACTACCGGAACCAGGGGGTGCCGCGGGTGGTGTGCGAGGAGAAGCACATGGGCTCGCGCGCGGTGGTGGTGATCTGCCGCGACGAGGATGCGGCACGCCGTCGCTTCGGCGTGGTGGGGGAAGGCGTGGGGATCATCACCACTCGCACGGGACGGCGCTTCTTCGACGATCCGGTGGTGGAGCGGGAGCTGCTCGACATCGTGCGCGGCGCCATCGAGCGCGCGGGGAGCTGGGAGCGGTTGGGAACCGACTGGATGGTGCTCGACTGCGAGCTGATGCCCTGGTCCGCCAAGGCGCAGGAGCTGATCCGGAACCAGTACGCCGCCGTCGGCGCGGCGGCGGGGGGCGCGCTGCCGGAGAGCGTGGCCGTGCTCCGCGCGGCGGCGGAGCGTGGACTGGCGGTGGACGCGCTGGTGGAGCGGATGGAGATGCGCGAGGCGCTGGCGGCGCGATACGCCGAGGCGTACCGGCGCTACTGCTGGCCGGTGCGGTCGGTGGGCGATCTCCGGCTGGCGCCGTTTCACGTGCTCGCCACGGAAGGGGCGGTGCACGTGGACAAGGATCATCGCTGGCACCTGGAACGGGCCGACGCCATCCGTGCGGCCGACGACTCGGGCGTGCTGTTCACGACCGCGCACCGGGTGGTGGAGCTGAGCGATCCGGAGAGCGAACGGGAGGCGACGTCGTGGTGGGAGGAGTTGACGGAGCGCGGCGGGGAGGGGATGGTGGTGAAGCCGCTCACCTTCGTGGCGCGCGGGCGGCGCGGGGTGGTGCAGCCGGCGGTGAAGTGCCGCGGGCGGGAGTACCTGCGCATCATCTACGGACCGGAGTACACGCTGCCGGAGAACCTGGAGCGGCTGCGCTCGCGCGGGCTCGCGGCCAAGCGCTCGCTGGCGCTCCGGGAGTTCGCGCTCGGCGTGGAGGGGCTGGAGCGGTTCGTCCGTGGGGAGCCGCTACGGCGGGTGCACGAGTGCGTGTTCGGGGTGCTCGCGCTGGAGAGCGAGCCGGTGGATCCACGGCTGTAGGGGACGGGCGAGTGGAGCCAGGATGCGCAGCGGCTGCTGGCGACCGTGCTCCACACGTCGTGGTCTACGTCCCCATGATCACCAGCACCACGTCGTCTCCCGGGAAGACCGCCATCTCCTGGCTCATCGGCGCGTCGTCGCCGCCGATCGGATCGGCGATGAAGCGGAGCGGCGCGCCCCCCACGAGATACATGGCGGGGATGGTCAGCTCGGTGGTGGTGTGCCCCGGCGCCATCCCGAGCCGGCGCCGCACGCCGTTCTGGAGGACGTAGATCACCCGGTCGGCGAAGGCCCGGTTCTCCACGTGGAGGGTGGCGGTGGTGGGGATGGGCTCGTCGGTGCGAGTGGCGCCGGTACGACAGGCGGCGAGGCCGAGCCCGAGGCCGATGACGACGAATCCCAGCGCGGCGACGACTGTCCGGCGTGCGGTCCGGTGGCGCATCGGCGGCTCCCGTGTTCGAGTCGGTGGATCACAAGTTAGGCGTCGGCACGGTGGGCGGCCAGCGGGGAAACGCGGACCGACGGGCACGGCGTCCCTTGGTCGGAGGCACGCCGTGGCTAGATTACCGGCCCGCGGAACCGGCCACGCCGCGGATTGGTTGATGCTCCCCGAGGGTGCCCCCTCGCCACTCGCTGGCCGGCGCGGAGACGGTGCATGGACCGACGACGAATCCTGATCGTGGATGACGAGCTCCCCCGCGCGCGGGCGCTGGAAGGGATGCTCGCGGAGCTCGGGCACGAGGTGGCGGCGATCGCCAGCTCGGGTGCGGAGGCGATCGCGCTGGTGGACGAGGCGACGCCGCAGCTCGTGCTGCTGGACGTGGCGCTCTCCGGCGACGTGGACGCCGTGAAGACGGTGGAGGAGATCCGCCGGCGCCGGCCGGTCGCCGTCCTGTTCACGGCCGCCGCCGACGAAGGCGCGGCGCTCGCGCGCGTCGGAGGCACCGAGTCGCACGAGGTCCTCACCGTGCCATGCACGGCGCGGGAGCTGCGGCTCACGGTGGAGCTGGCGCTCTGCCGGCACGAGGCGGCGCGCCAGCTCCCGGACCTGGAGGAGCGCTTCTTCGCCGTGTCGATCGATCTGGTGTGCTGCCTCGACTTCAACGGCTACTTCAAGCGGCTCAACCCCGCGTGGGAGCGGACGCTCGGGCTCACGCGCCAGGAGCTGATGTCGCGCCCGTTCATCGAGTTCGTGCACCCCGATGACCGCGAGCGGACTCTGAACCAGAACCGCGAGGTGCGCGGGGGCGGGCAGGCGCTCGGCTTCGAGAACCGCTACCTGTGCAAGGACGGCTCGTACCGCTGGCTGCTGTGGAACGCCGCGCCGGACGCCGACGGGCGGGTGATCTTCGCCGTGGCGCGGGACATCACCGCGCGCAAGCAGGCGGAGGAGGATCGCGAGCGCCTCGTGCGCGAGCTGCGGGCGGCGCTCGACGAGGTCCGCACGCTGCGGGAGATCCTGCCGATCTGCTCCTACTGCAAGAAGATCCGCGACGACGAGAACTACTGGCAGTCGGTGGAGGGCTACATCTCCAGCCACACGAACACGCGGTTCAGCCACGGGATCTGTCCCGCGTGCTACGCGCGGGAGATCGAGCCGCAGCTCGGTGAGCGGGAGTGAGTGGCCTGATTCGGGTGGACGCGAGAGCGCCCTGAGAGAACTCTAATCGCGTTCGTTCTTGACAGCCTCGGCCGGGAGCCGTATTAGACCCGCCTCGGCGTGCGCCACGCTCGGGTGCGCCCGCGTGCAGTCCGATCTCCAGCGTATTCCGTCGCACCGCTTCCCGTCGTTCAGCAATTCCTATCTCTCCGCTTCGATCCTCCCGCGCCCCCACGCGGTCCACTCCCGGGCGCGGATCCATCACACCGCTCACCCCGATCCCTTCGCCCACGCGAAGTAGGAGGAGCACGCTCATGTCGTTCCGGTTCCGCCGGATGACGGCGTCCCTCGCCGCCACCGCGGCGATGCTCGCCGTGTCCGTGATGCCGCTGGCAGCGCAGGACGCCGGCACCATCCAAGGAAAGGTCGTCGAGACGGGAAGTCTCCATCCCATCAGCGACGTGCAGGTGTTCGTCGAGGGAACCCACCTCGGCGCCGTCACCAACGCCGCCGGCGAATACACCATCTCGCAGGTGCCCGCCGGCGCGCACACCGTGCGGGCGCGGCTCATCGGCTACACCGCCGTCGCGAAGCCGGCGACGGTGGCCGCGGGCTCCCCGGTGGTGGTGGACTTCCAGCTCTCCCGCGCGGCGCTCCAGCTCGACCAGATCGTCGTCACCGGGACGGCCGCGCCGGTGGCGCAGCGCCAGCTCGGCAACAGTGTCACGACGCTCGACGTGAGCGACCTCACGTCGAAGAGCTCGATGCAGAACGTGAGCGACCTGCTCCAGTCCAAGGCGCCGGGGGTGCACCTCACTCCGGGCTCCGGCGTGCCGGGGACGGCGGCGGACATCCGCATCCGCGGCATCAGCTCCCTCAGCGCCACCAACCGGCCGATCTTCTACATCGACGGCATCCGCTACAACGATGCCTCGAACGGGAACTACGGCCCCTCCGGCTCGGGTGACGGCGTGTTCTCGCAGGGGACCTCGGCGCTCGACGCGCTGAACCCCGAGGACATCGAGTCGATCCAGATCATCAAGGGCCCCGCCGCGGCGACGCTCTACGGCGCCGACGCCGCGGGCGGCGTGATCCAGATCATCACGAAGAAGGGGACGCGCGGCGAGCAGAAGGTCCGCTGGGACGCGCACGTGGAAGGGGGCGGCACGAACTGGGCGCTCCCCCGGCTCACCAACTACACCACGTGCACGGCGGCGCGCATCGCCGACACGACGAACTGGCCGGGGTGCAACGGGCTCGCGGAGGGAACGGTGCTCACCGGCAATCCGCTGGAGACCGACCCGCAGGCGCTCCGCACCGGCCCGTACGAGAAGTACTCGCTCTCGGTGGGCGGGGGCGGGCCGCGCTACTCGTTCTTCGCCGGCGCCGACGTGATCAACGACCGCGGCGTCTTCTTCAACAGCTACAACGACCGCCGGAGCGCGCGCGCCAACTTCTCGGTCGGGATCACCGACAAGATCGATCTGGCGGTCAGCTCGAGCTTCACGAAGACGCACACCCGGCTCCCGCTGGGCGATGACGCGGCGAGCGGCATCATCATCAGCGCCACGCGCGGGCAGCCCGGCTCGGCCGCCAACGATGGCAGCGGGTGGCGCATCCGCACCCCCGACCTCTCGAACCAGTACGACAACCAGCTCGACGCCGACCGCACCATCCTCGGCGCGACGCTGAACTACCGTCCCACGACCTGGTTCCGCAACCGCTTCACGGCCGGCGTGGACATCAACGATCCGCTCGCGACGATCTACTACGCGCCCAACTCCGCGTTCTCGATCGCCGACGGCGTGTTCCCCAGCGGCTTCATCGCGCAGCGCATGCCGCAGACGCACCTCTGGACGTTCGACTACGCGGGGATCTTCAGCAGCACGCTGCCGAAGGACCTGAGCTCCGAGTTCTCCGTCGGCGTGCAGGGGACGAAGAACGACGCGCGCACGGTGTCGGCGAACGGCAACGGGCTGCCGGCCCCCGACTTCCAGCTCGTCCAGTCGGCGACCACGGTCTCCGGCGCCACGGGGCTCACCCAGATCGCGAGCCTCGGCTACTACGCGCAGGAGCAGATCGGCTGGAAGAACCGGTTGTTCGTCACCGGCGCGCTCCGCGCGGACAACAACTCGGCGTTCGGCGACAACTTCCAGCACGTGTACTACCCGAAGGCGTCGCTCTCGTACGTGGCGTCGGAGGAGCCGGCGCTCGCGTCGATCTTCGACGCGATCCATGCGGACAACTTCCGCCTCCGCTTCGCCTACGGCGAGGCCGGGCGCGCCCCCGGGCCGTACGATGCGCTCCGCACCTACGGCACCATCCGCGTGGCGAACGGCGACGGCAGCGTCAGCTCGGGGCTCACGGCGGGCTCGCCGGGGAACCCCGACCTGCACGCCGAGCGCGGACGCGAGTTCGAGGGGGGCTTCGACGCCTCCTTCCTCGGGAACCGCGCGGGGCTCGAGTTCACCGCGTACCACAAGACCACCAACGACGCGCTGGTCTCGATCGGCAGCCCGGCGTCCACCGGGTTCACCGCCGGCTACTACATCAACTTCGCCCAGCTCCAGAACACCGGGATCGAGCTCACGCTCCGCGGCACGCCGGTGCAGACGCACGCCGTGACGTGGGACGCGCAGTTCGCGCTCTCCACGAACCACAACAAGCTGAACAAGCTGAACCTCGCCGGCACCACGCAGCTCATCCCGTACAATCCCTACGCGCCCACGGCGTACCCGACGCAGCTCATCAAGGAAGGGTATCCGGTGGCCGGCTTCTGGGGTGAGGACGTGCTCCGCAACCCGGACGGCTCGTACGCGCTGGACGCGAACGGGAAGCTCCAGTACGACTCGACGCTCAAGTACGTCGGGCCGTCCGATCCGACGTACGAGGGGAGCCTCTCCAACACCGTCACGCTCTTCGGCAACATCCGGCTGTACGCGCTGATCGACTTCAAGGGCGGCAACTACCTGTTCGACCAGAAGGACCGCAACCGCGACCAGGCGTCGAACCGGAACAGCCTCCACTTCAACGACCCGGCGCACCCGCTCTCGGCGGCCGACTCGGCGTACTACTCCGGGAACGCGACGATGCCGTGGATCGTGCCGGCCGACTTCATCAAGCTGCGCGACGTCTCGGTGAGCTACACGTTCCCGCAGTCGCTCACGAGCCGCCTCGGCGGCAAGGACGTGACGCTCACCCTCTCGGGGCACAACCTGGGCTTCATCAGCAAGAAGTACCCGGGGATCGATCCCGAGGTGAACTTCTTCGGCAGCGGCACCTTCCGGACGGGGACCACGAACTTCATCCAGTTCATCCGCGTGGACTCGTACACCCTGCCGATGCTCCGCCGGTTCACCGCGTCGCTCAACGTCAGCTTCTGACCCCATGCGAACCACTACCAAGAGAATCACGGGGCTCGTCGCCGCGGTGGCCCTCGCCGCGAGCCTCGGCTGCAGCAACTTCCTCGACGTGAACAACCCGAACTCGGTGGACGTCGGGAATCTCGGCGACACCACGTACGCGAACCTGCTCGTGACGGGCGCGATCGGGGAGTTCCAGTCGATGTACTCGACCGTCGCGATGTACGGCAGCGTGCTCTCCGACGAGTCGCGGAGCGATCACGTGAACGCGTCGTACGGGCCGATCGACCAGCGCTCGTTCACGAACCTGAACGACATCGACGCGCTCACCTACAACCCGATCCAGCGCACCCGCTACGCCACGGACACGGTGGCCGCGCGGTTCGTGGGCTACTTCGGCGCGCAGGCGGGCACCGACCTGCGCCTCGCGCGCATGCTCGCCCTGGGCGGGTACACGTACATGCTCCTCGGCGAGACGTTCTGCAGCGCGCCGATCAACCTGAGCCGGGCGTACACCCCCGCGGAGCTGTTCCAGATGGCACGGCCCAAGCTCGACTCGGCGATCGCGATCGCGAGCGCGGCGAAGGCGGCCGGCGCGAGCGGCGCGGTGGCCGACTCGATCATGGGGCTCGCGCTCGTCGCCGCCGCGCGCACCTCGCTCGACCTGGGTGACGCGGCGGCCGCGGCGAGCTACGCGGCCGCGGTGCCCGACTCGGCGCCGACGTTCTCGGAGTACCGCGTCTACTACATCGAGGGGATCCCGCCGCAGTCGGGGATGCCCACGAATCCGTTCTGGAGCGCGCTGGGACAGCCGATCCCCGCCGTGAGCGGCACGAACGTGTCGGGCGGCGTCCGCTACCTGGCGTCGAGCGTGTGGGTGACGGTGGGAGAAGCGTTCCAGGGGGTCCACGATCCGCGCATCCCGATGAGTCCGACCAAGGTGAAGGCGATGGACAACGGGATGCAGTACGTGGCGAACAAGCCGGCCTCGTTCGGCGGCTTCGTGCGCGACACGGGGATCACGCAGACGATGGACTCCGCGGGGACCACGATCACCTACAAGGAGTACATCGGCGCGCCGATGACGCCTGGAGCGAGCATCCGCATCGCCTCGGCGCTCGAGGCGCAGTACATCGTGGCCGAGGCGAGCGGCGGCGACGCCTCGACGCTCGCGTTCGTGAACGCGCAGCGCGCCGCGAACGGGCAGGGGCCGAGCACCGCCATCACGCCGGACGAAGTACTTGCCGACCTGCGCGAGCAGCGGCGGCGCGAGTTCTACCTCGACGGGCACCGGCTCGGCGACCTCCGCCGCTACGCCGAGCAGGCCGGGATCGACTACTTCCCCACCGGGCCGTTCCCCGGCTCCACGGAGCAGTACGGGAATCAGCAGTGCTTCGTGATCCCGATCTCCGAGGTGAACTCGAACCCGAATCTCTGATCCGGGCGATGGTGCACGTTCCAGCCTGACGAGAGAGGGCCCGGCGAGGTCGCCGGGCCCTTTCTTCCACCCGCCACTCCCGCTTCCCACCGTGCCGATCACGATCCGCTCCCTCCCCCTGATCGCGCTCCTCGCCGCGCGCGCCGCGCTGGCGCAGACGCCCGCTCCCGCCCCCACCGATTCCGACGCGCCGCCGGTGGCGCGCGAGTTCCGCGGCGTGTGGGTGGCGTCCGTCGCGAACATCGACTGGCCATCGCGCCCCGGGCTCTCCACCTGGCAGCAGCAGGTGGAACTGCTCGAGATCCTGAACCGGGCGGTGGAGCTGCACCTGAACGCGGTGGTGCTCCAGGTGCGCCCCGCTGCCGATGCGCTGTACCACTCCAGGTACGAGCCCTGGTCCGAGTACCTCACGGGGGAGATGGGCGCGCCCCCCGAGCCGTCGTGGGATCCGCTGGCGTTCGCGGTGAAGGAGGCGCACGCGCGCGGGCTCGAGCTGCACGCGTGGATCAACCCATTCCGCGCGCACCATCCCACGGACACCTCGGCGTATTCCACCAACCACGTGAGCCGGGCGCACCCGGAGATGGTGCGGCAGTACGGCCAGTACCTGTGGCTCGACCCGGGAGATGCCGCGGTGCGGCGGCATTCGCTGCGCGTGGTGCTCGACATCGTGAAGCGCTACGACGTCGACGGCATCCACATCGACGACTACTTCTACCCGTACAAGGAGCGCGACTCGCTCGGGCAGCCGATGGACTTCCCCGACGACTCGAGCTGGACGCGCTACGTGCGCGCGGGCGGGAAGATGACCCGCGACGACTGGCGCCGGCACAACATCGACCTGTTCATCGAGTCGATGTACCACGAGGTGAAGAAGGCCAAGCCGTGGGTGAAGGTGGGGATCAGCCCCTTCGGCATCTGGCGCCCGGAAAATCCGCCGGGGATCTGCTGCTTCGACGCGTACGCGGAGCTGTACGCCGACTCGCGGAAATGGCTCGCCGAAGGGTGGCTCGACTACCTGACGCCGCAGCTCTACTGGTCCATCGGCTCGCCGCACCAGAGCTATCCCGTGCTGCTGAAGTGGTGGGCGGAGCACAACCCGAAGGGGCGGCATCTGTGGCCGGGGAACGACCTGAATCGCATCGGCCCGCTCGGCACCTCCGGGTGGCGCGCGGACGAGCTGCTCGAGCAGATCCGCCTCACGCGCGCGCAGCCCGGCGCGACGGGGAACGTCTACTTCAGCATGAAGAGCCTCATGACCAATCGCGGCGGGATCACCGACCAGCTCGCGGGGGGGCCGTACGCCCAGCCCGCGCTCGTGCCCGCGTCGCCATGGCTGAGCAAGCGCGTGCCGCCGACGCCGAAGGCGGTGGCGCGCGTGGACACGGTGACGGGGAACGTGGTGCTCCACCTCGCGCCGGGAGGGAAGCACCACGTGTGGTTGTGGGCGGTGCAGGCGCGGACGGCTGGGGTGTGGACGACGGCGATCCTGCCGGGAGAGCAGCGCACGCACACGATCGCGCGCGGGGCGGGGAGCGTGGTGCCTGACGAGGTGGTGGTGTACGAGGTGAACCGGTACGGGAATCAGAGCGCGGGCCGTATCGTGAGGCCAGCAGCGCACCCGGTGGTGACCGTGGAGCGATGACAAAACGCCCCTGCGGGCGGAGCGGACGCGTCACTCCGCTCGCAGGGCCACGTTCGGGTCCACGCGCGCGGCGCGCATCGCGGGCGCCAGGCTCGCCACCACCGCCACGGCGAGCAGCACCACGACCACGCCGGTGTAAGTGATGGGGTCGTTCCCCGGGACATCGAAGAGGAGCGGCGCCACTCGGTTGGCGAGGGCCAGCGCTCCGGCGGTGCCGAGGACGAGCCCCACCGCCACCACGCGCAACCCCTCGCCGACCACGAGTCGCAGCACCGCGCCCGTGCTCGCGCCGAGCGCGACGCGCACGCCCAGCTCCTGCACGCGCTGGGAGACGTCGTGTGCCACCACACTGTAGAGGCCAATCGCCGCCACCACGAGGGCGAGCAGGCCGAAGATCGTGAACATCGTCGCGCCGAGGCGCCAGGCGCGAAGGGACGGCGCCACGATCTCCTCCAGCGGCCGCGCGCTCACGAACGCGGCGCCGGGCATCAGCTCCTGCAGCGCGCGGCGCACGGCCTCCGCCCGCCCCGCCGCATCGCCGCGCGTGCGCACGAAGAGCCGCGAGTCGGGCGCCGGCTCCTGGACCAGGGGGAGATAGACCTGCGCCGCGGGCCCGTGCGAGAAGTCGGGGCGGATGTCCTGCGCGATGCCGACCACGGTGTGGCAGGGCGCGTCGCTCCGGAGCTTCACGCAGTTGCCGAGCGCGTCCCGTCTGGGCCAGATCCGCTGCGCCGCGCTCTGGCTCAGCACCGCCACCGGCTCGGTGCCCGCGCGGTCCGCATCGCCGATCGCACGGCCGCGCACGATGCGCGTGCCCATCGTGGCGAAGTAGTCCGGCCCGACGGGATCGATGTAGAAGAGGTCGCGCAGGCGCGTGGTGTCGATCCCGGGCACCACGACGGGCTGGGTCCACTCGATGCTGAAGGGGATGGTGAGCGTCGCCGCCGCGTGCACCACGCCGGGGACGGCGCGCGCGCGCTCGCGGAGCCGCTCCATGAGCCGCTCGCGGCGCGCGGAGTCGAGCGGTGTGCCGCGCGCCGTCACCTCCACCGCGAGCACGTGCTCGGGCTGGAAGCCGAGGTCGAGCGACCGCACGTTGTGAAAGCTGCGCACGAAGAGTCCCGCGCCCACCAGCAGCACCACCGACACCGCCGCCTGCACGACCAGCAGCGCCCTGCGCAGCGGCGAGCCGCGCAGGCTCGCCCCGCGCCCCCCGGCCCGGAGCGACGAGACCACGTCCGCGCTCGCGATCTGCCGCAGCGGGGCCAGCCCGGTGACGAGCCCCGCAGCCAGCGCCATCGCTGCCGCGAAGAGCAGCACGCGCGGGTCGAACAGGGCGGTCCCCCATTCCAGGTCGGGGAGGAGAACGGCGCGGAGGACACCGCCCCCCCACTGCGCCACCAGCACGCCCGCCACGCCCCCGGCGAGCGCGAGCAGCACGCTTTCCGAGAGGAGCTGCGCGAGCAGCCGGCCGCGCGACACGCCCACCGCCACGCGAATGGCGATCTCGCGACGGCGGCGGATGGCGCGGGCCACGAGCAGGTTGGCGACGTTCGCGCACGCCATGAGCAGGACCAGCGCCGAGACTCCCTGCAGCCAGACGGCGACGGTCGCCTCGCGACTGCGGTTGGGGCCGCGATCCTGGATCACCGAGCCGAGCACCACACGGGGACGCAGCGAGTCGAGCCCGGGCATCTGGCCAGGCGGCTCGCGCAGCCGCTGCGCCTCGAGGCTCCGGCGAAAGGCCTGGGCGACGTCGGCGGTGGCCGCCTCGACGCTCACTCCCGGCTTGCGCCGCACCACCGTCTCCAACCAGCCGACGTGGTACGAGTCGTACCACGGTTCGCGCAGCCTGAACTCGCCGAAGAGGTCCGCGCCCCCCGCGGTGAGTGGGATGAACGCCGCGACCGGCTGCAGCGACAGGCCGCTGAAGCGTGGCGGCGCCACGCCGATCACCGTGTAGTCCGCGCTGCCGATGCGCAGATGCTTCCCGAGCACGTCGCGCGCGCCGGCGAAGTGCGACTGCCAGTAGCCGTAGCCGAGCACCGCCACCGGCGCACCCCGCGGCAACTGGTCCTCGGCGGTGCCGAAGAAGCGCCCGAGCGCCGGCCGCGCGCCGAACAGCGGCCAGAAGCTCGCGCTCACCATGGCGGTGCGCTCCTGCCGCGCCGACTCCCCCGACCCGAACACCATCTCCGCCTCGTAGTGCGCCGCCACCCGCGTGGCGCTGTGCGCGTACTGCGCCAGGTCCAGGTACCGTCGGTACGACTGGTTGGAGCCGAGCGACACCCCGAACCCGTCGTTGGTGGTGGTGAGGTACACCCGGTGCACCTCGTCGGGCGCGCGCAGGTGCGCGGGGGGGCGCAGGAGGAGCCGGTCCACCACGTCGAACATCGTCGCATTCGCACCGATCCCGAGCGCGAGGGTGAGCACCACGGCGGCGCTGAAGGCGGGGTGCTTCCGCATCCCCCGCGCGGCGTAGCGAACGTCCTGCCCCAGGGCGGCGAGCAACTCGTGGGAACGCATCCGTGCCTCCCGGCGTCTGGCCGAGCGGTGGAGGGTGAGACGCGCCACCTCCACGTTCCCGAAGCGCCGGAGCGCTTCCGCCCGGGCGGCCTCCGGCGCCATCCCACGCGAGACGAGCTGCGCCACTCGCGCCTCGAGGTGGAAGGCGATCTCGTCATCCACCTCGCGCGCGAGCAGCGCTCGACGGTGGACGGCGAGCCGGAAGAGGCGGCGGACGCGCGGGGGAAGCATGGGAGCGGCGCGCGGGCGTGCGCGCTACGAGGTGCGCGCGGCCGGCTGGCGTGATGGTGTAGTAGCGAGCGCGCCGGTTGTTCTCGGTCACTCCCCACTCCGCGGCGACGAGCTCGCGCTCCTCCATCCGGTGCAGCGCCTGGTAGAGCGCGCTGTCATCGACGTCGAGCGCGCCCCGCGAGCGGTCCTCCAGCCAGGCGGTGATCTCGAAGCCGTGCATCGCGCCCCAGGCGAGCGCCTTCAGCACGAGCACGTCGAGTGTCCCCTTCACGAGCGCGAGCGAGTCGGTGGATGCTGGCACCAGAGTCTCCCCTTAGAGTCTGGATAGAAGAGTGCGATGCGGCGCGCGGTCCGTCAAGAGACGGGGGAGACCGCCACGCGACCGGCGCGACCCGCGCCGCCGGGATCGATCCGGCCGCGGTCGCCGTTCATTGGGAGAGGTGACCCCA
>DASTSH010000228.1:0-30780 GCA_035760785.1 Gemmatimonadaceae bacterium | reverse complement strand
GGGGCGAGCCCCGCGCCGGCTCACCGCAGCCCGATCGCGATGCCGAGCAGCACCGCCGCCACGCCCAGCCCCACGAGCGCGAGGTAGAGCGGCAGCACGAAGCGCAGCCAGCGGTCGTAGCGCACGCCGTAGGCGGCGAGGATCGCCATCAGCGCGCCGTTGGTGGGAGTGAGCAGCTCGCACAGCCCCGCGCCGTACTGGTAGGTGAGCACCATCACCTGGCGCGACAGGCCGAGCAGGTCGGAGAGCGGGACGAGCAGCGGCATGGTGAGCACCGCCTGGCCGCTGACGCTCGGCACGGGGACGTGCACCACCGCCTGCACCACGAGCATGCCGATCGCCGCGAGCGCCAGCGGGAGCCCGGCGATCGGCGTGAACACGCCGTGCACGATGGTGTCGATGATGCTGCCGTCGCGGAGCACCACGAAGATCGCTCGCGCGAAGCCGATCAGCAGCGCCGCGAACGCCATGGCGCGGAATCCCTCGACGAACGCGAGCGCGGTTCCGGTCACCCCGAGGCCGCCGACGAGCCCCGCGGCCACGCCCATCGCGAAGAACAGCGCGGCCATCTGGTCGAAGTCCCACCCCAGGCGCAGCACGCCGTACACGAACACGGCGAAGCTCGCGAGGACGAGCGCGAGGACGATCCCCTGGCGCGTGCCAGCCGCGTCGGACGCTGCCGCCGGATCGTCCGCGGCGGCGGGGAGCTCCATTGGCGCGCGGCGCGCGCGGCGCGCGTGGCGCATGGTGCCCCAGATCCAGACCAGCAGCGCCAGCGCGAGGAACACGAGCCGGAAGCCCGCGCCCGAGAGCAGCGGAAGCTGCGCGAGCTTCTGGGCGATCTGGGCCTGGAAGGGGTCGATCGGGCTGAACGCGGCACCGACGGCGGCGGCGCCGATGCTCATCGCCGCGGCGGTGAGCTCATCGAAGCCGAGCCGGCGCACCAGGAGGAGGAGCGCCGGCACGAGCGCGATGATCTCCTCCTGCATGTGCTCGAGCGCGCCGGCGGTGGCGAAGGCGATGCACGTGATGGGAACGACCAGCAGATCGTGCGTGGCGAGACGGCGGGCGAGCCAGTTCACCCCCTCCCGCAGCGCTCCGGTCTGGTCCACCACGCCGAACGCGCCGCCCACGAGAAAGACGAAGAACACCACCGAGGCCGCATCGGAGAGCCCCTTGGGGATGGCCACCACCGCGCCGAACGCGCTCACCGGGGTGGCGGGAACGGCTCGATAGGTGCCAGCCACCACCACGCTCCGCCCCGTGGCTGGATCATCGCGGCGCTCGTAGCGCCCCGCGGGGAGCACCCAGCTCAGCGCGGCGGCGATGACGATGCACGCCACCATGAGGGTGAGCGGGTGCGGGAAGCCGAACCGGCGGCTCATCCCCTCGGCGCCGCGTCGAGCGCCTCGCGCAGCGTGCGCACGAGCGCCTCCGTCGTGAACGGCTTCTGGAGCACCGTGTGCACCGCATCGGACACGCCGCGGTGCACGAGCACGTCATCGGTGTAGCCGGACATGTAGAGCACGCGGAGGCCGGGGAGCACCTCCCACAGCCGCTCGGCCAGCTCGCGCCCGCTGCCGCCGGGCATCACCACGTCGGTGAGGAGCAGGTGCACCTCGCCGGCGTGGCGTTCGGCGAGCGCCACCGCCTCGGCGGCGCCGGAGGCGGCCAGCACGCGGTAGCCGTGCTGCGAGAGGAGGCGCGTGAGCAGGTTGCGGAGCGCGTCATCGTCCTCGGCGACGAGGATCGTCTCCGAGCCGTGACCGGCTCCCCGCACCCCGGCATCGGTGCGCGCCGTCTCGTGCTCCTCACCATCCGCGCGCGGCAGGTACATCGTGAACGCGGCGCCGGCGCCTGGCTCGCTCGTCACCTCGATCTTCCCGTTGCTCTGGGTGATGATGCCGTACACCGTGGACAGTCCGAGTCCCGTCCCCTTCCCCTGCCCCTTGGTGGTGAAGAAGGGCTCGAAGAGATGCGGCATTATGTCCTCGTGGATCCCCCCGCCGCAATCCGACACCCGGAGCGACACGTAGTCGCCCGGCTCCACCACCCCCTGCCGGTGCACGTACGGGCGCTCCAGCGAGAGGTTCGCGGTGGCGATCTCGATCCGGCCGCCGCGCGGCATCGCATCGCGGGCGTTCACCGCGAGGTTCATGACCACCTGCTCGAGCTGCCCCGGGTCGGCCCGCACCAGCCAGAGATCCGGCGCGAGGGAGAGCGCGAGCGTGATGTCCTCGCCGATCATGCGCGTCAGCATGCGCTCCATGTCGCCCACGACGATGTTCAGGTCGATGAGACGCGGCTGGAGGATCTGCTTGCGGCTGAACGCCAGGAGCTGCCCGGTGAGCCCCGCCGCCCGCTGCGCCGCGTGCCGGATCTCGAGCACGTCTTCGCGGCGCGCGTCCGCGCCGGGAAGATCGGCGAGGAGCATCTCGCTGTAGCAGGTGATGGCGGTGAGCACGTTGTTGATGTCGTGCGCCACGCCTCCCGCGAGCCGGCCGATCGCGTCCATCTTTCGCGACTGATGCAGCTCCTCCTCCAGGCGCCGCCGCTCCGAGAGGTCGTGCACGGTGTGCACGGACATCCCGGGCGCGAAGGTGTTCGAGCGCACCTCGAGGATCCGCGTGGACCGGCCGGGCCCGGGCACGCGGTACTCGGCCTCGTCCGGCATCGCGTCGCCGGCGCCGAGCACCGGCGCCCCGAGCACCGCGTCGAGAGGGCTGCCGCGCAGGTCCTCCAGCGGGCGGCCGCCGAGGGCGCACGCGGCGGGATTCGCATCCAGGATGTCACCGTGCGCGTCGGTGATGAACAGCGCGTCGCGCACGTGATCGAAGACGCGGCGCAGCCGCTCCTGGCTCTCGCGCATCGCCGCCTCGGCGCTCTTCCGGCGCCAGCGCTCCGCCGCGCGGTCGATGGTGCTCACCAGGCGATCCGGCGCCACCGGCTTCACCAGGTAATCGTAGCTCTGCTCGCGCATCGCGCGCACCGCGCTGTCGAGCGATGCGTTCCCGGTGAGGATGAGCACCTCGGTGAGCGCGGACACGCCGCGCAGGCGCGACACGACCTCGATGCCGTCCATGTCCGGCAGCCGCAGGTCCACGAGCGCGACGGCGGGGGGGAGCGACATTCGTGTCGCCAGCTCCAGCCCTTCGCGACCGGTGGGGGCGCCGAGCGGCGCGTACCCCTTGAAGCGGAGGATGTCGCCGATGGTTCGCAGCATCTGGTCGTCGTCGTCCACGACCAGGATCGGGAGCGGCTCAGTCGCGGAAGATGTCATCGAGCAGGGCCGTCAGGCGGTCGGGGGGGAAGGGCTTCTGCAAGCTGCCGCGGATCCACGCCGACGGGACGCTGGCGGTGGTCTCGGCGAGCGTGGGGGGATGCCCGCTGTAGAGGATCAGCGCCACGGCGGGGCTCACGCGCCTGATGGCGAGCACGGAGTCGCGTGGCTCGATGCCGTCGAGCCGCAGGTCCAGCACCACCGCGCCGGGCGCCTGCGCCTCGAGCGTGGCGATCGCCTCGTCGAGCGTCCCCGCCTCGAGCACGTCGAAGCGGCGCTCGCGCAGCAGCGCGGCGATCGTGCGCAGAAAGTACGGGTTGTCGTCCACCACGAGCACGCATCGCGCCTCGTGCAGGAGCGCGGCGAGCACCGCCAGCAGCCGGTCGGGCTCCACCGGCTTGGCGAGGATGCGCAGCGCGCCCTCGCGCTCCGCCTCCGCCAGCAGATCGCTCGCGGTGTAGGCGGTCATGAGGATCACCTGGATGCCCGGACGCACCGCCTTCATGGCGCGGAGCGCTTCCACGCCGTTCATCCCGTGCATGCGCACGTCCATCAGCACGACGGCGTACTCGCGCTCCCGCACGGCGGCCACCGCCTCCTCGCCGCCGTACGCTCCGTCGGCTTCCCACCCGTTCAGGGCGAGGATGTCGCGGAGCGTGCGCACCATCTGCCGGTCGTCATCCACCACGAGCAGTCGCCGCATCAGGCCATCCCTCCGGCGAGGGTGGGCATGGTGAGGGTGAACGTCGCGCCGGCGCCGGGGCGGCTCTCGGCGGTGAGATCGCCGCCGTTGGCCCTGGCGAGCGTCCGCGCCACCGACAGGCCAAGGCCCAGGCCGCGCGCCTTGGTGGTGAACAGCGGCTCGAAGATGTGCTCCACGTGCTCCGCCGCGATGCCGGGCCCGGTGTCCGCCACCTGCACCTCGAGCTCGTCGGCGCCGCGCGCGCGCGCACGCACGGTGAGCGTGCCGCCGCGGTCGCCCATCGCCTGCACCGCGTTGGTGAGCAGGTTGAGGAGCACCTGGCCGATCTGCATGCGGTCCACGGAGACGTGCGGCAGGTCGGCCGGGAGGTCCAGGCAGACGTCCACGCCATTCGTCGGCCCGAGCCGCTCGAGCTGGTCGCTCACGAGCCTGGCGGCGGTCACGGGCTCCCGCTGGGGAGGACGCACGCGCGCCGAGTCGAGCAGGTCGCCGACGATCCGTTCGGCGAGACCGATCTGGGTGCGCAGGATCCCCAGATACTCGCCCACCACCGGCGGCGCATCGCGCAGCACGAGACCGAGATAGTGTACGGCGTTCGTCATCACGCCCAGCGGGTTGCGCAGCTCGTGCCCCACGCCGCCCGCGAGCTGTCCGAGCGTCGCGAGCTTCTCCTTGCGCACGAGCGTCTCCTGCGTCTCGTGCAGGCGCGCCAGCGCGTCGCTCAGCTCGCGCGTCCGCTCCGCCACGCGCGCCTCGAGCGCGTGGCGCTGCTCCTCCACCTGGGCCGCCATGATGTTGAACGACGTCGCGAGCCGGTCGACCTCCTCCGCCCCGCCCGGCGCGACGCGGCGCGAGTAGTCGCCGGCGCTGATCCCCTCCGCCGCGCGCATCACGTTCTGCAGCGGCCCCGTGATGCGCCGGCTCAGGAGCCAGCCGCCGAGCGCTCCCGCGGCGAGCACCAGGAGCGCGCCGGCGAGCATCCGACGGAGCAGGTCGCGCGCGGGGGCCGTGAGCCTCGAGACCGGCATGCTCACCCACACCATCCACGGGGCGCCGGCGATCCCCACGGCGGCGCCGAGGCGCGCCACGCCGTCCGCCGTGTCGCGCACGAGGGCGCCGGGGCGCGCGCGATCGAGCGCGGGACCGGTGGCACGGTGCGCGAGATCCGACCACAGCGAGCCGTCGCGGTTGCCGATCAGGAACTGCGCGTCGGAGCCGATGAGGGCGCGCAGCGTCCCCGCGGTCCGCGAGGACGCGAGGCGCCTGTGCTCCACCAGCCACCCGGTGGTGTCGCCGCCGGCGCCGAGCACCGGCGCGGAGACGGTGTACGCCACGGTGTCGCCGTGCGCCATCATGGCGCCGAGGCGCACGTCGGCGCCCGCCGAGGCGTCGGATGCCGGCGCTCGCCACGCGGGCGCCGGCATCGGCTCGGAACCGATCAGCAAGAGGCGGCGGCCGTCCGGGGCGCGCACCTCCACCGACGCGAGCTGAGGCTGGGCGGCGCGCACCGGTGCGATGAGACGCTGCACGGCGCGCGCGCCGGTCTCGTTCGGCGCCATCGTGAAGCGACGCACCGCGCTGTCTCCGGCGAGCCGCCGAGTGCCGGCCGCGAGCTGCTGCACCGACTCGGCGAGCATCCCCGACAGCTGCTGCGCCGCGCCACGGGCGCGGGCCTCGCTCGCGCGCAGGAGCACCCGTCGCACCTGCACGTACACCATGGCCGCGAACACGGTGACGACGCAGAGGAGGAGGCCGCTGATGAGCAGTGGTAGACGCCACTCGAGCGACCGCGATCGCGCGCGCTGCCGGTGCGTTGCTGGATCCATGCACGTGATGGAGAGAGGCCCGGCCTTGGCCCCCGCCCGCGCGGGCGAGCCCGGCCCGACGATGGAACACAGACCACATATACCAGTCGCCGCGCGCGGAGCGCAACCACGTGCCGAACCGCCTGACTAACGATGCGACGAGGGGGTCGGGCGATCTGCCCGACCCCCTCGGTCGAAAGTGGACAGGAGAGCGTGTCGGCTCTCTCTCGGATTAACGCGCGCTCACGTTGCCGGCGCGTAGATCCCCGGCGCGCCGGCGCGCACGGTGCGCCGCGCGTTCATCCACGCGAAGCCCGCCGCCACGAACACGAGCGCGATGAGCTGCGCCATCGTCAGCCCACCGAAGAACCGGTCGTCCTTCGCCCGCAGGAACTCGACGAGGAAGCGCTCGATGCCGGCGAGCACCATGTACACGCCGAACAGCCACCCCTCGGCGTGCTTGTGATCGCGCAGCCGCCAGAGGATGAGAAACATCACGAAGCCGAGCGCCACCTCGAGCAACTGCGTGGGATACACGGAGAGCACCGTGGAAGGAGAGACGCCGGCGGGGATCGGCGTCCCGAACGTGGCGTGCATCGTCGCCGCCGTCGAGGGAGGCGCGCCATCGGGAAACTTCACCGCGAACGGCGAGTTCCACGGGCGCCCGTAGTCATCGCCCACCGCCCAGCAGCCGGTGCGGCCGAGCGAGTACGCCGCGGCGATCCCGATCCCCGCGACGTCCGCGATGCGCTGCACGGAGAGTCCTTTCCGCTTGATCACGAACAGCACGGCGAGGATGCCGCCGATGAGCCCTCCCCAGAACACGAAGCCGCCGCGACTCCAGAGCGTGGTGATGTCTCCCGTCAGGAAGACGTAGTAGATCTTGGCGCCGAGCAGCCCGCCGATCACGGCGGCGAACACGAGGTCGCCGATCGGCTCGGGATCGTGGCCACGGCGCACGAGCTCGCGCTGGCAGATCACCTGCGCCATCACGAACGCGAGGAGCACCGCGATGCCGAAGCCGGTGAAGGAGAGCCAGCCGACGCTGTACGAGAACGGGTGGTGGACGATCATGACGACAGGAGTCCCGGAATGGGGAGTGAAGCGTAGGCGTTGAGATCGAGCGGGGCGCGCGCGCCCCGCTCGAGGTGGAACAGTCCGGCGCGGGCGATCATCGCCGCGTTGTCCGTGGCGAGCCGGGCCGATGGAGCATAGACCGCCGCGCCCGACTCCGCCAGACGCTCGCGCATGGCGGCGACGAGGGTCCGGTTTCCGGCCACCCCTCCGCCGAGCACCACGCGGCGCCGCCCGAACGCCGCCGCGGCGCGCGCGGTCTTCTCCACGAGCGTGCCGATGAGCGCCTCCTGGAAGCCGCGCGCGATGTCCGCGCGCTCGCGGTCGAGGCCTTCGCCGGCGGCGCGCGCGGCGTGCAGCACGGCGGTCTTCAATCCGCTGAACGACACGTCGTAGTACTCCGGATCGCCTGGCCGCTGATCGCCGCGCAGCATGGGACGCGTGAACCGGTGCCGCCCCGGCACTCCCTCCGCCGCGAGCCGCTCCACGTGCGGTCCGCCGGGGTAGGGAAGACCGAGGAGCTTGGCCACCTTGTCGAACGCCTCGCCGGCTGCATCGTCGCGCGTGGCGCCGAGCAAGCGGTAGCGCCCCCACCGCTCCACGTCCATCAGGAGGGTGTGCCCGCCGGAGATCAGCAGCGCGGTGAACGGGGGGACGGCGTCGGGGTGCTCCAGCGCGGTGGCGAACAGGTGCCCCTCCATGTGGTGTACCCCCACCGCCGGGATTCCGTTCGCGAGCGCGAGCGCCTTGCCGTAGCTGAGCCCGACGAGGAGGGCGCCGACGAGCCCCGGTGCGTGCGTCACGGCCACGGCGTCCAGCTCGTGCACTCCCACCTCCGCTTCGGCGAGCGCGCGCTCCACCACGGGGACGATGGCGGCCAGGTGCGCGCGCGACGCGATCTCCGGCACGACGCCGCCGAAGACGCGGTGCACGTCCTGCGACAGGATCACCAGCGACCGCACCGCCACCTCATCCCCCGCGCCCTCGAGCACGGCGGCCGAGGTCTCGTCGCAGGATGTCTCGAGTCCCAGGATGCGCGTCACGGCGCCGCGGGGGGATGCGGCGGGACCGATCGGAGCGTGTCGTGCCGCGCCCCCGGCCGGCGCGCGGAGTCGGGAGCGGTCGAGTCGCTCAGGACACCGAGCGCGCTGTCGGTCCGCTCGACGCGCGCCGTGTCGCGGACCGCTGGCACGTGCACGCGCACCGCGGCGGGGCGCACGAAGGCGCCGAGCCCCGTCGTATCGAGCTCGACGGTGCGCTCGAAGCCCGGCGTGTTCACCACGAGTGCCACGCGCTCGGTGGGCACCGCATCGAGGGCGCGGATGCGCTCCCGCGGGCCGTCGACCAGCACGCTCTCCGGATCCGAGCGCGGGGCGCCGGTGATGCGGATCCCCGGCGCGGCGGTGGCCGACACCATCACGCGCACCGGCACGCGGCGCGCGGCGGCGACCCCGAAGCGCAACGCGAGCGTCCGCGGACGCACGTCCCGCACGCGGGCGTCCACGTTGCTCGGCAGGATCACGTCATCCGAGCCGAGGTCGAGCGCCACATCGTTCGGGGTGTTCGGCCCCACCGCGCGCCGGATCAGCGGGGGCGACGCGTACAGCTTGAGCAGCTCGCGTCCGCGCCCCACCACCAGCACCTGCACGCGCGGCACGTGCCCCTGGAGCGTCACGGTGGAGTCGAGCGCGAGCACCACGCGCGCGTCCACCCACTCCTGCGTCGGCTCCTCCGCGCTCACCATGAACCAGAGCACCAGGGAGAAGAAGAGCGCCGCGAGCTTCACCGGGAACCTCGCGGAAGCGGCGGTGACGAGCCGCCGCTGGAGCGTTCGCGCGCGCGACGTGGACGGGGTGGGCAATCAGGGCGCCGATTCGGCCAGGAGCTGCGTGAGCAGGGCGCGGTTCGCGTCGGAGTCCCAGCGCGAGGCGCCGATCACCTTCTTCCGGATCACGCCGTCGCGCCCGATGATGAACGTCTCGGGCACGCCGGTGGTCTGGTACTGCTTCTCGATCTTCCCCGATCCGTCGTGGAGGATCTCGAACGTGAGCCCGTACTGCTTCGCGAAGTCGCGGACCTTCTGCTCCTGCCCGGGATCGTCGACGCTCACGGCAACGATCCTGAGCCCGCGCGGACCCATCTCGCGCTGGAGATCCTCGATGCTCGGCATCTCGATCCGGCAGGGGACGCACCACGTGGCCCACACGTTCAGGAGCACCACCTGCCCGCGATAGTCGTCGAGCGACTTGACCGACGGCGTCGCGTCGAGCGTGCTGGCGTGGAAGTCCGGCGCTTTCGAGCCCACCGACACCGGGAAGAGCTCATCGCCCATGAACCGCGTGGCGGCGAACAGGCCGCCGCCGAGGATGAGCACGAAGAGCGCGACCACGCTCCACTGCTGTCGTACCGTCATGCGACCTCCATGCACCGTTGCCGGAGCGCCGCGATCTCGGCGCCGGGATCGCTCGCGCCGAACACCGCGTGTCCGGCCACGAACGTGTCGGCGCCGGCGCGCCACACCTCGGCGATGGTGGCGCGGTTGATCCCCCCGTCCACCTCGAGCAGCGCGCGGCTTCCCGCCGCGTCGAGCAGCGCTCGCGCGCGGCGCACCTTGTCCACCGACCGGCGAATGAACGACTGCCCGCCGAACCCGGGGTTCACCGTCATCACCAGGAGCAGGTCGAGGTCCGCCGCCACCTCCTGCACGGTGTCGAGCGGCGTGCTCGGATTGAGCGACGCGCCGGCGAGGCAGCCGAGCTCCTTGATGCGGCAGAGCTGGCGATGCAGGTGCGGCGACACCTCCACGTGGATGGTGAGCGTGGACGCGCCGGCCTTGGCGAACGTGTCGAAGTACTTCTCCGGCTCCACCACCATGAGGTGGACGTCGAGCGGCAGCTCGGTGAGCCCGCGCAGCGTCTCGATCACCTTCGCGCCGAAGGTGAGGTTGGGGACGAAGCGTCCGTCCATGACGTCGACGTGCAGCCAGTCGGCGCCGCCCGCCTCGATGCGGGCGATCTCGTCGGCGAGGCGCGCGAAGTCGGCGCTGAGCACGGAAGGGGCGATGCGGACGCTCATGGACCGGCGGAGATGGTGAGGGTCACGGTGGCGCCCGCCGGCGCTGCACTGTGCGCGGCGGGGGTCTGGCCGATGACGGTGTTGGGGGGGAGGGCGCTGGTGCTGTCCACGCGCACCTCCCCCACCGCGAAGCCGAGTTGCGCGAGCAGCGAGCGCGCGGCGGCGTAGTCCTGCCCGGTCACGTCGGGGATGCGCACCGTGGCGGGCCCGTCGCTCACGACGAACGACACCGCGGAGGGGATCGGCACCCGGGCGCCGCCGTCCGGGGAAGAGGAGAGCACCTGCCCCCGCGGCGCGTCGTTCTCGGTCTCCGTGACGTCGCCCACATCGAGGCCGGCGTTCTGGATCGCGAGCTCCGCCTGTTGCCGCGTGAGCCCCACCAGCCTCGGCACCTCTCCCGTTCGCTGGCCGCGGCTCACGTCGAGCACCACGTCCGTCCCCTTCGGCTCCACCGCGCCGGCCACCGGCGATTGCGAGAGCACGGCGCCCTCCGGCGCCCCGGTGGTGTAGCGCTGCTCCCCCCGCTTCGGCTTGAAGCCGGCGCGCTTCAGCCGCGCCACCGCGCTGTCGTAGCCGATCCCCGTCACGTTCGGCACCGGCTGGTCGCTCGAGATGAGCTTGGCCGGGAAGATGAAGAGCGCGACGATGAGGTAGGCGAGGAGGAAGCCGCTGGTGGCCGCCACCACGTACGGAATGCCGCGCCGCGCGAGCCCGCGCCCCTTCACGCGCGCCCCCGCCGCAGCCGGGCCGCGAACGCGCCGTCCACGCCGTGCCGCTGCGGCAGCACGCGCAGCCGCCCCGCGTCGAGCACCGATGCGCTCACCGCGCCCTCCGGCGGCGGCTCCAGATGCCAGTCGGGAAACTCCGCCAGGAAGCTCTCGATCTGCGCGTCGTTCTCCTCCGGCTCCAGCGAGCAGGTGCTGTACACCAGCAGCCCACCGGGGCGCACCACCGACGCCGCCGCGCGGATGATGCTCCGCTGCAGCGCCGCCATCACCGCCAGGTCGGAGATCTTGAGCCGCCAGCGCGCATCGGGGTGGCGGCGGAAGGTGCCCGTTCCCGTGCACGGCACGTCCACCAGCACCGCGTCCATGGGACGGATGGCGGGGTGCCGCGCGTCGGCGACCATGGGAAGCACGCCGCGCGCCTCCACGCGGCGTGCGTTCGCGACCACGCGCCGCATGCGCGCGAACGACCGGTCGGAGGCGATCACCGTCGATGCCGTGCGCGAGAGCTCCAGCGCCTTGCCGCCGGGCGCGGCGCACAGGTCGGCCACCTCCGCCCCCGCCGGCACGGCGGCGTAGCGCGTGACGAGCGTGGACCCGGGGTCCTGCACGAAGAAGAGCCCCTTCCGGAACGCTCCCAGCTCGGTGAGCGCCACGCCCGGGCCGAGCTGGATGCTGTCCGGCACGAGCGGGACGTCCTCCACGTGCACGCCCGCCGACTCGAGCGTCGCCTCGAGCTGCTCGTGCACGATCCCGTACGGGCGGAGCACGGTGGGCGCCTCGGAGTTGTTGGCGGCGAGCAGTCGCTCCGTCTCCGCCGCGCCCCACCGCGCGACCCAGCGCGCCACGAGCCACCGCGGGTGCGAGTAGCGGAGCGAGAGCGCCTCCACCGGGTCACCCGTGGCGGGGAGCTCCAGCGCCTCGCGCTCGCGGTCCACGCGACGGAGCACGGCGTTCGCCAGCTTGCTCGCGCCGATCCCGTGGCGCTGCTTGGTCAGCTCCACCGTCTGCGCGATCGCCGCGTACGCCGGCACACTGCGCATGGCGAGGAGCTGGTACACGCCGAGGCGCAGCAGGTCGATGAGATCGGGGTCGAGGCGCGCGAGCCCCCCCTTCACCCGCGCGTCCAGGTACGCATCGAGCACGGCGCGGCGGCGGAGCATGCCGTAGACCAGCTCCTGCGTCCACCGCCGGTCGCGCGCGTCGAGCACGCTCCCGCGCGCCTCGAACGCCGGATCGAGCAGCTCGCCGCGCCGGAGGTCCGCGCACAACTCCGCGGCGACGCGACGGGCGTCGGTCACGGCGCCCGCATCGCCGATGGCGCGAGCGAGCTGTGGGCGCGAGTCGTTCACCCGAGCATCCCCGTGGTGGGCGAGGAGGGCACCGCCACCTCCCGGCGCGGCATCCGCCCCGCGAGATACGCCAACCGCCCCGCCTCCACGGCGAGCCGCATCGCGGACGCCATGCGCACCGGATCGCTCGCCGCCGCGAGGGCGGTGTTCATCAGGATCCCATCCACCCCCTGCTCCATCGTCACGCACGCATCGGACGCCGTTCCCACGCCGGCATCGACGAGCACCGGCACGCCGAGGCGGTGCTTGATCGTGCGGATGGAGAACGGGTTGAGGAGGCCCAGCCCGGAGCCGATGGGAGAGGCGAGCGGCATCACCGCCACCGCCCCCGCATCCTCCAACCGGAGCGCCGTGACGAGATCGTCGTTCGTGTACGCCATCACCTTGAACCCCTCGGCGGCGAGCACGCGCGTGGCCTCGAGCAGCCCCGCGGCGTCGGGGAGGAGCGTCTCCTGATCGCCGATCACCTCGAGCTTGATCCACTCGTTGAACCCCGCCGCGCGCGCGAGCCGCGCGTAGCGGATCGCGTCGTCCGCGGTGAAGCAGCCGGCGGTGTTCGCGAGCAGGAAGAAGCGGGACGGGTCGAGGTGGTGCAGGATCCCCTCGGCGTTGCGGCGGTCGAGGTCCACGCGGCGCACCGCCACGGTGACCACCTCCGCGCCGGAGGCTTCGATCGCCCGCACCATGCTCTCGTTCGACGCGTACTTTCCCGTGCCGACGAGCAGCCGCGAACGGAACTCCCGGTCGGCGATCACGAGGGGGGTATCGAGCGTGGGCGCAGCGAGGGTCGTCACCTCAGCCTCCTCCGACGAAGTGCACGATCTCGATCGCGTCGCCGGAGGCGAGCGCGAGCGAGTCGAAGCGGGAGCGGTCACGCAGGATCACCCGATTGTGCTCGACCACCACCATGCGCGGGTCGAGCTCGAAGGCGCGCAGGAGATCGCCGAGGGTGCTTCCCGCCGGGAGCGAGCGGGGCTCGCCGTTCACGACGGGCGTGATGCTGTCGCTATCCGCCGCGATGCGTGTCATAGGTGGAAAGATAGTCGATCGCCGCGCGTTCGGCATCGCTCGCGCCCCAGATTCCGCTGATCGCGGCGACGCCGTGCGCGCCGGCATCGAGCAGCGCCGCCATGCGCGCGGGGCGCACGCCACCGATGGCGATGCATGGGACGTGCGCGGCCGCCGTGACGGCCGTCACGAGCGCGAGGCCGCGTCCCGGCGTCCCCTCGTGCGACGGCGTGGCCCAGACGTGTCCCGCCACCACCCAGTCCGCGCCGGCGTCGGCCGCCACGCACGCTTCGCCTGCGGCGTGCACGCTGGCCCCGAGCGCGAGCGCGGGCGCGATGCGACGCGCGTCGCCCACGGTGATGGAGCGCGATGTGAGCTGCGCCCCTCGCGCGCCGGCGGCGAGCGCCGCGTCCACGCGGTCGTTCACCACCACCCAGCACCCGGTGCGCTCCTGGAGGGGGCGGAGCGCCACCGCCAGCTCGTAGATCCGCGCGGCCGGGTGGAGGTGCCCGCGCAGGTGCAGCGCCCCGCGCGGGCCGAGCGCGCGCATGACCCCGCGCGCGCGCTCCAGGAAATCGGGGCGGCCGAGCACGAGGTCATCGGTGACGGCGTGGATGACGGGGATCACCGAGGTGGGCAGGGTGGAAGGGGGTGCCGGCGACGCGGCCAGCGGCCGCGTCCATGCGATCCTACGTGTCTCCCGCGCCGTCGGTGCCGAAGACGTCACCTGCCGCCACCCCGCGCCCGCGGGCCCATGCGCTCACGTCCATGCGCTTCTTCCCCGCCGGCTGCGCGAAGGCGATCCGGACGGCGCCGTCGCCGCACGCCACGAGCATCCCGTCCGCGTCGATGGCGAGCACCTGGCCGGGACGGCGTCCCCCCTCGTCTCCGGCCTCGTCCGTCTCCATGGCGCCGAAGAGCTTCACCTCCTCCCCCCGCAGCGTGGTGTGCGCCCCCGGCTTCGGATCGTACGCGCGGATGAGCCGCGCCACCACGCCGCACCCCTCGCTCCACGGCACGCGCGCCATGTCGCGGTCGATCTTCCCCGCGTACGTGGCGGCCGCCTCGTCCTGCGCGCGCTCGCTCGCCTGGCCGAGCGACAGGAGCGTGAGGGCCTCGACCAGCGCGAGCGCGCCGAGCTCGGAGAGCCGGAGCTCCAACTCCCCCGCCGTCTCGTCGGGGGCGATCGGCGTGCGCGCCTGCAGGATGATCGGCCCCGCGTCGAGCGCCGGCACCATGCGCATGATGGTCACGCCGGTCTCGATGAAGCCGTCGCGGATCGCGGCCTGGATGGGCGACGCGCCGCGCAGCTTGGGGAGGAGCGAAGCATGGACGTTCACGGTGCCCATCGGCGGGAGCGCGATCGCCTCCGCCGGCAGGATGTGCCCGTACGACACCACCACGGAGATCTCCGGCTCCAGCTCCGCGATCTCGCGCAGGAAGCCCTCGCCGCGCGGCCGCTCGGGCTGGAGCACCGGAATCCCCTCCGCCACCGCGCACTCCTTCACCGGCGGCGGCCGCATGGTGGAGCGCGAGCGCCCCACCGGACGGTCGGGCTGCGTCACCACGCCAGCGAGATCGAACCCCTCCCCGACAAGCGCGCGGAGCGGGGGGAGGGCGAACTCCGACGTCCCCCAGAAGAGGACGCGCACCCTACAGCTCCTCGTCGCGGTGGTGGTGCTCCGCCACCTGCCGGGGCTGCACCTTGCGGATGTGGGAGGTCTCCCCCTTCCGCAGCTTCTCCCACTTCGCGAGCGCGGAGCGCCGCTTGACGAGGCTCAGGTAGTCGATGAACAGCCGGCCGTGCAGGTGGTCGATCTCGTGCAGGAGACAGCGAGCCAGGAGCTCCGTGGCGTCGATCTCGTACGGCGCGCCGTCGCGATCGAGGGCGCGCACCACCACCCGCATCGCCCGCTCCACGTCGCCGTAGATGTCGGGGATGGAGAGGCACCCCTCCTCCCCCTTCTGGCGCCCCTCGGCGAGCACGATCTCGGGGTTGATGACCACGAGCGGCCGATCGTCCACGTCCACCACGGCGATGCGCTCGCTGCGCCCCACCTGGGGCGCGGCGAGGCCGATCCCGCGGGCGGCGTACATGGTCTCGAACATGTCGTCGGCGAGCCGGCGGAGCTCGTCGGTGACGACCTCCACCGGCCGCGTCTCCTGCCGCAGGATCGGCGAGCCGAGGACGTGGATGTCGAGCAGGCTCACGCGGCCGGGCTCGTGTCGCCGGTCTTCATCAC
Source organism: Gemmatimonadaceae bacterium (assembly GCA_035760785.1). Classification (GTDB taxonomy): domain Bacteria; phylum Gemmatimonadota; class Gemmatimonadetes; order Gemmatimonadales; family Gemmatimonadaceae; genus JADGGM01. The sequence continues at coordinate 15,515 of DASTSH010000228.1, read as the reverse complement.
CACGCGGGCGATGCGCCCACGCTCGATGACGAGCCGCGATTCGGCGGATTTGATGGTCACGCGGTCCTCCATGGTCTGCGCCGGCGCGCCGTCCTTCACCGTCTCCTTGATGTGAATCACCTCGCCGATGATCCCGCCGGCGGTGACCACCTCGTCGCCCTTCTTCAGCTCGCGCAGGCTCTGCTCGTGCTGCTTCCGCTGCTTCTGCTGCGGGCGCATGACGATGAAGTAAAAGAAGACGAAGATGAGGGCGATCTCGATGAGGAACGGCATCATCGAGCCGGCCCCACCAGTGGGGGCACCCTGCATGGCGGCGAGCGTGAACGCGAGCGAAGCGGTCATGGTACCGGAACGGGTCGGGAATGGTATCGGTCGAGCCAGCCTCGGCTCCACGCGTCGAACGTCCCCCGGGCGATCGCGTCGCGCGCATCGCGCATGAGGGTCACCAGGAAATGTACATTGTGCAAGGACAGAAGGCGCAGTCCCAACGTCTCGTCCGCCACGAACAGGTGGCGAATGTAGGCGCGGGAGAAGCGGCGGCAGGTGGCGCAGTCGCACGCGTCGTCGAGGGGGCGCGCATCGGTGCGCAGCCCGGCGTTGCGCACGTTCACGCGGCCCTCGCTGGTGAACGCGGTGCCGGTGCGTCCCATGCGCGTGGGCGCCACGCAGTCGAAGAGATCCACGCCCCGGCGCGCCCCCTCGATGAGATCCTCGGGGAATCCGACGCCCATGAGATAGCGCGGCCGGTCGCGCGGGAGCGCCTCCTCCACCACGTCGAGCATCGCGTACATGTCGGGCTTCGCCTCGCCCACGGAGAGCCCGCCGATGGCGTAGCCGGGCCAGTCCCCCTGGTCGCGGATCGCCAGCGTCGCCTCGCGGCGGAGGTCCGCGTGGATTCCGCCCTGCACGATGGGGAAGAGCGCCTGCGGCGGCAGCCCTTCGCGCTCGGGGGCGGTCCGCTCGAACTCGGCCCGGCACCGCGCGAGCCAGCGCAGCGACCGCTCGCTGGCGTCGCGCGCGGTGGCCCGATCGGACTGGCCGGGGATCACGTGGTCGAACTGCATGATCACGTCGGCGCCGAGCGCCCGCTCGATGCCGATCACTCCCTCGGGGGTGAAGAAGCGGCGGGAGCCATCGATGTGGCTGCGGAACTCCACCCCCTCCTCGGTCACCTTGCGCAGCGTCTCGAGGGAGAACACCTGGAAGCCGCCGGAGTCGGTGAGGATCGGGCCATCCCACCCCATGAAGCGGTGCAGCCCTCCCATCGCGCGCACCACCTCCTCGCCGGGGCGGAGGTGTAGATGGTAGGTGTTGGCGAGGATCATCTGCGCGCCCGCGTCGCGCAGGTCGCGCGGGTCGAGCGTCTTCACCGTGGCGAGCGTACCGACGGCCATGAACGCCGGCGTGTCCACGACGCCGTGCGGCGTGGTGAACGTGCCGGCGCGCGCCGCGCCATCCGCGGCGCGGACGTCGAAGGTGAACGTGCCGGGCGGCATCATCGCGTCACCTGGCGCGGGCCAGCCGGATGGTCATGGCGGTCGCGGTGGCGGCGCACGAGTAGCCCGCGGCCATCGCCATGGATGCGGGGCCGCCCCCCGGAGGCGCGGGAGGCGCGGGGGGCGCGAGGTGCAGCTGCGCGGCGAGGGCGCCCAGCACATCGTCCAGGCGCGCGCTCGACGAGCCGCGCACCAGATGCACCCGCTGCACGTCGCCCCGCGCATCCAGGTCCAGCGCGAGGTCCGCCTCGCCGTACATCGCCGCACGGCCGCGGAGCAGGCGCGGACACTCCAGGTGCAGGATCGCATCGGCCTGCGACCGGAGCTGGTCGAGCCCGATGCGCGCCGCGCCCTCGGTCGGCACGTAGTATCGAGTCACCGTGTGGACACACCCCGCCACCATCATCGCCAGCATCGCCCGGCTACACGATCGCCATCGCGTCGCCGTACGAGTAGAACCGGTACCCCGCATCGATCGCCTCTCGGTACGCCCGCATCGTGAGGTCGTAGCCGGCGAAGGCGGCGACGAGCATGACGAGCGTGGACCGGGGAAGATGAAAATTCGTGACGAGTTTGTCCACGCCGCGGACGCGGTACGGTGGACGGATGAAGATGCGGGTCTCGCCGGATGCGGGCGCGAAGGTGCCGTCCTCGCGCGCCACGCTCTCGAGAGTACGCGTGCTCGTGGTGCCCACCGCCCAGATCGCGCCGCCCCGCGCGCGCGTCTCGTTCAGCGCGCGCGCGGCCTCGGCGGAGACGTCGTACCACTCCTCGTGCATCACGTGCTCCGCCGGGTCTTCCACCTCCACTGGCTTGAACGTGCCCGCGCCCACGTGGAGCAGCACGTCCACGCGCCGCACGCCGCGGGCGGCCAGCGCGTCGAGGAGCTCGGGGGTGAAGTGCAGGCCGGCGGTGGGGGCGGCGACGGAGCCGCGCTCCCGCGCGTACACGGTCTGATAGCGCTCGGCATCGGCCGCCGTGTCGCCGCGCGCGATGTACGGCGGGAGCGGGATGTGCCCGTGGCGCTCCACGGCGGCCATCGCGTCCTCCCCCGCGGTGCGCAGGCGCACGATGCGTGTGCGGCGCTCGGTGATCTCGAGGATCTCCACGTCGAACCCCGGAGCGACGTGCACCGTGCGTCCAGGGCGCAGCTTCCCCCCGGGGCTCACCATCGCCTCGAAGCGGTCCTCGCCGAGGGGACGCAGCAGCAGCACCTCCGCCGGCGCGCCGGAGTCGCGGCGCGCGAGGAGGCGCGCGCGGATGACGCGCGTGGTGTTGAGCACGAGCGCGTCGCCGGGCGCCACGAGCGCGGCGAGGTCGCGGAACACGCCGTGGGTGATGCGCCCCGTCGCGCGCTCCACGACCATGAGGCGGCTCTCATCGCGGCGGTCGAGGGGACTCTGCGCGATCCGCTCGGCGGGGAGCGCGAAGTCGTAATCGGAGGTGCGATCGCCCGCCGTCACTCGACGACCGTCACCGCGCTCTCTCTCGTCACCGTCTGGTGGGTGACGTTGTCGGTGATCGCCACCTGGAGCTTGTACGCGCCGGGCGGCGCCGTCCCCAGGTCGATCGCGATGTAGTCCACGGCCACCGGGCGCGCCGGGACCTGGCGAGGGAAGGTGAGCGCGACGTGGTCGGCGCCGCTGCGGGAGAGCCCCACGGCGCCCGCGACGCCGCCGATGATGCGCGCGGCGAAGGATGCCAACCCGCCGGATCGCTCGCGCGTGAGCGTGATGGACACTTGATAGTCGTCGGTGCCGTGCTTCGGAGTGAGCCCGTAGGTTTCCCAGAGCAGCGCGAACGGCTGCCCCCGCTTCACGCGTCCCAGGTTCGGCGTGATGTCGAAGTCGCTCCAGCGGTCATCGCCCGCGCCGGGGCGCGGCGCGACGCGCCCGGCGACGAGCAGGTCGCTCATGCCGAATCCCGACTCGTCGGCCACCTCGATGCGGCTCGCGCCGCGGGCGCCGCGCATCGCGTCGGGCTGGAGCGCTTCCACGCGGTACAGGAAAGTACCCGCGTGCACCCGCGTGGACCAGCTGCGGTACTGGTCGGCGTCGGCGTGCCCGAAGTCGAGCACCTCGCGGAAGGTGCGATCGAACAACGGCTCGGCGCGCCACGTGTAGCCCTGGAAGTCCACCTGGAGCGCCCCGCGCGCGAGGTCGATCCCCTGGACCATGCGCGCCACCGGCACGTGCGCGGCCACGAACACGTCGGCGGAGTCGGGGCCCGCGCGGAAGCGCACGAGCTGCACGTCCACCGAGTCCATGTGCCGGTCGTCGCCCGCCAGCGCCCACACCACGGGCACCGTGTCGCGCAGCTTGCGGAACTCGCGCCGGTCGTCGGGCTCGAGCGTCACCACGCGGTACGTGGGGAGCTGGTCGAACAGGAACGCCTCGTCGGTGCTGTACCACCAGAGCACCCGGATGCGGTGCTCCCCCTGGCGCTCGGGATCGGGGGGGAAGGTGATGACCGCGGGGGGCGGGCCGTAGCGCACGTACACCGTTCCGCGGTCGGTGTCCGCGCCGTGGAGCCCGAACTCCTCCACCGAGAAGCGCAGCTCGGCGTACACCACGCGACTCAGGAACTCGATCCGGTGCTCGTTGTCCGGCGTCGCCCAGAGCGGGTCCGCCATGAGCCAGTACATGCGCGACAGGTTCTCCTGCTCTCCCTCGGGGAGCCGCGCGAGACTGGCCGAGTCCTTCGGCGTGAAGATCCGGCTCAGGCGGTCGTAGCGGTCGCGCTCCGCGTCCGGCAGGTGGCGGAGCCCCTCGTGGAACGCGGCGTCGGCGGCGCGGTCATCGCCCAGGCGCCGCTCGGCGAGGCCGTTCGCCAGCCAGGCCCACGCATCCGTGGAATCCTGATTGAGCCGCACCCGGGACACGTGCTGGAGCTCCGCCCAGCGCTGCCGGTCGGCGAGCGCCATGTACGTATGGCGGAGCGCCCCCTGGTTCCCCGGATCGGCGCGCAGCGCGTCGGCGAAGTCCTCCCAGGCTTCGAGGTACTCCCGCTGCCCGGACCAGTCCTGCGAGGCGGCACGGATGGTCTGGTTGTCGATGAAGTACGCGATCGACCGCGGGTCCTTGAGGAAGGTGCGGTCCTTCACGTTCTGGATGACGAAGCTGTAGATGTGCCGGTCCGCGCGGTCCTCGTAGCGGCGCCACCACGTCATCCCGAGCTCGTCGGCGGCGCGGGCGATCGTGGCGGCATCCCCCTTCCGCCGCGCCGCCTTGAGCGCCTTCTCGAACAGGTCGGTGGCCCGCGAGCGCACCTTGGCCGAATTGGATGTGAGATAGAAGCGGCCCAGGTCCACCAGGTAGTCGGGGTGCAGATCGGCATCGCGCGCGGCGAGGCGCAGCGACGAGTCGGCGAGCGCGAGGAGCGAATCGTTGGCCTCGCGCTTCATGTACCCGGTGCGCCGCTCGGCGTTGGAGAGCCGCCACGCGAGCACGCCGCGCTCGTGCCAGACCTCGGGGCCGGTGTGCGTGCCGGCGAGATGCGCGTCGAGCGCGCGCAGCGCGTCGAGGGAGTCCGCGTGCGAGGGAAGCACGTCCGGACGGGCCGCATAGCTCGCCTGTGCGCTCCCGCTATGGGGAGCGCAGACCACCGCGCCTGCGAGCAGGAGAGCAGGAATGGAGCGGCGCATGCCCTATCGTTGCGCATGCGCCATGCCCTGTCAAGCAACGTGCGTCGAGCGGGACGTCAGAAGAGTGTGGGCTGCGCGCCGCTCTGGCTCGGCGGCGTGTAGCCGAAGTGGCGGTAGGCCTGCGGGGTGGCCACGCGCCCCCGCGGCGTGCGCTGGAGGAAGCCGTTCTGGACGAGGTACGGCTCGTACACCTCCTCGATGGTGCCGGCGTCCTCGCCCACGGCGGCGGCGATGGTGGTGATCCCCACCGGCCCGCCGTCAAACTTCTCGATGATCGTCCGCAGCACGCGCGCATCCATGTCATCGAGCCCGAACTCGTCCACGTCGAGCATGGCGAGCGCCGCGTCGGCCACCTCCCTGGTGACCTTGCCGTCCGCGCGCACCTGCGCGTAGTCGCGCACGCGGCGGAGGAGGCGGTTCGCCACGCGCGGCGTCCCGCGCGAGCGGCGCGCGATCTCGAGCGCGCCGCTCGCATCCACCTCCACCTTCACCACCTCGGACGAGCGCGCCACGATCTGCTCGAGGTCGGCCACGGGGTAGTAGTTGAGCCGCTCGATGATCCCGAAGCGCGCGCGCATGGGCGCGGTGAGCATGCCGAAGCGAGTGGTCGCGCCGATGAGCGTGAACCGCTCGATGGGCATGGTGATCGTCTGCGCCTTCGGCCCCTCGGAGAGCCGGATGTCGATGCGGTAGTCCTCCATGGCCGGGTAGAGGAACTCCTCGATGATCGGCCGCAGGCGGTGGATCTCATCGATGAAGAGGATGTCCCCCTCGCGCATGTTCGTGAGCGTCCCCACCAGGTCGCCCGGCTTCTCGAGCGCCGGGCCGGATGTCGTGCGGATGTTCACGCCCAGCTCGCGCGCGATCAGCTCGGCGAGCGTGGTCTTGCCGAGCCCCGGCGGGCCGTAGAAGAGCGTGTGGTCCAGCGGCTCGCGCCGCGCCAGCGCCGCGTCGATGTAGATGCGGAGGCTCTCCTTCACCTTCTGCTGGCCGATGAACTCGGCGAGACGCTGCGGGCGGAGGGAGAGCTCGACGACGGATTCGTCGCTCAGGGCTTCGGGCGTCGTGATCTCGGCGCGGGACATGGCTACACACTACCTCGGTATCGGTACAGGCCCAAGCGGATGCGTGCGCGAAAGATAACCGAAGGAACGCCGAAGCGCACGGGCGACGGGCTAGACCAGCGCCCTCACGCGAGCCAGCCGCTCCGCCGCGCGCTCGAGCGTCTCCCGGCGCTTGCAGAAGGCGAAGCGCACCAGCGTCCGGCCGAGGGCTCCCTCCCGGTAGAAGCTCGACCCCGGTACCGCCGCCACTCCGGCCTCCCGCGTCAGCCACTTCGCGAACTCGTCGTCGGGGAGGGCGCTCAGCGCCGAGAAGTCGGCGAGCACGTAGTACGCGCCCTCGGGGAGGGTGAAGGCGAACCCCGCCTCGGCGAGCGCGCCGCACAGGAGGTCGCGTCGCCAGCGGTAGTCGAGCGCGAGGTGGTTGTAGTAGTCCGCATCGAACGCCATCCCCACCGCCCCCGCGGCCTGCAGCGGCGCGGGCGCGCCCACGGTGAGAAAGTCGTGGACCTTCCGGATCGCCCCCGCCGCGCGCTCCGGCGCGATCGCCCAGCCGATCCGCCACCCCGTGCAGCTGAACGTCTTCGACAGCCCGGAGATGGTGACCGTGCGCTCGCGCATCCCCGGCCACGCGGCGAGCGCGTGGTGGTCGCCGGCGTAGCGGATGTGCTCGTAGATCTCGTCGGTGAACGCCCACGCATCGTGCGCCATGCACAGCTCGGCGATGAGCCCGAGCTCCTCGCGCGCGAGCACGCGCCCGGTGGGGTTGTGCGGCGTGTTCACGACGATCGCCTTCGTGTTCGCCCCGAAGGCGGCGCGCAGTCGGTCGGGATCGAGGCGCCACTCCGGCGGCTCGAGGGGGACGAACACGGGACGCGCCCCCGCGAGGATGGCGTCGGGTCCGTAGTTCTCGTAGAACGGCTCCAGCACCACCACCTCGTCGCCGGGATCGAGGAGCGCGAGGAACGTCGCGGCCATCGCCTCCGTGGCGCCGCACGTCACGGTGATCTCGCGCTCGGGGTCCACCTCGAGTCCGTAGAAGCGGCGATACTTCTCGGCGATCGCGAGGCGCAGGGCGGGGGAGCCCCAGGTGATGGCGTACTGGTTGATGTCGCCGTGGATCGCCGCGCATGCCGCGTCCTTCATGGGGGCGGGCATCGGAAAATCGGGGAACCCCTGCGCGAGGTTGATCGCATCGTACTGCGCGGCGATGCGCGTCATCTCCCGGATCACCGACTCGGTGAACGTCGCGGCGCGGCGTGCGGGCATCAGCGGCCTCCCACCTTCGACAGGGCCAGGCGAATGAGCTCGGGGGCGGTGAGCCCGCGCGCGCCCTGATCGAGCGCGGCGCGCACGGCCTTCTCGGCATCGGCGGTGGAGTAGCCCAGCGACGCCAGCGCGCGGATGGCGTCCTCCGCCGCCGCTCCCTCCGGGCGGCGCGCGGCGCCGCCGGTGTCGATCTGCACGTCCTCCAGCTTGTCGGCCAGGTCGAGGATGATCCGCTCCGCCTTCTTCCGCCCCACGCGCGGCACCCCCTGGAGGGTGGCGATGTCCTTCTCGCGGATCGCGCGCACCAGCCGCTCGGCGGACAGGGTGGAGAGCATCCCCAGCGCGAGCGCCGGACCCACCCCGCCCGCGGTGAGCAGCCGCTGGAACACCCGCTTCTCGAACGGGCTCGCGAAGCCGAAGAGCAGCCACTCGTCGTCGCGCACCACGAGGTGCGCGTGGAGCGCCACGTCGTCGCCCACCTTCGGCAGTCCCTCGTACACGCCGAGCGGGATCGCGAGCTCGTATCCCACCCCGCCCGCCGTGAGGATCTCGACGCGGTCGAGGTCCTTCGCCACCAGCTTCCCGCGTACGTGCGCGATCACAGCCGCTCTCTCATCTGGGGAAGACGCGCGCTCATGATGTGCGCCAGCGCCGCCGCCGCGCCATCGGCCGCGTCGTCCGGCTGCGGCGCCGACTTGAGGCGCAGCAGCCGGGTCACCATGAACTGGACCTGCTCCTTGGTGGCGGCGCCGGTGCCCACCACCGCCTTCTTGATCTCCGCCGGCGGGTACTCGTGGATGGAGAGCCCCGCCTGCTCCGCGGCGAGGAGCACCACGCCGCGCGCGTGGCCGAGCACCACGGTGGTGCGCACGTTCTTGGCGTAGAACACGCTCTCGATCGAGAGCGCGTCGGGGTGGTGGCGGGCGATCAGCGCGCGGACGTCGTCGTAGATCTCCCGCAGCCGCACCGGGAGCGGATCGCGCGTGCTCGTCCGGATCACGCCGCACTCGATGAGCGAAAGGGAGCCGAATGGCTCCCCCGAGACGACGCCGTAGCCGGTGGCCGCGGTGCCTGGGTCGATGCCGAGCACGATCACCGGGCGCGGCTCACGCCCCCGCCATCTCCGCGAGGTCGATGTCGAAGTTCGCTTCCACCTTCTGCACGTCGTCGAGGTCCTCGAGCTCCTCCATGAGCTTGAGCAGCGATTCGGCGGTCTTCCCCTCCACGTGCACCGTGGTCCTGGGGATCATGGAGATCTCGGACTCCTGCGCGGCGATCCCCTTGTCCTCCATGGCGCTCTTCACCGCGTGCAGCGCCGTGGGATCGGTGGTGACGATGTACTGGTCGCCCTCGCGCTTCAGGTCCTCGGCGCCCGCCTCGAGCGCGGCTTCCAGCGCCGCATCCTCGTCGTGTCGCGTGGCGTCGACGTAGATCTGCCCTTTCCGCTCGAACATCCACGCCACGGAGTTGGTGGCGCCGAGGTTGCCGCCGCCGCGCGAGAGCTTGTGGCGCACCTCGGCCACCGTGCGGGTGGGATTGTCGGTGAGCGCGTGAATGAGCAGCGCCACGCCGCCGGGGCCGTACCCCTCGTACGTGATCTCCGAGTAGTCCACGCCCTCGAGCTCACCGGTCCCCTTCTTCACCGCGCGCTCGATGTTGTCCTTGGGCATCGACGCCGCGCGCGCTGCCTCGATGGCCGTGCGCAGCCGCGGATTCCCGTTGGGATCCCCGCCCCCCGTCTTGGCGGCGACGGTGATCTCGCGGATGAGCTTGGTGAACATGGCGCCGCGCTTCGCGTCGGCGGCTGCCTTGTAATGCTTGATCTGCTTCCACTTACTATGGCCGGCCATACCCGATCCCGTGCCTGCGAAAGGAATGCCTCGGCCGCCGCCTCGCGCGCGAGCCGGCGTCCGTGCCTGAACATCGCAATATAGCCGCGCCGCGACCGATCGGGCGAGCCGCCCCGCTCACCGATCGGGATCGACCATGTCCTCGAAGCGCAGCCACTGCCGGTAGAAGTACAGATCCACGTAGGTGGTGGGACCGCCGCGATTCTTGAGCACCGACAGCTCCGTCGCGCCCTCGTGCGCCGGACCGGGGTGGTACATCTCCTCCCGGTACAGCCCGAGCACGACGTCGGCGTGCTGCTTCACCGCGCCGAGCGCGCCGAAGTCGTCGAGCCTGGGGCGCAGGTTCTCGCGCTCGCGGTCGAGCGCCGGGAGGTGCGCGGTGGCGATCACGGCCACGCCGCACTCCATGGCGACGCGCTTGAGCAGCCGCACCGCGAGGGCGATCTCCTCGGCTTGCGGCATCGTGCCGGCGGGGATGGCCTGGAGCGAGTCCACGATCACGAGCTGCGCATCGAGCAACTGGCGCACCTCTTCCGCCACCGCCTGCGCGCCGCTCGCGGGAAGTCGGTCCACGCGCGGGAGCGTGTCGCGCAGCCGGAGCGCGGCCGCGCCGAGCGAGGCGCGCGTGGCCTCATCGATGGTCCCCTGGCGGATGCCGTCCACCGTCGCGCGTCCCTCGATGGCGAGCACGCGCTCGAGCACGCGGTCCACGCCCATCTCGCCGGTGAGCAGCTCCACCACGTGCCCCGCCGCGCTGGCGCGCAGCGCCATCCCGAGCGCGAGCGCGGACTTGCCCACCCCCACATCGCCGCCGAGCACCACGAGGTCGCCGTGGCGCACGCCGCCGCCGAGCGCGCGGTCGATGCTCGGGAAGCCAGTGGAGATGGCGTCGGCCGGCGCCTTGCCGTCGGCCACGGCGTCGACGCGCATCATGATGCGCGAGAGCGGAGAGATGTCGGCCCGGCTGCCCATGCGGCAGAAGATACGTGCTCGGCCGTCCGCTGTCAGCGGGCGCGGAGGAGGGTGACCAGGCGCTCGAGCTCCGCGATCCCCGCCGGCTCGAGGAAGCGGCGCGCGCCCCCGACCACGGCGTGGAGCGCCGCGGCCAGCTCGCCATCGCCGCCGCGCTCCAGCGCCTCGGTGAGTCGCGCGAGCGGCGCGCGGACGCCGGCAGGGAGGGAGACGGCGGCGAACCACGCGCTCGCGCCGGCCGCGCGCCCGGCGCGCGCGGCGTCGGGCACCGGCAGCGCGCGCGCCGAGTCGGCGAGCCGGGCCGCCATCAGGCACGCGAGCGCCACCTCGCGCGCGCCGCCGAGCGGCGCGCGCCCGGCGTGGGCGGCCAGCGCGCGGAACCGGAAGCGATGTGGTGGGAGCGAGTACGGCGGTGTGGCGGGGGTGGGCACGCCCCGAATCTAGGCCTGCCGGCGCCCCCCGCAACGCCCGCGCGCCACGTTGCTCCCCCCCTGGCGCCCGGCTACATTGCGACGGCATGGCGCAACCTCCGAAGTCGGTGCTCTGGATCGACGACGAGGCCGATCTCCTCGAATCGCACCGCATCTTCCTGAGGGAGAAAGGCTTCGACGTCGACGCGGCCACGAACGCGGATGACGCGGTCGAGATGCTGCGCCGGCGCCAGTACGGCATCGTGCTCCTCGATGAGCAGATGCCCGGCAAGCGGGGGCTCGACGCCTATCGCGAGATCCGCGAGCTCGATCCCCTCCTCCCCATCGTGATGGTCACCAAGAGCGAGGAGGACGCCACGCTCCGCGAGGCGATCGGCATGGACGTGCGCGACTATCTCGTCAAGCCGATCAATCCGCGCCAGGTGCTCACGGTCATCACGCGCGTGCTCGAGGGGCCGCGCATCAGGCAGCAGGCCATCGCCCGCAGCTTCGTCGAGCGCTTCCGCGCCCTGGAGCTGGAGCGCGAGCGCACGCTCGATTGGCGCGGGTGGATCGCCCGCTACGCCGAGATCGTGGCGTGGGACATCGAGCTCGCCCAGGCGCGCGAGCAGAGCCTGTACGAGTCGCTCCAGGCGCTCTACCCGCAGCTCCGGCGCGAGTTCGCCGACTACATGCGCACCGCGTATCCCGCCTGGCTGCGCGAGCTCGAGGGGGACCGCCCGCCGCTCTCCATCGACGTCGTGGGCGAGTTCCTCCTGCCGATCCTCGAGCGCTCGCGCGCGGCGCTGTTCATCGTCATCGACTGCCTGCGGCTCGACCAGTGGCACGTGCTCCAGCCGCTGCTCGCGCCGCTGTTCGAGGTGGAGACCACGCACCACTTCTCCATCCTCCCCACCGCCACGCCGTACTCGCGCAACGCGCTGTTCAGCGGCCTCTTTCCCGGGGAGATCGCGGCGCGCTTCCCCGACTGGTGGGTGGATCGCGAGGACGAGTCGCTCAACGCGCACGAGCGGGAGCTGCTCGAGGCCCACCTGCGCGAGTTGAACGTCCCCGCGCCGGTGCGCTACGAGAAGATCTCCACGGCGGGCGACTCCGCGGACCTCGAGCGGCGCGTCTCCCACGCCATCGCCCCCGAGGGGGTGACCGCCTTCGTGTTCAACTTCGTGGACCTGCTCACGCACGGGCGGAGCGAGTCGGCGATCCTCTACGAGGTGGCGAAGGACGAGATCGCGCTGCGCCAGATCACGCGCCAGTGGTTCGAGCGCTCGGTGCTGTTCACCCTCCTCAAGGAGGCGGCGCGGCGCGGGGTCCCGGCGCTCGTCACGAGCGACCACGGCTCCATCCACTGCATGACGCCGGCGACGGTGTTCGCCAAGCGCGATGCCACGGCCAACCTGCGCTACAAGTTCGGCGAGGACCTCCGCGCCGAGCGGCCGGAGTACGCGCTCCTCTTCTCGAATTCCGACGACCTGCGCCTCCCGCGCCGCGGGCTCGGCGGCAACTCCCTGTTCGCCGTGGGCGACACGTTCTTCGTGTATCCCACCAAGCTCCGCGAGTACCAGACGCGGTACCGGGGCTCCTTCCTTCATGGTGGCGTCACGCCGGAAGAGGTCATCCTTCCGGTCGCGCTCCTCACCCCCCGGCGGTAAGTGCGTCGCTTCTACGGCAGGCTGCTCCGCTTCCTCCGCCCGCACGCGTGGCGGATGGCCGGCAACATCATCGCCAACTTCATCGGCGCGGCGCTGGATGGCTACTCGTTCGCGCTGCTCATCCCCTTCCTCAACGCGCTGTTCGGCCAGCCGCAGCTCCCGCTCGGCCAGGGGTGGGTGAACGACTTCCTGCACGCGACCATCGGCGCCCTGCTCGACCCGAACGACCAGATGGGGTCGCTGCGGAACGTCATCCTCGTCATCCTCGCCACGGTCGCGGTCAAGAACCTCTTCATCTGGATCGCCGGCTCCCTCGGGGCCGAGCTCCAGGAGTACGTGACGCGCGACCTGCGCGACGCGGTCTACAAGCACCTCCAGCGTCTGCCCATCGGCTACTTCACGAGCACGAAGACGGGGCAGATCCTGTCGCGCGTGCTCAACGACACCGAGCAGACGCGGACGCTCATCACGCAGCTCGTCACCCAGGCACTCTCGGCGTCGGCGCTGGTGGCGATCTACGTGGCGTACCTGTTCGGCATCTCCTGGAAGCTCACGCTGATCGCGCTGGTGGTGGCTCCGCTGCTCACGCTCGCGCTCCAGCCGCTGCTCAAGCGGCTTCGCCGCGGCTACCGCCGGCTGCGCAACGACCACGGCGAGATGACGAGCGTGCTCCAGGAGAGCGTGACCGGCATCCGCCTGGTGAAGAGCTTCGGCGCCGAGCGCTACGAGGAGACACGCTTCATCGGCGCCAGCCACACGTACTCCGGCGGATTGGTACGCATGGCGCGTGTGGCGCTCATCGCCCAGCCGATCACCGAGACGCTCGGCACGGGGATCACCGTGCTCCTGCTCTGGATCGGCGCGCAGATGGTGCTCGGGACGCCGCGGACGCTCCAGGCGTCGCAGTTCCTGGTCTTCCTCACGTTCGTGATGCGCCTGCTGCAGCCGCTCAAGCAGCTCTCGCAGCTCCCCGCCGTGGCCCAGAACGCCTTCGCGTCCGCCGAGCGCCTCTTCGACGTGCTCGACCAGCCCACGGAGAAGTCGCTCGACCGCGGCACGCGCGCGGTGGACGGGCTGCGCGAGGCGATCGAGTTCGACCGCGTGTCGTTCGCGTACGACGCGGCGCAGGAGCCGGTGCTCTCCGACATCACGTTCACCGCCCGCAAGGGGGACGTGATCGCGCTCGTGGGCGCGAGCGGGGCGGGGAAGAGCACGCTGGTGGATCTGATCCCCCGCTTCTACGAGCCCACCGGCGGATGCATCCGCCTCGACGGCATCGACACGCGCGAGATCACGCTCCCCTCGCTGCGCTCCCTCACCGGGATCGTGAGCCAGGAGACGGTGATCTTCAACGACACGGTGCGGAACAACATCGCCTACGGGCGCGGCGAGCGGTACACCGACGCGCAGATCGAGGCGGCGGCGCGCGCCGCGAACGCGCACGCGTTCATCACGGAGCTGCCGCAGGGCTACGACACCCCGCTCGGCGAGCGCGGCACGCGGCTCTCCGGCGGGCAGCGGCAGCGCATCGCCATCGCGCGCGCGCTGCTGGTGGATCCGCCCGTGCTCATCCTCGACGAGGCCACCTCGGCGCTCGACACGGAGAGCGAGCGGCTGGTGCAGGAGGCGATCGACCGCCTGCTCGAGGGGCGCACGGTGTTCGTGATCGCCCACCGGCTCTCCACCATCCAGAACGCCACCGAGATCCTCGTGCTCGACCGCGGCCGCGTGGTGGAGCGCGGCACGCACGAATCGCTGCTCGCGCTGCGCGGCGCGTACTATCGGCTCCACGCGCTCCAGTTCGGCGACCGGGAGCCCGTCTCCTCGCTCTAGCGTGCGCATCCTCTTCTATCACGAGGGGCACGCCTGGACGGGGAGCTCCCGGGCGTTCGCCACGCTCGCGCGCGGCCTGAGCGAGCGCGGCCACTCCGTGACCTTCGCCTGCCCCCCCGAGACGCCGGTGGAGCAGCGCCTCGAGTTCGGCGCCTACGAGGTGCTCGCGCTCGAGGCCGATGCCCCCGCGCCGCTCGCCGCGCAGCGCCTCCGCCACGCGCTCCAGGAGCGATTCATCCAGGTGGTGTGCGTGCACGGCAACCGCGAGCAGATGGTGGCGGCGAGCGCGGCGCGCCTCGCCGAGCGCGCGGCGGTGCTGCGGCGCGTCCCCATCGGCGAGCCGCTCGCCCTCACGCCGCGCGCGCGCTTCGCGATGCGCCTCACCGCCACCGGCTTCGTGTACGGGTCGGAGGAGGACCTGCACCGGGCTCCCGCCATGCCGCTCGCGCGGCTGGCGCCCACGGTGGTGCCGCTCGGCGTGAGCGCCGCGAGCTACGATGCCGTCCGGCCGGTGACGCGCGCCTCGCTCGGCGTCCCCGGCACGGGGCGCCTCCTGGTGTGCCTCTACGCCCCCGCCGGGCGCGCGCGCGCCGCGAACATCCTCCGCGTGCTCGCGCTCCTCGCGCCGCGCCATCCCGAGCTGCGCCTCGCGCTCGTGGGCCCCGGCTCGGACGACGAGGACCTCCGGATGCACGCCGCCGCCCTGCGCATCACCAAGCAGGTGAGCTTCCTCGGCGAGCGCGATGATCAGCAGGCCGTGCTCGCGGCGGCGGACCTGGGGTGGGTGGTGGCCACGGGGGACGATGGCGCGTACGGCGTGCTCGATTTTCTCGGTGCGCGCGTGCCGGTGATCGCCGAGCGCGGATCGATCGCGCAGCTCTACCTCCCGGACGGCATCGCGGGGCTGCTGCTCCCCCCCGGCGACGCGCACGACGCGGCCGCGGGGGTGGCGCGGCTCCTGGCGCACGAGGAGGAGCGTGCCGCCATGGGCGGCGCCGGCCATGGGCGCGTGGCGCGCGACTACACCGATGCGGCCATGGTGGATGCGTTCGAGCGCATCGCCGTGACCGCGAGCGACCGGGCCCGGTGGTAGACGCGAGCCCCCCCGCGGCCGTTCCGGCGCCCGCGCCACCCGCACGGGTCCCCTCGCTCGCGCACCGGGTGGAGTACGGCGCGCTGCGCGCGTTGATCGGCACGCTCGGCGCGCTCCGTTGGGAGCGGGCCGTGCGCGCCGGCGCGCGCCTCGGCGCGTTAGGCTACCGGCCGTTCGGCATCCGGCGCGGGGTGGTGGAGCGCCAGATCGCCGCGGCG
>DASTSH010000227.1:0-2106 GCA_035760785.1 Gemmatimonadaceae bacterium | reverse complement strand
CGCGGGCGACTAGCGGGCGCGCCGGCCGCGCGGGTGGTGGTGCACCACCACTCGCGCGGCGGCATCGCATCATCGTGACCGATCCGTCGTGATCGCCGCGGAGGATCTCCTTCCGCGCCCGCTCGCCGCGCTCGCATGGCTCGCCTGCATCGCGGGCGCGGCGTGCGGCGCTCCCACCGATGCGTCGCGGGCGCGCGCGGTGGTGTCCGTCACGCCATCCAGTACCACGTTGCGCGTGGGGGAGCGCATCGCGCTCCACCTCGCCGTGGTGAGCGGCGCGGGGGACACGCTGCGCACGCCCGTGCGGTGGAGCTCCTCCGACACCGCCGTCGCCCGCGTGGACACCACCGGGCGCGTGGTGGGCATGGCGGCGGGAGATGCGACGATCACGGCGTCCACCGACGCCGGGAGCGTCTCCGCATCGCTCGGCGTGCGCGGGCTCCCCTTCGGGCCGTTCCACCTCCCCGCCTCGCTGTTCGGCCAGTCGCTCCCCACCGGATTCACCGGCGTGCTGCGTGCTCCCACGCCGGACAGCGTGCTCGCGATGCTCGATTCGGCGCGGAGCCGCCACCTGCGCATCGTCCTTCGCCTGGTGCGCGGGCGGCAGCGCTTCCAGAACGCGGACTCCTCGTTCTCGCTCGCGCTCTGGAAGGTGGAGGTGGACCGATTCCGCGGGATCGACTTCGCGCCGTACGTGCGCGACGGCACCGTGATCGGGCACTCGCTCATGGACGAGCCGGAGGATCCCACCAACTGGGGCGGGCGCGGGATCGCGTACCCGGTGCTCGACTCCGCGGCGGAGTACAGCAAGGAGCTCTGGCCGGAGATGCCGGCGGGCGTGTACTCGCCGCCCAGCCTCATCGAAGGGGGCGCGCCCTACCGGTTCGTGGACTTCGCGTTCGCGCAGTACACGGTGGAGAAGGGGGACATCGACGCCTGGCTCCGGAACGAGGTGTCGCTGGCGCGGCGCATGGGGATCGGGCTACAGCTCAGCCTGAACGTGCTGGTGGGGGGAACGAACGGCGCGGCGATGACGCCGCAGCAGCTCGAGCGCTACGGCGCCACGCTCGCCTCGGAGCCGTACGCGTGCGCGCTCCTCATGTGGAAGTACGACGTGCACGACCCGAGCTACTTCGAGGATCCGGACGTCCTCGCCGCCGCCGACTCGGTGGGGCGCGTGGCGGCGACGAATCCCGGGCGGGGGTGCGGGCGATAGGCGGCGCGCGCGTCGTCCACTCTCGCGCACCCCGGCCTCACCCCCCGCTCACCGCGGGGACGATGACGATGGTGTCGCCATCCCGCACCGGCGCGGCGAGCCCGCCGATGAACCGGACGCTCTCGGTGCCCACGAACACGTTCACGTGCGGGCGAAGCTCCCCCTGCTCGGTGAGCACGCGGTCCACCACGCCGGGACAGCGCTCGCCGAGGGCGGCGAGCGCCTGCGACACCGTGCCGCACGAGTGCTCGAGCACCACCACGCGCTCGCCGGCCACGTACTGCTGGAGCGCCGACGGCAACTCGAATGTGATAGGCATCGTCGGGGCTACGCGACCGCCGCGCCGTCCACCACGGCGGCCTTCACGCAGCAGATCGAGGGGAGCGCATCGGCGAGCGTGCTCCAGCGGTCGCCGTCCGTCGCCGACGCGAACAGCTTGCCGCTGCGCGTGCCCACGTAGATCCCCGCCGGGTCGTGCGCGTCGGCGGTGAGCGCATCGCGCAGCACCGTCTCGTACGACTGGCGCTGCGGCAGCCCCGTGCCGAGCCCCTCCCACGACGCGCCCGCGTCGCGCGTGCGGTAGACGCGCATCTTCGCGTCGGGGACACAGCGGAAGGCGTCGGAGGTGAGGGGCACGATGTACACCGTGTCCGGATCGCGCGGGTGCATCTGCATCGCGAAGCCGAAGTCGGAGGGGACGCCGTTGGCGATGTCGGTCCACGAGTCCCCCCAGTCGTCGCTGCGGTAGAGCCCCCAGTGGTTCTGGAGGAAGAGCCGCTCGGGGCGCGCGGGGTGGTGCACCACCTTGTGCACGCACTGCCCGAACGCCGGGTACTTGTCGGGGAGGAACTCGGCGCGCACCCCCTGGTTCCGCGGCGTCCAGCAGCGGC
>DASTSH010000226.1:0-11757 GCA_035760785.1 Gemmatimonadaceae bacterium | reverse complement strand
GAGCCTAGAGCGGATACCGGTTGGGTCTGAGCGAGCGGCGCGGGGTATGCGGGCCTGAGCTGCCCCAGGGGGAGGAGGCCCGGATGCCCCGCGCCTATTCGATGGATCTACGCAAGCGGCTCGTCGCGGCATGGCGCGAGGAGCACCTGAGCCAGGGCGCGCTCGCCGTGCGCTTCCGCGTCAGTACCGGGACCTTCGCGAACTGGCTCCAGCGCGTCGAGACCACCGGGAGCGTCGCTCCCCGGCCCCATGGCGGCGGGCACCCGCGCTCGGTCGATGGCCCCGGCGATGAGTTGCTGACCACGCTCGTTGCCGCGCAGAACGATCGCACGTTGGAGGAACTGGCGGCCCTCTATGCCACCGAGCGCGCCGTGCGGCCGAGCCGCGCCGCGCTCTCGCGGACGCTCACGCGGCTCGGGCTCGGGCGGGAAAGAAAGCGCTGACGCCTGCCGAGCAGACGCGCCCCGACGTCGTCGGCGGCGCGCACGGCGTTTCGCGCCACGCTCGCCGCGGTCGCGCCGGAGGACCGCGTCTTCGTCGATGAATGTAGCGTGGCCACCGACCTGGTGCGGCCCTACGGCCGGGCGCCGCGGGGGGAGCGCGCCGTGGGGCACGCGCCCTCTGGCCGGTGGGAGCGCCTGACGATCTTCGGCGGGCTCACACTCCAGGGCCTCACGGCGTGCATGACGCTCGAGGGCGCGGCCGACACCGCGGCCGTGGTGGCGTTCACCGCCCAGGTGCTGGGGCCCACGCTCCGCCCCGGACAGGTGGTCGTCATGGACAACCTCGCCCCGCACCGAGCGCCCCAGGTGCGCGCCCTCATCGAGGCGGCGGGCTGTCGGCTCCTCCTCCCGCCGCCCTATTCGCCGGCGGTCATGCACTGGTCGCACTGACGCCCGCGGCATCAATTGCACGTGCAGGCCGCTCACTGTCGCCGGCGCCGGCGGCGAAAAGCGAAAGTGCAACTATGGTCCTACGAGGAGGCGGCGATTGGCGCCCCCTGGATTACTATCCCGCCATAACGACATTCGCCTCTGTCCCGCTACGAGACGCATGGCGTTTGCATTGCCTCATCCGAGCAGCCATCGGCCAAGCACCACCCCGACCGCCACGGCGAGTGCGCTTCGGTAAAGCCTGAGCGCAACGACCCGGAGGCGGTGGCGTTCCTCCAGCGCCGCTGCGTCCGCGCCTAGCGGTCGCATGGCGCGCGCGTCGAAAACCGCACCGACCACCGCGAGTGCGAAAGCTATCCAAGTGAACATTTTCTGCGGATTGCGTGGTGACCCGGTGCCTCGGTGTCCCCCGGCCGTTGTCGACCTGTGAATACTGGGGTGAAGACCGTCACTGGGGCGTTGTTACTGCGTGGAAGAATCGAGACCGGGACATTGACGCGTAGGATTGGCGCGCCGATCGAACACACGCGGATCGCACACACCACAGATAGGACGTGCGCTAGGCGGCGTGATCCGCAGGGGGGAGCGGGACTGGGGTCTGCGGGCGTGTAACGCCATCGAGCTCCGGCTCGATTCGCGCACGGGGCAGTCGGTCTCGTCGCACTCCAACGGCTCACGGTTGCCGCCGTTCGGGCCAGGCGAGCCGGCATGCACTGTGGGCTCCAACCGAACGTGTTTGAAAAACGGCTCTTTGGAGACCACAACGCAGTCATGACATACGGACCTCGAGCAACGCGCTCGGAGTCCCTGCCGGAGGGGTAATGCAGCCATTGTACTCTAACTCCTGTTTGGCCGCCACCATCCTGCGAAACCCTTCCTGCATCTTCTCCTTTCCCTCAGCCATGTCGCCGAAGAAATCCTTGGCTAGGAGCCCCTTCCAGTACAAGCTCCACCCTTCGTCGAACAGATCCCTGGCCGCGTAGAATTCAACCCGCAGTGAATCGCAATTTGGGGGATCCGGGCTGAGCACCGGCGGCGTCCAGGTACCGATCAACGGCACTTGTGCCCAGTCTGTACTGGGGCCGTTCACCGTGACAGAGTGTCCCGCATCGTCTAGGACAACGACCGCATCGTAGCCGCTAGCCGTGTTTAGGTGCACGGCTGGTTTCTCTAGTGGTCCCACGGCAGGGTCTGCGCAACCGCCGACGAGGGTCGCTGCGAGACCGCATACGGCGAGGATTCTTACTTTACGCATCATGGCTGAAAAGCAGACGTTTAGGGTATCGTTCACGCAGCGCGGATGAACTCTGTGTCGGTTGCGGCATTCCTGGCTGCCGGGTGTCGTGCAATCGCGATGATCGCAGGCGTGCACATCTTCGGAACGCCCTACGGGGCAGGGGACTTTCGTTGATGCGGAACAGCCGCCACTGGTGTCCAGCTACCGATGACCGGCACTTTTTTCCAGTCGACCTTGGGACCGTTCACAGTAACGGAGTGGCCCTGATCATCTAGAATGACCACACTGTCGTTCAGAGGCGCTGCATTTGCTCGCGCGGACGGTTTCCGATTCGGCCCACTGGCAAAGTCCGCGCAACCACCGAAGATGGCTGCTGTGAGGATGCCTGCAGCAAGGAGTCTGTAAGCCATTGTGTTCGCCGCTCAGAGGTGGGAGGTTAGCCCCGTAGCGCGTCGCCGCAATCGCTTACGGTGCATAAGATGGGTGGGCGGTCCAGAGGTGTAGATGCAAATCCCGCCACTAGGGTTCCTGTACCCCCTTTTCAAGGAAGCGCTTTAGCCAACTGAGATTTCGCACGACGGACCCGCTCTTGTCGTTAGACAGCATCCATGAGTGTAGACGCTCGAATGCAGCCGATCCTTACATTCCCGGTAGTGCGGCACTGGCGAAGTTCAGGTGCCCTAATCTCTTGTAGCTGATCCAGAATAGCTTCAGCGTCAACAGCCCTGAGTTTTCAGGAGACTCGCCGGCCTGATTCTTCAGGGGGCGAGTGGCGCTGTCCGACCCTGCCGATGCTGCGCTTCAAACTCCTCGGGGGAGGCTATAGGCTCAACCCCCGAGCCGCGCGAGCACCTCGCCGTCCACGGCATGCCCGCCGGGGTAGGACACCTCGCGGAAGCGCACGCGGTGCCCCGCGAGGCGGCGCGATTGATCGGCGAGCGCGGTCCGGTCGACGAGCGCGTCGCTGTCTCCCGTCACGAGCACCAGCTCGGCGCGGCGCAGTCCGGCACCATCGGCGTCGAGATCGAGGTCGTGCGGGATGAGCCCCCCCCAGAGCACGAGCCGGTCGGCCCGCGCGCGGCCGCGCGCGATCCAGCGGCACACGGTGGCCACCCCCTGCGAGAAGCCGAGCACGACCACGCGCGGATGCGCCTCGCCGAGCTCCTGCATCACCTGCGCGTACAGCGCGTCGAGGTAGCGGATGTAATCGTCGATCTCGGACAGCCGGTCCTCGCGCGTCATCCAGCTCGCGCCCACCCGGGCCTGCGCGTGGGTGCCGCTGGCGGCGGGATCGACGTAGAAGCGGGAGAGCGCCTCCGGCGCCACGATCAGGCGCTGCCCATCGTCGAGCGGCGCGAAGCGGCGCAGGAAGCGCTCGGCGAGCTGGCCATAGCCGTGGCAGACGAACCAGAGCTCGCGCGGCGTCCCGTGCAGGTCGCCGAGCGTGAAGTAGCGCGCCGTCCGCGCCACCGGGATGTGGTGCTCGCGCATCATCAGGGAAACACTGGCCCACGCGACCAGGCGAGTCAATGATGATCGCTCCTCGCCCCTACCCGGCGCGCTCGCGACGGCGCACACTTGTGGAATGACCGCGCCCCTTCAGCCGTCGCGCACCCGGCGCCACGCATGGCGCAGGTGGCTGCTCGCGCTCTATCTCGCGAGCATCGCGGTGGTGACGGTGCAGAAGGGATTCACGGCTCCCGCCGGCGCGCCGCGCGGATTCTTCCGGCGCGACAACAACTTCGAGATCTTCCGCGCCTCGTGGGACAACCTGCGCGCGGGGCGCGACCTGTACGCGCCGCACCCCGAGCGGTACGAGGACCGGTACAAGTACAGCCCCACCTTCGCGGTGCTGTTCGCGCCGTTCGCGAGCCTGCCGCTCCCGCTCGCGCTGCTCGCGTGGAGCGCGCTCAACACGCTCCTGCTGTGGTGGGCGGTGTCGCTGGCGCTCCCCGAGCGACAGTCCACCCTCGCGCTCGCGCTCATCTACCTGGACGCGCTCCGATCGATGCAGCGCGCGCAGAGCAACGGGCTCGTGGCCGCTCTCGTGGTGCTCGCGTTCGTCGCTCTCGAACGGCGCCGGCAGCTCGGCGCCGCGGCGGCGATCGCCGTCGGCACGCTGGTGAAGATCTTCCCTCTGGCAGCCCTCTCGATGGCCGTCATGCACCCGCGGCGCGTGCGCTTCGCGCTCTGGTTCGCCGCCGCGTTCGCCGCGCTCATCGCGCTCCCGCTCCTCGTGATCTCCCCGCACGAGCTGGCCGCGCAGTACCGGTCGTGGCACTCGATCGAGGCGATGGACCTCGGCGCGGTCGTGAGCGGCGGCGGCGCCGGTGTGTACGGCGGCGTGATGGGGCAGCTCCGCATCTGGCTCGGCGTCCAGTGGCCCAACTGGCCGGTGCAGCTCGCGGGGACGGTAGTGCTGCTGCTCCCCCTCGCCCTCCGTCCCGCCGCGTGGAGCGATCGCGACTTCCGGCTGCGCTACCTGTGCTCCCTGCTCGTGTACATGGTGATCTTCAACCAGCGGTCGGAGTCGCCGACGTTCGTGATCGCCGTGACGGGGATCGCGATCTGGTGGGTGGCCACACCGCGCAGCGCGCTGCACGACGCGATGATCGTCCTGACGATCCTCGTCGTCTCGGTGTCATCCACTGAGGTCGTGCCGCACGCATGGCAGCGGGCGCTGTTCGTCCCCTACCGCCTGAAGACCGTGCCGTGCGTGCTGGCGTGGCTGGTGATGC
Organism: Gemmatimonadaceae bacterium; assembly: GCA_035760785.1. Classification (GTDB taxonomy): domain Bacteria; phylum Gemmatimonadota; class Gemmatimonadetes; order Gemmatimonadales; family Gemmatimonadaceae; genus JADGGM01. The sequence continues at coordinate 6,889 of DASTSH010000226.1, read as the reverse complement.
AGGCGGAGCTGCTGGGGCTCGCGCCGCGGCGGTCACGCCACCGCGCGGAAGGTCACGAGCTGGATGTCCCCGCGCGCGAGGCGGGCGCGGGCGGGCTCTGACAGCAGCGCCTCGAGCTCGCGCTCTCGCTGCCAGGTGTAGCGGTCCATCGACGCGAGCGTCGCGTCGACGCGGCCGGCGTGCACCATGAGCTCCGTGGTCCCCGGCGGCAGCGCGTCGAGCAGGCGGAGCAGGCGTGGCAGCACGTCGCGCTTTCCCTGGAGCGACATGCCGGCGAAGTGGTCCGCGTGGGCGAGCGGCGGCGCGCCGCTCGTGGCCGCGCGCCACGCCGCGGCGACCACAGCGGCCTTCAGCATCGCCCCCACATCTCCGCGCACGGCCACGGGCCGCTCCAGCGGCGCGCGCGCCACGCGGATGCCGGCGCCGCGCGCCGCGGCGGCCACCGCCGGCCAGATTCCCGGGAGGGCGTGCGCGTGCTGGTGGCCATCGATGTGCGTGGGCTCGATCCCCGCCTCGCGCACGCGCGCGATCTGCGCCGCGCACTCCGCCGCCACCTCGTCAGGCGCCACGCGCCTGGCGAGCGCCCGGGCGAGCAGCGCGCCGATCGGCAGGAACTCCCCCGTGCGCCGGTTCACGAGCGATGGCACGCGCGCCAGCGGGCGCCCCTGCACCAGGTTGAGGTGCACGCCGATCCCCAGCGCCGGCGCCTCCCGGGCACGCCGCGCGGCATCCTCGAAGCCCGGCGCGTTCGCGATGATCGACGTGGAGGTGACCGTGCCCGCCGCGTGCGCCTCGAGGATCCCCCGCGTCACCCCGGGAGAGTAGCCGAAGTCGTCGGCGTTGATCACCAGCCGGCGGACGTCAGTCGTAGCGCTTCCTCCAGTGGTTCGCGCGGATGAGGGCGAGGTCGCGCGCCATCCGCGCCGCATCCGCGAGGAAGCGCACCGTCGTCGGCTCGTCCTCGTAGCGGAAGTGCACCGCCGTCTGCCGTATCGAGAGCCCGTGCCGGCGCGCGATGAAGAGCGCCTCCACGTCGAAGCCGAAGCGCGGGATCGTGAGGCGCGGGAAGACGATCTCCGCCGCGCGCGCGGTGAATCCCTTCAGCCCCGCCTGCGTGTCGAGGATCCCCGGCACGAGCGTCCACCGCACCAGCGCGTTGTACAGGCGGCTCATCACGTGGCGCGTGTACAGGTAGGAGAAGAAGGTGGGGCTCATGATGTAGCGCGAGGCCGGGAGCACCCGGCAGGCCACCGCCACATCCGCGCCGCCGTACAGATCGCAGAGGATCCGGTCCACCTCGGACGCGGGATACGCGAGATCGGCGTCGGTGAACACGCGGTACTGTCCGCGTGCCGCCAGCATCCCGCGCGCCACGGAGAAGCCCTTGCCGCGGTTCCGGTCGTTCCGGAGCACCGTGACGCCCGGCGTGGCGCACGCGAAGTCGGCGAGCAGCTCGGCCACGCGCGCGCCGCTGTGGTCGTCCACGAGGATCAACTCCCAGTCGTAGGCACGATCGCACAGCCAGGCACGGAGCTCTCCCAGACTGCCGGGGAGGCGCCCCGCGCCATTGTACACCGGAACGACGAGCGAGAGGTGCGGTGGCTGCGGCGACACGCGGCTCTCGGCGCGACGGGAGAATTCTGGCGTGCCCGGACGCGCCAATATGGGGTCCGTTCCCGCCCGTTCCAAGATCGGGGGGACCCCGACCGCGGCCGCCTGGCATCAATCTTTCTGTACGGGAGGGGGATGCCGGCCGAGGTCCGCGCGATGACCGCGCCCCCCCACCCGCCCCCCCGCTCCGCGTCCTCCGCGCGCGCCCCACGGCGCCCCGGGCGCGCGTTGCTGACGTGGGGCGCACCGCTCCTCGCCGTGGGGCTGGTGGTGCTGACGGTGCTCGCCGCCAACGTCCGCGACCGCGCCAGCGCGCTGCGCCTCGCGGCCGCCGAGCTGCGCGCGCGGCTGGACCCGGGGGAGCGCGTGCAGCACCAGACGCGCACCGTCGAGCGGCACTGGTACGACCTCTATCGCGCGACCTACGGCGCGCTCGCGGCCACCGACCGGCGGGTGCTGTACGTGGGCGTGCTTCCGGAGCTCTACCCGTCCGCCGACGCGCCGCGCGCCTACGACGTGCGCTCGTACCCGTACGACACGCTCTTCTCCATCGCCATGGCGGACGCGGGGCGCGGCTCCGCCGCCGTGGTCGTGCGGCACGGACGCTCGGCCCGGCGCTACCGCGTGCCAGCGAGCCAGCGCGCCGATCTGGCGGCGCTCGTGCGCGAAGCCTTCCGCCGCGACAACGCGCTGCGCGAGGCGCTGCGGCGGGAGAAGCAGTGGCGCGACTCCCTGGCCGCGCTCCCGCCCATCCGCGAGTACTACCGCGTGCAGCCCGGTGACGCGCTGGAGGCGATCGCCCGCCGCTTCGCGACCACCACGGAGCGCCTCCGCGCGCTGAACCACCTGGAGAGCGACCGCATCCGTGTGGGGGAGCAGCTGCTCGTGCGCGAGACGCCGCACCCGGTCACCCCCTGTCCGCCGGAGGTGTGCGGCACGATCACCTCGAGCGAAGGAGCGCTTCAGCTCCCGGCGGCGCGCACCCTGAATCCGCCGCCGCGCTGAGCCGCGCACCGTCGCCGATCGGCGGTACCTCCACCGACTGGCCGTTGTCGGGCGCGAGGAACACGGGGCGGCAGCGTGCGGGGATCTCCGCGAGCGCGGCGCGCAGCGAGTCCACCGGTTCGTTCCGCCCATCGTCGCCGAGCATGAACGTCCCCCAGTGAATCGCGATCGACGTCGCCGCGTGCAGCACCTGCGCCGCGTGCACCGCATCCGCCGGCGACTCGTGCTTGCGGTGCATGTACCAGTGCGGGATGAATGGCGCGATGGGGAGGAGCGCGAGCCGGAAGCGAGGATAGCGCGCGTGGATGAGCGCGTAGAACGTCCCCCACCCCGTGTCGCCGCCGAAGAACACCGAGTCGCGCCGCCCCTCGATCACGAAGCCCATCCAGAGCGTGCGGCAGTGGTCGGTGAGCGTGCGCCCCGACCAGTGCTGCACCGGCACCGAGGTCACGCGCACCCCCGGCGCCACCTCCGTCGACCGCCACCAGTCCAGCTCCGTCCACCCGCCGATCCCCCGCTCGCGCAGCCGCTCGCCGTTGCCGAGCCCCGTGATGATGCGCGGGTGGAAGCGGCGCGCGAGGCGCTGGAGCGTGGGGATGTCCATGTGGTCGTAGTGATCGTGGCTCAGCAGCACCACGTCGATCGGCGGGAGATCCTCCCAGCGGATGCCGGGCGGCCGGTGCCGCCGCTGTCCGCTCAGCTCCGTGGGCCCCACCACCTCCGACCACACCGGGTCGGTGAGGATGTTCAGCCCATCCATCTGGATGAGCACCGTGGCATGGTTGACGAAGGTGACGCGGATGCGCCCTCCATCCACGCGGGCCGGGGGCGGGGGGGCAGGCGGGATGTCCTCGTCGTGCCAGTCGCCGTGCTCGCGGGTGAGCTGCCAGCGCAGCACGTCCTGCACCGGTTGCTCCTGGAACGGTTCCAGGTTGTGGAAGTGGTGGCCGTCGAAGTGGTCCGTGCGCGGTCCGCGCCAGCCGGGGAGCGCGGCCGCCGTGGCGCAGCCGCCGAGCCCGAGCGCGAGTGCGATCAGTGGTGCGAGCCGCCGCCGCACCACTCAGTCTGCGTGGTCCATGGTGAGGACGATCTTGCCGATGGTGTCGTTGGACTCCATGCGCCGGTGCGCCTCCGCCGCCTCCGCGAGCGGGTAGACGCGATCCAGCACCGGCCGTGCCGCGCCGGAGGCGAGTAGCGGCACCACATCGCGCGCGAAGGCGCGGGTGGCGGCGATCTTCTCCTCGAGGGGGCGGGCGCGGAGCACCGTGCCGCGGAGGGTGAGACGCGAAGCGAGCACCCGGCCGAGGGGGATCTCCGCCGCGCGGCCGGCGAGGGTACCGATGAGGATGAGCCGCCCGTGCGTGGCGAGCGCCTCCAGGCTGGCCGGGACGTAGGCGCCCCCCACGAGATCGAGCACCACATCCATCCCAACGCCGGCCGTCCACGCGCGCGCGCGCTCCACCATGGGAGCGAGGTCCTCGGACACCACCAGCCCATCCTCGAGCCCGAGCGCGCGCGCGGCCTCCACCTTCGCCGCCTTGCGCGCGGTGCCGTAGGGAACGGCGCCGATGGCGCGCGCGAGCTGCACGGCGGCGAGCCCCACGCCGCTCCCCACCGCGTGCACGAGCACGCGCTCCGAGAGCCGCGTGCCCGACTGGGTGGTGAGCGCATCGTGCGCGGTGATGAACGCCTCGGGCACCGCGGCGGCGGCCGCCCAGTCGAGCGTGTCGGGGATGGCCGCGATCGCGCGCTCGTGGGCCACCAGATACTCGGCGTAGGCGCCGCCTCCGGTGATCCCGAACACCCGGTCGCCGGGATCCCAGTCGCGGGCGCCCGGCCCGAGCTCGGCCACCTCGCCGGCGAACTCCAGCCCCGGGATGTGCGTGGGGGAGCCGGCGGGGGCGGGATAGCGTCCCTCCCGCTGGAGCACGTCGGCGCGATTGAGGGCGGTGGCGTGCACGCGCACGAGCACCTCTCCGGCGCCCGGCACGGGACGAGGCACCTCGCGCGGCTCGAGCACCTCCGGGCCGCCGGGGCGGGCGATGACGATGGCACGCATGACGGGTTCGCTCACGGTGAGCGAAATCTAAAGCTCCCGTCTCAGGCCGCGACCTCCCGCCGCGCTTGGGCGGGCGCGTACAGGTCGGCACGCGTGGCGGGGATCGTCACGCGCCCGTGCCCATCCGGGCGGCCGAGCAGCACCTGCGCCAGCGACAGCCGGCCTGAGGCGAAGGCGTGCGCCGATGCCGCCATGTACAGCCGCCACACGCGGTACGCCTGCGCGCCCACGAGCTGCTCCACCTGCGCGCGGGCGCGCTCGAGGCGCTGCACCCACTGGCGCAGCGTGAGGGCGTAGTGCTCGCGCAGCGACTCCACGTCGCGCGTCTCGAATCCGGCCGCTTCGGCGTCGTGCACCGCCACGTCCAGCGGCACCAGCTCCCCGTCGGGGAAGACGAAGTGGTCGATGAACGAGCCCTGGCGCCAGAGCATGCGTCCCACGCGCCTGGCGAGTCCGCTGCCGCGGTCGGGGGCGCGCACGATTCCGTGATTGAGGAACAGTCCACCGGGGCGCGTGAGCCGCGCCGCCTCACGGAAGTAGGTCCGCAGGAGCGCGCGCCCGACATGCTCGAACATCCCCACGCTCACCACCTTGTCGAACACCGTCCCGTGCGGGAACTCGCGATAGTCGCGCACTTCCACGCGGCAGCGGCGCTCGAGGCCGTCGGCGCGGATGCGCTCGTTCGCCAGCTGCGCCTGCCGTTCGCTCAGCGTGATGCCCAGCGCCTCCACGCCGTGGTTGGCCGCGGCCCACCGAACGAGCCCGCCCCACCCGCACCCGATGTCGAGCAGCCGCTCCCCCTCGCGCAGCCGCAGCTTGCGGCAGATGTGCTCGAGCTTGGCAGCCTGCGCGGCGTCGATGTCCTCGGTGCCGGTGGGGAAGTAGCCGCACGAATAGACCATCCGGCGGTCGAGCCAGAGGGAGTAGAAGTCGTTCCCCATGTCGTAGTGCGCGCGCACCGCCGCGCGGTCGCGCTCGCGCGAGTGGCGCGAGCCGAGCCGCCGGATCTCGGCGCTGCGCTCGCTCACGCGCTCCGGCGCCGGGTCGCGCGGCAGCGCGAGCACCTGGCGCGCGAGTCGCGCGAGTCGCGCGAGCGTGCCCGCCGACCCGAGGCGCGCCCCGAGCGACCCGCCGACCGCCGCGGCCTGCTCGACGTCCCCCTCCAACTCGATGTCGCCGCGCACGTACGCTTCGGCGACATGCAGCTCGGATGGCGGAAGCAGCATCCGCCGCAGCCCCCCGGGGGAGCGAACCACGAGCGTGAACCCCGGCTCTCCACTCCCCTCCCAATCGGTGCTCCCATCCCAGTAGCGGACGGCGAACGAGCGATCGCCGGGATCGCCAAAGAGCGTCGCGAGCACGGCGCGCGCGGCGGCGATACCGGACGCCGTGGCGGGCGTATGGCGTCGCATGACCGGTCTCCTGTTCGTGGTGCCGGGCAGAATCGGAGCAAGGGCCGGACCAGCGCCGCCGGTGATTACTTGGGCTCCCATGCGCCGGCGGGCCCTGGCGCATCCCGCGTGAGGCTGGTATCTTGCCCCCTCCGCAACAATCGCGTCCTCGTCTCTCGCGGGTGCCGTCCACCGGCGCCCCGCTCCGTCGCATCATGTCCGTTCGGTTCTCCGTCAGGCTCGCCCTCCCGATGGTGCTGCTCGTCGCCATCGCCTCCGCCGCCCACGCCCAGTCGCTGCGCGGATCGCACCGCAGCGTCGAGCGCGTGTGGCACTACGCCGTCGCGCACGACTACTCCTTCGCGCAGAGCGCGAGAGAGGTGCGCCGCGCCGTGCACGAGGGACGCCTCGTCCGCCTCACCTCGACGCGCGACGTCGTGCTGCACGAGGTGAGCTTCCCCTACGTGCGCTCCGCCACCCGCACCTTCGTCAGGCGCCTCGGCGCGCAGTACCACCATGCCTGCGGCGAGCCCCTCGTGGTCACGAGCGCCGTGCGCCCCGAGTCGGTGCAGCCGGTGAACGCCAGCGACCACTCCGTGCACCCCACCGGGATCGCCGTCGACCTCCGCCGCCCCACAAAGGGGAAGTGCCGGCGCTGGCTCCGCAAGACGCTCCTCGTGCTCGAGCGGCGCGGCGTGGTCGATGCCACGGAGGAGCACTACCCCGCGCACTTCCACGTGGCGATCTACCCCGACGTGTACCGCCACTACCTCGCGTCGCGCTGAGCGCCACGCACCGGAGCGGGATGCGAGCGGGGGGGGGG
>DASTSH010000225.1:0-2714 GCA_035760785.1 Gemmatimonadaceae bacterium | reverse complement strand
CACGAACCCACACGCGCAGTACCTACCTCCTCTTCCCGTCAGTTCCCCCCACGCGACACGCGTCCTTTGGTGGTCTACCCACCAAGTCCTACCCCCTACGAATATCCTTGCCCCCTGGACCATTCGTTTGCTAACTTGCCGCCTCGACCTCCACCCAGAGACCGCATGCCCACGCCTCCCAAGAAGCTCCGCAAGAAGTACACGAACAACGACCACCCGCTCGTCGTCCTGCGGTTCGAGGACGGGCACGAGATTCAGGTGAAGAAGGGAACGGGGAAGTCCTTCGACGCGTACGAGGGGGAGACGATCAAGGTGCTCGCCATCTACGATCCGACGTCGGGGGAGCGCGAGCTGGTGGAGAGCAGGAAGGCCGGCGACTTCGAGAATGCCTGAGCGCCGCGCGCGTGCGCGGCGCTCGCGCTGGGCGGCGCTCGCGCTGCTCGCCGCGCTCCCCGCCTGCGCCCGCGGCCAGGGCGTCCCGCCGCTCGCCCCCGTCCGGGCCGACACCACCGCACTCCGCCACACGCTCGACTCCCTCGCCGCCGCCCACCACGGTGTGGTGGGCTACAGCATCATCGACCTCGACACCGGCGAGCGGCTCTCGCTCCGCGGGGACGAGACCTTCCCCACCGCGAGCCTCATCAAGGTCCCGATCCTCGTCACCCTCTACGACCTCGTGGAGAAGGGGGAGATCTCCCTCGACGACCCGCTCACCGTCCTGCACGTGGACAAGGTGCCCGGCTCCGGGGAGCTGCAGTTCCTGCACGATGGCGCGATCATCACCGTGCACGATGCGGCCTGGTACATGGCGACCATCAGTGACAACACCGCCACGAACCTGTTGCTCGACCGCATCATCATCCGGCGAGTCTGGGAGAAGATGGAGGCGCTGGGACTCCCGCACACCAAGGTGCACTCCAAGACCTTCCTGCGGATCTCGAGCGTGGCGATGGACTCGTCGGCGAAGTACGGCCTCGGCGTCTCCACCCCCAACGAGATGGCGCACCTGTTCGAGCTGCTGGCGGAGGGGAAGGCGGTGAGCCCGCGCGCCGACTCGACGATGCTCGACATCCTCGAGCACAACGAGGATCTCACGTTGCTGCAGCGCTACCTCCAGGGCGTGCGCGCCGCGCACAAGACGGGGGCGGTGGACGCCGCGCGCACGGAGTGCTCGCTCTTCTACCTCCGGTCGCGCGTGGTCGCGTGCGTGTTCACGAAGGAGAACGCCGACCAGCGCTGGATCCTCGACAGCGAGCCGCAGGTCACGATGGCGCGCATGGGCGCGGCGATCGCGCGCGCGTGGGGCGTGCGGGACAGCGCGTCGGTGGTGGGACCCTGACGTGATCATCCGACGGCGCGCCCATCCGTTCACGGCACCAAAAATGCTCGTCTCCCGTTTCGGTCAGGTCGTCCTGATGTCGATGGAGGAGACTCGTGAGAATCGGGCTTGCCACCGGAATCGCGCTCGCCGTGGCCTGCTTCGCCGCACCGGCTCATGCACAGTTCACCGCGGCCGTCGTTCCACCCGAGCGGGTGGTCCAGCCGGACACCACCAACCGCAAGGACTCCGTGCAGAAGGCGCGCGTCGCCCTGCAGGAGCGGATGTCCAGCATGAAGGCGTGGGTGGACTCGGTGTCGCTGGCGATGGCGTCCACGCCGGACTCGGCGCGCGCGGAGTCCACCGCGGCCGCGGCCGCCGTGCCCGCGGCGCGTGCGGAATCGACTGTCGCGTCCGGAGGAGAGGTGGCGCCTGCGGAGAGTGGCGCCACGTCGTTCCGGCCGGGCGCACCCGCGCCGTCCACGGCCACGCCGCTCCCGTTGCTGGTGCTCGCCGGGACGGTGCTCGTGGGTGCCGGCGCGCTTCTGCTGAAACGCTGACGTGCGGCGCGCGCTAGGGCTGCTCTTCTCGATCGCCGGCGTGGCGATCCTGCTGGTGGTGGGGGTCGCCTACGGACGCGGGGCGCTCGCGCGCGATCGCGCCCGCGCCACCTGGAGCGCGCTCGAGGCGCGCGACGCCGTGCTCACCGCGAACGCGCGCGCCACCGCCGCCCCCGTGCGCGGGACCGTCGCCGTCGGCGCGCCCATGGGGCGGCTCATCATCCCCGCCATCGATCTCGACGAGGTGGTGGTGGAAGGCGTCGGCGACGCGCAGCTCGCCGCGGGGCCGGGACACCTCCCCGGGAGCGCGTTCCCGGGCGACGTCGGCAACGCCGTGATCTCCGCGCACCGCGACCGCCACTTCCACGGGCTCGACCATCTCGCCCTCGGCGACACGGTGATCACGGAGACGATGGCCGGCCGCACGACGTGGGTGGTGGTCGGCCGCCGCATCGTGAAGCGCGGCGAGCCCGCGCTCTACCCCACCGACACCCCCACGCTCACGCTCACCACCTGCTGGCCCGTGCGCTACATCGGCCCGGCGCCCGACAGGCTGCTGATCACGGCGAAGCCGATCCCTACCGGACGCCACACCTGATCGCGGGCTCCTCGGCCGGGCTCCTCGGTCGGGGCGAGTTCCGCTCGGGCCCGTCGGCCGTGGCGACGCTCGGGTTGCTCGACTGAGCTCCGCTCGGGCTCCTCGGCCTTGGCGCCGGGGGCCATTCGCTTCGGCGGCGTGCGCGCTTACACGCTGCGAGCCTCCCCGGGCGCCAGAACGTCCGGCCCGCCGGATCGGCATCTCTCGTCGGCGCCCGGGGAGTCTCTTGCTACGCGCG
>DASTSH010000224.1:0-4610 GCA_035760785.1 Gemmatimonadaceae bacterium | reverse complement strand
CGCGCGTAGCAAGAGACTCCCCGGGCGCCGACGAGAGATGCCGATCCGGCGGGCCGGACGTTCTGGCGCCCGGGGAGGCTCGCAGCGTGTAAGCGCGCACGCCGCCGAAGCGAATGGCCCCCGGCGCCAAGGCCGAGGAGCTCGAGCGGAACCCTGCCCGGTCGAGGAGCCCAGCCGAGGAGCCCGCGCGGAGCCGAGCCAGGGCGCGCGAGCGCCGACTACGCCCCGCGCGCCCGCTCCGACATCAAGCCGAGCGTGTTTCCTTCAGAGTCGCGGAGGAACACCATCCACAGGTCGTGCGTGTCCATGCGCGCGATCAGGTGCGGCGCGTCGACGAACTCCACGCCGCGCGCGCGCAGCGTGTCGTACGCGGCGTCGAGGTCCGCGACCTTGTAATACAGGATCGACGCCGCCCGCGCGCTCTCGGGTGTCTCGGGGCGGCTGAGCATGAGGCGGATGCCTCCGCAGTCGAAGAACGCGAGCCCGGGCACCTCGAACAGGAACGCCATGCCGAGCGTGTCGCGGTAGAAGCGCACCGCGCGCGCGAGGTCGTGCACCGGGATCGCAATCTGTCCGATCCGGTCGAGAGAGAACTCCGTCGTGGTGGGGCCCATCCGTCCTCCGGGTGTCGAGCGCCTCGTGGTGGCGGACGCCGGCGCTGGCGCGCGGCCGCCGTGGTCAGAACTTGAAGATGCGCTTGATGGCGGTCGCGATGCGACCCAGCCAGGCGCCGCCGGAATCCGGAGGCTCGAGGTGCGTGCGGCAGTACTGCGTGGGCTCCGTCCCCTGCTTGAACCACTCGCGCCGGGTGGTCGGGCACCACTGGCCGGCCAGCTCCCCGGTCTCCGCGTCGATCACGCGCGAGACGAGTCCCGGCGGCGGCTCCCACGGCGCATCGCGCGCGCCCTGGCGCCAGCCGGCGGTGTAGAATTCCGCCCACGCCGGCGCCGCGAGGCGCCCGCCGCTGGCGTTTTCCGCGATCGGGCGTGGCGCGTCGTAGCCGAACCAGACGCCGGCGACGATGGACGGCGTGTAGCCCACGAACCAGACGTCGGTGCCATCGTTCGTCGTCCCCGTCTTGCCGGCGATCGGCCCCTCGGCGCCCATGTCGCGCACGGCGCGCCCGGTCCCCTCGTCCACCACCGACTGGAGCATCGACGTGAGCTGGAAGGCATCGCGCGGATCGATCGCGCGGGTGAGCGGCGCGATCTCGCTCGACCAGAGCGGGGTGCCATCGCTCCCCTCGATGCGCTTCACGAGTCGCGGGCGCACGCGGAATCCGCCGTTGGCGAAGGGCGCGTACGCCGTGACGAGCTCCAGCGGCGTCACCTCGAGCGCGCCGAGCGCGATCGATGGGACGGCGGCGAGCGGGCTGGTGATCCCGCTCTCGTGCGCCACCGCCACCACGCGACGCTCCCCCACGGCGCGGCTGAAGCGCACCGCGGCGGCGTTGTTCGAGTGCGCGAGCGCGTGGCGCATGGTCACCGGGCCGTCGTACTCGTCGCCGTAGTTCGCCGGCGTCCACACCCGTCCGCCCTCGTCCACCTCCACCGGCGAGTCGTCCACGATCGACGCCGGCGTGAAGCCGACGGAGAGCGCGGCGGCGTACACGAACGGCTTGAACGCCGATCCCGGCTGCCGCCGCGCGGCCAGCGCGCGGTCGAAGCCTCCCGGGTCGTTGTTCCGCCCGCCGACGAGCGCGCGGACGTCTCCGGTGCGCGGATCGAGCGCCACGAGCGCGCCCTCGATCTCCCCCGCGCGGCGGCCGTACCAGGCGCGCGACTCGCGGTCGATCGCCGCCGCGCGGTCATGCACCGCGCGCTCGGCCGCGCGCTGCGCCGTCGCGTCGATGGTCGTGTAGACCGTGACGTCCCCCTCGTCGAGGGCATCGGGGCCGAGCACCGAATCCACGAGCGCGCGCACCGCGCCGATCACGTACGAGCTCGGCTGCGGCGGGTGCCACTCGTCCGCCGCGAGCACGAGCGGCTGCGCGGCGGCGGCGCGCGCGCGCTGCGCGCTGATGTAGCCCTCGCGCGCCATCAGCGCGAGCACGAGGTCGCGCCGGGCGCGCGCGCGCGCGGGATCGTGGCGCGGCGTGTACGCGGACGGCCCCTTGGGCAGCGCGGCGAGCACGGCGCCCTCGGCGAGCGTCAGCCGAGCGACGCTCTTCCCGAACAGATCACGGCTCGCGGCCTCCACGCCGTAGGTGCCGTTGCCGAGATAGATGACGTTGAGGTAGAGCTCGAGGATCTCGTCCTTGGAGAGGCTGTGCTCGATGAGGCGGGAGAGGCGCAGCTCGAGCAGCTTGCGGCGGAGCGTGCGCCGGGTGGCGATGTCGCGGGTGAAGGTGTTCCGCGCCACCTGCATGGTGATCGTGCTGAAGCCCTCGCGCACGCCCAGCGCGGCGGCGTTGCGCGCGGCGGCGCGCACGGCGGAATACCAGTCCACGCCGCGGTGGTGGTAGAAGCGCCGGTCCTCGGTGGCGATGAACGCCTCCCTGACGTGCGCGGGGATGCGGGAGAGGGGGACGTTGACGCGCCGCACGTAGGTGAGGCGGCCGATCAGGCGACCGGCGCGATCCACGACGCGACTCCCCTCGGCGGGGCGGTAGCTCCGGATGTCGGTGGCCGACGGGCAGCCATCGAATCCGCAGGTGGCGAGCCAGGCGTCGAAGGCGAGGATGCCCGTGACGGCGGTGGCCAGGACGAGGAGGGAGCGCCACTGCCGGCGCGCCCAGACGCGCGCGGGAACATGCGGATCAGCACGCAGCCGCTGGCGGAGGCGCTGGAGACGTTGCCTCCAAGGGTGTTCATCCATCATTAGCCGAGATCTTCCTCGCGATGCGAGCCGTGTAGTTACTACGCTGGCGGGGAGACCGAGTTTCCATACGCCGCGTACCGGGGTACAAAAACGGAGCGGCGGTCGTTAAGCTTCGCGGCCCTCCACGGCCTCCGCGCCACCCCACTTTCTCTGGAAGTAGGATGTCTCGCCCCACAATCGCAGTGGCACTTTCCGTGCTTCTGGCCGCGCTCGCTTGCCGCGAGGGCGGTTCCGTTGCCGCGCCCGCGCATCCGGCCACGCAGCCGCCCGCCGCCGCCGCTCCGACCACCATCTCCGGCGGCGACGTCGCCACCCGCCCCGGGAACGCCGGATCGCCTTCGGCGCGCACGCCGAACGAGCTGGGTCGCGTGCCCATCCTCGAGTACCATCTGATCGGCGACCGGGAGAGCCGGTGGATGGTCGAGCGCGGACACTTCCGCCGTCAGCTCGAGATGCTCTACCAGCGAGGCTACCGCCCCGTGTCGGTGGCGGAGCTGATGGACCGCAAGATCGAGCTGCCGGCGGGAGAGTCGCCGGTGGTGTTCACCTTCGACGATGCGTCGCCCTCGCAGTTCAGCTACGTGGAGCGTGACGGGAAGCTGGAGATCGATCCGAACAGCGCGGTCGGGATCTGGCTGGACTTTCACCGCACGCACCCCGACTGGGGGAACAAGGCGGTGTTCTGCATGCTGCCGTCGGCGGCCGCGGGACACGCGTTCTTCGGCGACAAGGGGATCGATGGACAGAAGACCGAGTGGCGCTATCGAAAGGTGAAGTTCCTCGCGGAGCAGGGCTTCGAGCTGTGCGCGCACACGCTCTGGCACGCGAACCTGGGAAAGTACTCCGACGCGGTGGTGCAGGAGCAGATCGCGCGCGGCGTGCTGGCCATCGATTCGGCGGTGACGGGTTACCGAGTGCGCACGTTCGCGCTCCCGCTCGGCGTGTGGCCGAAGAATCGCGAGCTCGCGCGCGCGGGTGCGTGGCGTGATCCGCGCAGCGGGCACGTGGTGCGATACGACTTCGACGCGGTGCTCGAGGTATCGGGTGGACCGGCGCGCAGTCCGTACGATCCCGCGTTCGACGCGCATCGCTTGCCGCGCGTGGAGGTGTTCGGCAACGAGCTGGAGAAGGTGCTCGATGCGCTCGACCGTTCCAGCGCGCGCTACGTCTCGGATGGCAACGCCACGGTGGTCGCGCGCCGTGCACCGACGACGCGCTTGGTCGCGCGGTGATCTCTGCCGGCGCGCGCCGGCAGCGATTCGGACAGAAGGCCCGTCGCGATGAGCGGCGGGCCGTCGTTTTGTTAGCGGGTGTAGATGTATCGAACAGTGAGGGCAGTGCGTCCTGACGTGACGCCTCGAAGATTGTCCTAAATTGACCCCCCGATGTCCTAAAACTGTGCTTGCCGCATCCCGCCCCCGTATACAGCTTTGGCACCGACGGAAGTGGGAAGTTTCGAGCCAGGAGGAATGAATGGGTAGCTCCGACGCGGTGCTCCCGCACTACGCATTTTTCGAGGCACTCGCCGGGATGAGCGAGTCGGACGCCGAGTGGCGTTCGGCGAGCGCCGGGCTGGTGACGCTTCGGCTGTTCGATGCGTGGGTGGCGGAGGGGTCGCGTGTCGTGGCCGCCGATGCGTGGAGCTTGCGGGCGGTGCGGGAGACGATCGGGGCGGTGGACGCGCGGAGCTCACATCGTGCGCTGCTCACGAGCGTGGTGGATTCCATGATGCTGGCGGGGAGCGTACGGGTGGCGGTGGTGGCACCGCGGCTGATGGCGTACGCGCGCGC
>DASTSH010000223.1:0-2923 GCA_035760785.1 Gemmatimonadaceae bacterium | reverse complement strand
CGTCGCGCGCGCTCAGCTCCCGCTCGACGGCCCACGCGGCGTACGCCACCGCCTGCCGCGGCTCGGATGCACCGGGCTCGGTGGTGGCGAGCACGAGCGCGACCGCGCCGAGCATCTCCCCCTCCGGGGCGCGCACCGGCGCGGACGCGGCGACGCTCGCCCCCATCGCGCGCTCGGACCAGTGGTGCCCGGGAAGGAGCGGGGCATGCGTCGCGTCGTCGGCGGCGGCGGGGGCGATGGCGTGGAGCACGAACCCATCGCGGTCCACGACGCAGGCGACGTGCGGGACTCGCGCGAACGTCGCGGAGAGCCAATCCAGGTGGGGGCGCGCGACCTCGAGCAGCTCCGCGCTCTCGGCGCGTCGGCGCGCGAGCTCCGCATCGGAGAGCCGATGAGGAGGTGAGACGTCTACCACGACAGACCGTTCCGGTGAATGTCCGAGCACCCGGGGCGGTGACGAGCGCGCGCCTGCCGAGCCGGGGATGGGAGTCCCGCACTCCTCCCGCACCACGAACAACTTAATGGAGCGATGAGCGTCCAGGGGGACGACGAGCCCGGCTCGGCTTCGCAACCGCGAGCTCCCTCGAGCGCGCGCGCCGCCCTCGATCGAGCCCGTATTGCGCCATGCCGGCGTCCGCGCCACCATGGTGCACGAGCGTCACGTCCGCGCCCTCGCCCCGCTACATGAGCTTCAAGCGACGCCTGACGGCGATCATCTTTCGGATCGTTCCCCTTTCGTCCCTCACTCCGAGGTGCCGATGCAGATCGTTCACGTCCACGTGCAGGTGAAGCCCGAGTTCGTGGAGGCCTTCGAGGCCGCCACCCGCGAGAACGCGGCGAACAGCATCCGCGAGCCCGGCGTGGTGCGCTTCGACGTGGTGCGGCAGGAGGACGACCCCACGCGGTTCGTGCTGATGGAGATCTATCGCACGGCGGAGGACCCGGCGCGGCACAAGGCGACCGCGCACTACGCGGCGTGGCGCGACGCGGTGGAGCCGATGATGGCGGAACCGCGCCGGAGCGTGAAGTACCGCGCGCTCTTCCCGGTGACGGACGGGTGGGAGATGCCGCGGTGAGCTTCGATCTCGCGCTGCCGGCGCGCGTGCTCTTCGGCGAGGGGCGGCTCGCCGAGGTGGGAGCGATCGCGGCGAGCCTCGGCACGCGCGCGCTGGTGGTGGAGGGAGGGAGCGGGCGCGGCGCGCCGCTGCACGAGCTACTGGGCGCGAGCGGCGTGGCGACGACGCGCGTGCGCGTGACGGGGGAGCCGACGACGACGCTCGTGGAGCGCGGCGTGGCGCACGCGCGGAGCGAGGGGTGCGACGTGGTGGTGGCGCTCGGCGGCGGGAGCGTGATCGACGCGGCGAAGGCGATCGCGGCGCTCGTCACCAACCGCGAGCCGATGCGCGAATATCTGGAGGTGGTGGGGAGGGGAAGGCCGATCACCGAGCGCCCGCTCCCGATGATCGCGATTCCCACCACCGCGGGGACGGGGGCGGAGGTGACGCGGAACGCGGTGCTGATGGTGGAGGAGGAGCGGGTGAAGGTGAGCCTGCGCAGCCCGCTGATGCTCCCCGCGGTGGCGCTGATCGATCCCGTGCTGACGTACACCATGCCTCCACCGGTCACCGCGAGCACGGGGCTCGACGCGTTGGCGCAGTGCATCGAGCCGTTCGTGACGCCGCGCGCGAACCCGATCACCGACGCCGTGGCGCGCGAGGGGATCCGTCGCGCGGCGGGGGCGCTGCGGCGCGCGTACCATGATGGTGGAGATGTGGATGCGCGGCGCGACATGGCGGTGGCGAGCCTGTGCGGGGGGCTCGCGCTCGCGAACGCGAAGCTCGGCGCGGTGCACGGCTTCGCCGCGCCGCTCGGCGGGATGTTTCCCATCCCGCACGGCACCGCGTGCGCGCGGCTGCTCCCGCCGGTGGTGGAGGTGAACGTGCGCGCGCTGCGGGCGCGGGCGAGCGCGTCGCCGGCGCTGGAGCGCTACGAGGAGGTGGCGCGGCTGCTCACGGGGAGAGGGGACGCGCGGGCGGAGGACGGGGCGGCGTGGCTGCGGGCGCTGGTGGAGGAGCTGGAGGTGCCGGCGCTCTCGGTGTACGGGGTCGGCGCGGGGGACATTCCCCGCGTGGTGGAGAAGGCGCGGAAGGCGAGCAGCATGCAGGGGAATCCGGTCGAGCTGACGGAGGGGGAGTTGGGGGAGGTACTCGCAAGCGGGGTATAGCTGAGCCCGTTGGGGAGGGGGTAGAATGTGTGCATCCCTTTCCCTCCGGGCTTCATGCGAGGCAAGCTCATTCTTGCCCTGACGAGCGCTGGCCTGCTCTTCTCCGGCTGTGGCGACGCGATGGCGCCGTACGGCATCGTCGGTCGCTACACCTACTCCGGGTTCATCCCCTCGGAGCAAGCCTACGATGGGACGCCCCCGCAGCCGCCGCTCCCGGGCGTCCAGTACATGCTGGACTCGCTAGCCGACACGGTCGTGCTGTCCCTCGGCGGTGCGTACCGGGAAAACGGAGTGGTGGCGGCGCACAGCCTCGCCGGGCCCGAGCTCATCACGCCCTTCCAGGCACATGGGACGTACGTGGTGCACGGGTCGTCGATCACGCTCACACCGGTCGACAGTCTCAACGTGAGTGGAGGCACTGGAGTGGTGGGCGGCGATAGCCTGACCGTGTCCCGCTATCCGGGCGCCTGGGTGTTCTCGAAGCAATGATGAAAGCGATCCGTCGTCGTTGGACGGTCGCGCGCCTGGTCATGCGGAGCGGGTAGGACCTGGTGGCTGGACCACCATGAAACGCGTGTGGCGTGTGGGGAACTGACGGGAAGAGGAGATGGGTAGAGCGCGAGTAGGGCGGGATGTAGAGAGAGTCCACCTACCGCCGAGCCCACACGCGCCGTACCTCCCTCCTCTACCTGTCAGTTC
>DASTSH010000222.1:0-24117 GCA_035760785.1 Gemmatimonadaceae bacterium | reverse complement strand
GATCGGGAACGGCACGACGTTGTTCTGAGGCGGGATTCCCTCGCCGCCGCGCCGGCGGCGGGCCGTGCTCCCCTCGCGGCGCACGGGATGGAGTGAGTGCGCGGCCGCGGCGTGTGACGCCGCGGCCGCGTCCTGTTCCGGCGCCCCGGAGTGCGGCCTCGGCCGTGTGGGCGGGCATCGCATGTTGCGCCACGCTGGCGTGGTCACAGATTGCTGGTCTGGTGACTCTCACCCGAGCGTGCGTTGCGAGAGGCGACTTCCCTCCCTGATGAGCTGCGACTTGGTCGCCGCGCCTTCGACGGCAAGGCGTGGGAGGATGCCTTCGTGCATCTGTCCGCCGCCGACGCCGGGGAGCCGCTCGAGCCGGGAGATCTCGAGCGACTCGCCGCGGCCGCGAACCTGATGGGCCGAGGACCCGCGAGCATCGACGCTCTGGCCCGCGCGCACCACGCCTACCGGGAGCGCGGCGAGCCGGGGCGCGCGGTGCGCTGTGCATCCTGGCTGGCCCTCTCGCTCCTGCTCGCCGGGGAGCGCGCCAGGGGCAACGGCTGGCTCGCTCGCGCGGAGAGGGTGCTGGAGAGCGCGGAACGCGACTGCCCCGAGCGCGGGTACGTGCAACTGGCGATCGCGCTGCGATCGCTGCTCGAGGGGGATGCCGGTGCGGCACATCGCGCGTTTGAGCAGGCGGCGGCCATCGGCGAGCGTTCCGGCGACCCGGACCTGACGACGCTCGCCCGGCAGGGGGCAGGTCGCGCCCTCATCCGGCTGGGGGACACCGGCCAGGGCGTCGCGCTGCTCGACGAGGCCATGGTGGCCGTGACCGCAGGCGAAGCCTCCCCGATGATCACCGGCGCCGTGTACTGCAGCGTCATCGACGCGTGCCTGGAGATCTACGACCTGTCGCGGGCGCGGGAGTGGACCGCCGCGCTGAACGACTGGTGTGCATCACAGGAGCAGCTCGGTCCGTACCGCGGCCAGTGCCTGGTGCATCGCGCCGAGCTGATGCGAATTCACGGCGCGTGGCCCGAGGCGATGGGCGAGGCGCGCCGGGCGAGCGAGTGGCTGCTGCGCCCCCCCGCGCATCGCGCCGCGGGCGCCGCCTTCTACCAGCTCGCCGAGCTCCACCGGCTTCGCGGCGATTTCGAGCGCGCAGAAGCCGCGTACCGTGACGCGAGCGCATGGGGGCGCGAGCCTCAGCCCGGGCTCGCGTTGCTGCGGCTGGGGCAGGGTCGGGTGGACGCCGCTCGCGCGGCCATCGGCCGTGCGCTCGAGGAGCGTGCGGAGCGCGGCGCGCGCGCCCAGCTCCTCCCCGCCGCCGTGGAGGTGCTGCTCGCGGCGGGGGAGCACCCCGCGGCGCGCACCGCCGCGGATGAGCTGGCGCGGCTCGCGGCCGAGCTCGATGCGTCGTATCTGCGCGTCCTCGCCGCGCAGGCGACGGGGGCGGTGCTGCTCGCCGAAGGACACGCTCGCGACGCGCTCGTCGAGCTGCGCTGGAGCGGCTCGGAGTGGCGAGCGCTCGATGCGCCCTACGATGCCGCGCGCGGGCGCGTGCTCATCGGCCTCGCGTGCCGCGCGCTCGGCGACGAGGACGCCGCAGCGCTGGAGCTGGACGCGGCGCTGGCGGTGTTCCGAACGCTGGAGGCGGGGCCGGACATCGCCCGCGTCCGGGCGCTCTCCCGCCGGGCGCCCCCGGCGGCGGCCGGGCGACTCACCGCGCGAGAGCGCCAGGTGCTCGCCCTCGTGGCGACCGGAATGACGAACCGCGCGATCTCCGGCGCCCTGCGCATCAGCGAGAAGACCGTCGCACGGCACCTCAGCAACATCTTCACCAAGCTCGGCCTCCAGAACCGAGCGGCGGCCACGGCATACGCGTACCGGCACGGCATCGCCGCGCCGCCCACGGCATCGTCTACATAGAATCACCCACACGACCCGCGGCCGCCGCGTGCACGATTCGGCCGACGCGCGCGCCGATCGCGCGCACCATCGTCGTGGCGTTGGTCCGAGCGCATCACTGGACGTTCAGCGAGCGAGGTGTGGGATGAGCAGCATACAGGATCCGGAGCGGGTGGGGACCGTCGTCATCGGCGGTGGACAGTCCGGCCTCTCCGTGGGATATCATCTGGCCCGTCGTCGCATCCCCTTCGTGATCCTCGAGGGGAACGCGCGAGTGGGCGACTCCTGGAGGCAGCGGTGGGACTCGCTGCACCTCTTCACCCCCGCCCGCTACGATGGACTCGCGGGGATGCCCTTCCCCGGCGACCCCGGCGCCTTCCCCACGAAGGACGAGATGGCGGCCTACCTCGAGACGTACGCCGCCCGCTTCGCGCTCCCGGTGCGCACGAGCACCAGGGCGACCCGCCTCGTCAGGCAGGGGGACCGGTATCTGGTCACCACCACCCGCGGCCAGCTCCTCGCCGAACAGGTGGTGGTGGCGATGGCCAGCTACCAAAAGCCGCGCATCCCCGCGTTCGCGGCAGAGCTCGACCCGCGCATCGCGCAGCTCCATTCGAGCGAGTACCGGAGTCCGGCGCAGCTGCGCCATGGGCCCGTGCTCATCGTCGGCGCCGGCAACTCCGGAGCGGACATCGCCGTCGAGATCGCGCGGCGAGGACACGAGACCTGGATGTCGGGGCGTGACACCGGCCACGTGCCGTTCCGTCTGGACTCGTTCCTGGCGCGACATCTGCTCGTGCCGTTCCTGTTCCGGGTCGTGTTCCACCGCGTGCTCACCACGAGTACGCCGATCGGCCGACGGTTGAGGCCGAAGGTGATCGCGCGCGGCGGGCCGCTCATCCGCGTGACTCCCGCCGACCTCGCCGCGGCGCGCGTGCAGCGCGTCCCCCGGACGATCGGCGCGCAACACGGGATGCCGGTCCTGGACGACGGGCGCGTGCTCGACGCGGCGACCGTCATCTGGTGCACGGGCTTCCACCCCGGCTTCTCGTGGATCGGCCTCCCGATCTTCGGCGCCGACGGCGAGCCGGCACAGGAGCGCGGCATCGTCGCGGGCGCGCCGGGGCTCTACTTCGTGGGGCTCCACTTTCTCCACGCGATGTCTTCCACGATGATCCACGGCGTGGAGCGGGACGCGCGGCACGTGGCGGAGGCGGTGGCGCGCAGAGTGCGCTCGACGACGGCGGATCCGCTGGCGGCTATTCAGCCCGCAGCGTGATCGACGGATCCACCCGTGCGGCGCGCCAGGCGGGAAGGCAGCACGCGAGCGCAGACACCGACGCGAGCAGCGCGACCACGCCGGCGTAGGTGATCGGATCCAGCGGCGACACGCCGAACAGCAGCGTGACGATGGCGTGGCTCGCGACCACCGCCACCGCCAGGCCAATGGCGAGGCCGACCGCCGCGAGCGACATGCCGCGGCGCAGCACCAGCGCCACGATGCGTTCGCGCGAGGCCCCCAGCGCCGAGCGGACGCCGATCTCGCGCGTGCGCTCGGCAACGCCGGCGGCGACCACCCCGTAGATGCCGACCGCGCAGAGCAGCAGCGCCACGGCGGCGAATGTCTCGAACAGGATGAGCACGAACCGCCGCTCCGCGGCCGATCTCGCGACCACCGCGTCCATCGTGGACACGCGCACGATCGGTTGCTCCCGGTCCACCGACCACACCGCGCGCTCGACCGCGGGGGCGAGCGCCGCCGCATCCCATCTGGCGCGAACCACCAGCCACCTCGGATTGTCGGGATGGTTCCACTGCGCGCTGGCGACGTACGCCGCGTCCTCTGCCCCCGCCGCGAGCGACATCTGCTTCACGTTCCCCACCACGCCGACGATGGTGAACCACGGCTCGGTCGTGGGTCCCACGTGCACCCGCTGCCCGATCGGGCTCCGGCCGGGAAACTTGCGCCGCGCGAACGACTCGTTGATCAACACCACCCGCGGCGCGTCGGCGGCATCGTGCGCATCGAGCAGGCGGCCGTGGCGGAGCGGGATCCGCATCGTCTCGAAGTACTCCGGCGTCACGCCGTAGCGGAACGCGCTATGGTCCTCGTCGGGATCGTCGTTGGGGCTCGACTCGAAGTGCACCCCGTACTTCTCCCCGTCGCCGCTCAGCGGGAGCTCGCTGGTGAATGCCGCCGCGGTGACGCCCGGCACGCGGCGGACCGCATCCAGCGCGTCCGTGAAGAACCGACGTGCGACCTCGGCGTCGTCGAACCGATGCCCCACGGCCTGCACTTGCATCGTGAGGACGCGGGCGGGGATGAACCCCGGCGCGACGGCGAAGAGCCGTTGCATGCTGCGCCGCAACAGTCCGGCGCCGACCAGCAGCACGAGCGCGAGCGCCACCTCGGCCACGACGAGCGTCGCGCGGGTGACCTGGCGCCCGCCGGCGGTGCGCGGCGACTCCGCCTGGATGCCGGGGTGGAGGTCGCCCCGGGACGCCTGCAGCGCCGGCACGAGTCCAACGAGCAACCCGATCGCGGTGGTGATCGCGAGCGCGACGCCGAACGCGGCACCATCCACGCGGATCGCGCTCGCCCGGGGGAGATCCGGCGGGCTGAGCGCCACCAGCGCCCGAACGCCGAGTGCCGCCACCATCATTCCGAGCACGCCGCCGATCCCCGCGAGCAGTGTGCTCTCGGTGAGCAGCTGCCGGATCAGGCGTGCGCGCCCGGCGCCGAGAGCGGCACGCATGGCCAGCTCGCCGCGCCGCCGCGCGCCGCGGCCGAGCAGCAGGTGCGTCACGTTCACGCACGCCACGGCGAGCACCAGCGTCACCGCACCGAGTATGGCGAGCAACGCGGGGCGCACGCCGCGGGTCAGGTCGTCCCGCAGCGAGTGGACGATCAGCCCCGCCTCGAGCGACGCCCAGCGCGGCCGCGCGAACTCCGCCACGGGAGCGTGCGCGATCGCGCCGAGCTCGCGTGTCGCGCGCCGAACGTCCGCGCCCGGCGCGAGCCGCCCGATCATCCGCAGGTGGTGCCCCCACTCCCTCCCCTCCGGCGGAAGCGAGCGGTCGTACCGCAGCGGTGCCCACAGCTCCGCCTCCGGGGCGAGCACGTCTTCGAACGTGCTCGGCATCACGCCGATCACCGTGAAGAGGTCGCCGTCGAGCGTGATCTCCCGGCCGACCACCGCCGGGTCACCGCCGAAGCGCCGCCGCCAGAGGGCGTCCGCGAGAATCACCACCCGTGGGGCGCCGGGCTGGTCGTCCGCATCCACGAAGTCCCGACCCAGCGCCGGCGGCACGCCGAGGACGCGGAGGAAGCCGGCGCTCACCCGCTGGCCGTCCAGCCGCTCGGGCTCGGCCCGGCCGGCGAGCGTGGGCTGCCACGGCTTCATCACGGCGAGCGCATCGACGGATCGACTCCGCGCCACCAGCTCGCGGTAGGTGCCGAACGTCACGTCGATGGGCGTGCCGTCGGTGGCGTGGTCGGAGATCATCACGATCCGTCCCGAATGCGGGTACGGCATCGGCTCGAACAGGACCGGGCGCACCGCGCTGAAGATCGCCGTCGCGGCGCCGACGCCGAGGGCCAGCGTGAGGGAGGCGACCGCCGTGAACCCCGGGCTACCGCGCAGCCGTCGCGCCGCGTATCGCAGATCGACGACCACCGTGCTCACCACGTGCTCCCATCCCGACGAGCGGACCTGTTCGCCGGCGGCCGCCGCACTGCCGAGCTCGAGGCGCACCGCCCGTCGCGCCTCCTCGGGAGAGAGCCCACGCGCGATCAGCTCGGCGGTGGCCAGGTCGAACCAGTGGCGCACCTCGTCGGCGACGTCGCGATCGGCCGCGCGCCGGTTCGCGAGCGCGCGCACGCCGCGCGAGAGATGCCGCCACAGTGACATGCGCCTACCCCTCCGCCCGGAGAAGGCGCGCCACCGCCGCCGCACGGCGCGTCCAGTCCTCCGTTTCCGCCGCGAGCTGCTTCCGTCCCGCGCGCGTGAGCGTGTAGTACTTGGCCCGACGCGAGTTCTCCGTCTGCCGCCACTCCGCATCCACGCACCCGGCGCGCTCGAGGCGCTGGAGCGCGGTGAGCAGCGAGCCCGGGTTCACCTTGAACACCCCGCGCGAGATCTGCTCCACGCGCCGCGCAATGCCGAAGCCGTGCATGGGCTGGAGGCTCAGCGTCTTGAGAATGAGGAGATCCAGCGTGCCCTGGATGACGTCGGTGTTCGGCTCGTCCACGTGCGCTCCGGTCGGGAGGTGCGGCACACGATGGGCGCTTTCCTCATGACTGTCAAGAGTTGATCGTCATTGGGAGATCCGCGGCGCGACGGGCGCGGCGTAGGCGTTTCGCGGACGCCGCCGCGCGCAGGATTACAGTTCCGTCATGACCGGGCGCGAGTATGGCGCCGCCAGAGAGCGCGCGTTATCGTGCGCCACGGCTCACCACCCGGATGCTCGACGTCCCGACATCTGGTGGGTGGACGACGTTTCCCGCACCACCGCGAGCTCGCGGTGCCGGGACGCGCGGCGGCGCGGAGGTGCGAGATGGTCCCCCTCGGGTGGGATGCGCAGGTGGTGGCCAGCGCCGAGCAGGTCTCGTGCGACCTCGGCAGCGAGCTGGTCGTGCTCGATCTTCGCGCCGGGATCTACTACGGCCTCACGGACGACGGCGGCGCCACGAGCGTCGGCGCGCGGATCTGGACACTCCTCCAGGAGCGCCGCTCCCTCGGCGAGATCCGCGACCAGCTGCTGCTCGAGTTCGATGTGGACGCCGACCGCTGCGAGGCCGACCTCCTCGCGCTGATCACCGACCTCGCGCAACGCTCCCTGGTGGTCGTGAGCCATGCGTCGCCCGCATGACCACCGACCGGGAGCGCGCCTCCGCGCCGCGCGCGCGCGACCGCCGCCCGCTCGCGTGGGCTCCCCACATCGCGCGCAGACGCCTCCTCCGGGTGGTCTGGTCGCTCGCGCCGGGCGCCGCCGACAGAGCGCGGGCACGGGCTCGCCGCGGGAGGACGCGCGCACGCACGGAGGGTCCACCGGCTCGCCATCCGGCGAGCCATGCAGCTGTCCTTCCCCCGAGAGGGAACGAGTGCATGAACGCCACATCGGAACGGAAGGCGTACGGCACGCCTCGCCTCGTGACGCACGGTAGCGTCGCGAAGCTCACGCAGCACGGGGGCAAACCGAAGGGGCCGACGTACCATCCGCCCCAGGGTCCCCCGCCAGGTCGCCCCCGCGGCCCGAAGCGCTCGGGCTGACCTGCCCGTGGCACGCTACCGCGTCCACGGTCTGACTGTGCGATCGGCCTTGCCCCTGCCGGAGCTCACCCCGTGCTCGGGCAGGGCCGATCGTGGTTCGCGCGCCGACGTCGAGATCCGGCTGGCGTCGCTGCCGGACGCCGTCGCGGAGCTGCGCGCGCGCCCCACGGGGATCGCGGTCAGCGAGCGGGAGGCCCGATTCATCTGGGACGACGCGGGGGCGTTCGTCGTGCGCGACGGGCGGGAGATCCTCGTGCAGCCGCACCCCGGCGCCGACGAGCGCCTGGTGCGCCTTGGCATTCTCGGCCCCGCCATGGCGGCGCTGCTCCAGCAGCTCGGCATCGTCGCGCTCCATGCGAGCGCCGTTCGGATGGACGATGCCATCATCGCGTTCCTCGGTGCCTCGGGCGCGGGGAAGTCCACCCTGGCGGCGGCCTTTCACCGGTGCGGCGCGCCGGTGGTGACGGACGACACTCTCGCCGTGCGGTTGCACGACGGCGCCGTGCTGGCGACGCCCGGGTTCGCGCACCTCAGGCTCTGGCCCGATTCGGTGACCGCGCTCGGCGGCGACCCCGGCGCGCTCGCTCGCTGCGAGCCCGATCGCGAGAAGCGGGTCTATCCCACGGCACGCGAGCGCATCGCGCACGAGCCGCTCCCGCTGCGGCGCCTGTACGTGCTCGCGGACGGCGACACGCCGGCCGTCGAGCGGCTCTCCCCGGCCGAGAGCTTCCTCGCACTGGTGGCGAACTCGTACGGCATCGACTGGATGCACGATGTCTCGGGGCGGGCGGACTTCCTCGCGCGCGCGGAGATCGCGCGCCGGGTGCCGGTGCGGCGCCTGCGCCGCCCGGACGACCTCGCGCTCCTCTCGTGGACTGTCGCGTGCGTGGAGGATGACCTTGCGCGCGACGCGTAGCGGGGCGATCGAGCCGGCGGCGGCGCGAGAGGGCGAGCTGCTGCTCCGCTGCGCGCGGCAGCGGCTCGCGGCGGCGGACGTGGCGCGCGTGCGAATGCTCGCGGGCCGCGAGCTCGACTGGGACGCGCTCTTCGATCTCGCCGACGCCCACCGCCTCACTCCCCTGCTCCATCGCCACGTGAGCGAGGCTGCCGCCGATCTGGTGCCCGCGGCGAGGCTCCAGCAGCTGCGCGAGTGTGCGCTGGCCCACGCGGCGCTGTCGCTCCGCCTGGCGGCCGAGCTGCGCGACGTGATCGCGCTCTTCTCCGCCCACGCGATCCGCGCGCTGCCACACAAGGGACCGGTGCTCGCGCAGCGCGCCTACGGGTCGCTCGTCTCCCGGCAGATGGGCGATCTCGACATCCTCGTCCGACCGCGAGACGTCGCGCGCGTGCGCACGCTGCTGCTCTCGGTCGGCTACCGCTCCCCGCGCTCGCGGATCGCCATCCCCGGCACGCTCGCCCTCGAGTACCAGCATCGCCTCGAGCACGAGCAGGACGGGACCGTGATCGAGTTGCACTGGACGATCACCCCGCGCAGCCTGGCCGCAGCGCCCAGCCTGGACGAGCTGTGGGAGCGCCACGAAACCATGTCCCTGCTGGGGACGGAGATCCCCACGCTCGGCGCCGCCGACCTCCTGCTCGTGCTCTGCCTGCACGGCGCCAAGCACCGCTGGTGCCGGCTGGAGCTGATCGCGAGCGTGGCCGAGCTCCTGTCGCGAGGCGGCGACGCGATCGACTGGAACGCATTGATCGCGCGCGCGGCGGTGCTCGGGAACCTGCGGATGCTCTGCCTCGGGCTCGCGCTCGCGCACGACCTGCTCGACGCGCCGCTCCCCGAGCCCGTGCGGCGCGCCACGCGCGATGATCCCGGCGCGCTGGCGCTCGCGGCGTCCGTGCGCGAGACGATGCTCACCTGGACGATCCCCGACCCGGAGCGGGCGCCGCTCGGCCTCCACCGCTTCCGGCTGCGCGCCAAGGAGCGACTCGGCGATCGGCTCCGCTACCTGCTGGCGTGGCCGGCGCTCTCCGCCGTGCGGATGGCCGGTGGTCTCGCGGGACGGATCGAGCCGTGGAGCGGGGCTCGAGGGTGAGCGACGAATCCCCCGTCGATCCGCGGCACGGCGCGTCGTGGCGCGTGGTCCACCGCTACGCTCTCACCCTCCTGGCGGTGGTGGGGTGGAGAGTGTGGCTGGCGATCGCGCTCATGGTGGGCGAGAGCGTCACCGACGGCCTGGGCGTGCTGCTGCTTCTGCCGCTGCTCGCGCTCGCGGGCGTGGACGTGGGCGAGGGCGCGGTGGGACGCCTGAGCGGGACGGTGTCGGCGGCGCTGGGGGTGCTCGGCGCGCACCCCGGCATCGCGACGGTGCTCGCCGTCTTCGTGCTCGTCACGGCCGCATGCGCGCTGCTGCAGCGCTGGGCGGCGCTCGTGACGCTGGGCGTGGCGGAGACGTTCCTCCTTCGGCTGCGCCAGCGGCTGTACCAGGCGATCGTGCGCGCCCGATGGGCGGAGCTGTCCCGGAGCCGGACGTCGGCGCTCCACCACGCGCTGACCACGGAGCTCGAGCGCGCGAGCGGCCTCACGTTCGAGCTCCTCTCCCTCGTCAGGCAACTGCTGGTCGGCGCCGTGTACCTGCTGGTGGCGGCGCGGCTCTCCCCCGTGATCACGGCGGTCGCCATGGCGGCCGGGGGAAGTCTGTTGCTGGCGCTCCGGCGCCGCACGCGGCGCGCGACGGCCGCCGGGGAGCGGCTGTCCACGGCGAGCGGCGACATGTTCACCGCGAGCGCCGACCACCTGGCGGCGCTCAAGCTCACCAAGAGCTACGGCGCCGAGGAGCGGAGCGCCGAACTCTTCTCGCGGATGGACGCGAACGTGGGCGCGGCGAACATCGCCTCGGGCCGCCTCTTCGCCGACCTCCGGGCGCTCTTCCAGGTGGGCTCGGTGGGCGTGCTGAGCGTGGTCGTGTACGTCGCGCTCGCGGTGGTCCGGCTGCCGTCCGCCGGCGTGCTGCTCCTGCTCTATCTGTTCGCCCGCCTCGTCCCGCGCTTCTCTGGGGTGCAGGACGGCTGGCAGGACATCGTGCACACGCTCCCGGCGTGGGAGCGGGTGCAGGCGCTGATGGAGCGGTACGAGTCGTCGCCGGAAGCGCGCGTGCTGGACGCCGCGCCGGTCGAGCCGCGCACGGCGATCACGCTGGAAGGGGTGTCGTACGCGTACGACCACGACCGGGGAAGGACGGGTGTGTTCGACGTGACCCTCGAGATCCCCGCACGTCGGACGACGGCGATCGTCGGTCCGTCCGGCGCCGGCAAGAGCACGATCGCCGACCTCGTGATGGGGCTGCTGGTCCCCGAACGCGGGCGCGTCGCAGTGGACGGCGCGACGCTCTCTCCCGAGCGCCTGCGGGCCTGGCGCGAGCGCGTCGGCTACGTGGCGCAGGACACCCTCCTCTTCCACGACACCATCCGCGCGAATCTCGCCTGGGCGAGCCCCGACGCGAGCGAGGGGGAGATGCGCGAGGCGCTGCGTCTCGCGGCGGCGGACGAGCTCGTGGACCGGCTCCCGCAGGGGCTCGACACCGTCGTGGGAGATCGCGGCACGCTCCTGTCCGGTGGCGAGCGGCAGCGTCTCGCGCTCGCGCGCGCGCTGCTCCGCGCGCCATCGCTCCTGATCCTCGACGAGGCGGCGAACGCGGTCGACGCCGCCACCGAGTCGCGCATGCAGCGCGCGATCGACGCGCTGCGGTCGCGCGTGACGGTGCTCGTGATCACGCACCGACTGTCCACCGTTCGCGGAGCGGACGTGATCCACGTGGTGACCGGCGGCCGGCTGCTCGAGAGTGGGAGCTGGGACGAGCTCATCGCGCGCCGCGGACACTTCGCTGCGATGTGGCGGGCGCAGGAGGGCGAGGGTGTTGCCCACGCGCCCCATTGCGCGATGCCGCATCCGGCGGACTATATATCGGGGTGACTCAGTCGGAGCGCGATCGTGGCCGACCGACCGTTCATCGCTCGCGGCTTCCATAGCCGCCGCGCGCCAGCGCCGCCGGGACGCCTTCCTCCCGGTCAGTACGAGACGCGGGACTTCCCGGTCCTCTCGGCGGGTCCGACGCCGCGCACGCCGCTCGCGTCTTGGGATTTCACGATCCGGGATGCCGATGGGGGCGCGGTGCGCTGGTCGTGGGATGAGTTCCGTGCGCTCCCGCGCGAGGCGCCCACCGTCGACATCCACTGCGTCACCAAGTGGTCCAAGTTCGACACCACGTGGGAGGGCGTGTCGGTGGACACGTTGCTGCGGGCGGCGCAGGATGGCGGAGTGAAGGACGAGGCGTTCGTGACCGCGTTCTCCGACGGCGGGTACACCACGAACCTGGCGCGCGCCGACGTGACCGGGGGGAAGGCGTGGGTGGTGTACGGGTACGAGGGAGCACCGCTGCCGCCGGAGCACGGCGGCCCGGCGCGCCTGCTCGTGCCGCATCTCTATTTCTGGAAGAGCGCGAAGTGGGTGCGCGGCCTCCGGCTCCACTCGCGCGACGAGCGCGGCTTCTGGGAGCAGCTCGGCTACCATGATCACGGCGACCCGTGGCGCGAGCAGCGGTACCGGGGAGATCCCTGAGATGAGCGCCGCACGCTCGGCCGCGGTGGAGGAGCGCCTGGAGTGGAGGGTGGCAACCGTCATCCGCGTGCGCGACGAGACGCCGCGCGCGCGGACGCTCGAGCTCGAGGTCCCGGCATGGCCGGGGCATCGCGCGGGCCAGCACGTGGACGTGCGACTCGTCGCCGAGGATGGCTACCAGGCACAGCGCTCGTACTCGATCGCGTCGCCGCCGGAAGCCGAGACCGTGGCCCTGACCGTGGAGCGGCTCGAGAACGGGGAGGTGTCGTCCTACCTCTTCGATGAGCTGCGCGAGGGCGACGGGCTCGAGCTGCGCGGCCCGATCGGCGGCTACTTCGTGTGGGACATCGATCAGGGCGGCCCGCTGCTCCTGGTGGCGGGGGGCTCCGGGGTGGTCCCGCTCATGGCGATGCTGCGACACCACGCGCGCAGCGCCGCGGCGCTGCGCACTCGCATCCCCGTGCGGCTGCTCTACTCGAGCCGGACGTGGGATGACGTCATCTACCGGGAGGAGCTGGAGCGGATCGGCCGAGCCGCCGACGTGCGCGTCGCGTTCGCGATCACGCGCGACGCCCCCGCCGGGTGGACGGGATATCGGCGCCGCATCGACCGGGCGATGCTCGAGGAGGTGGGCTGGTCACCTTCGGAGGCACCACGAGCGTACGTGTGCGGCCCGACTCCGCTGGTGGAATCGGTGGCCTCGCTGCTCGTGGAGCTCGGCCACGACCCGGTGCGCGTGCATACCGAGCGCTTCGGCCCGACGGGGTGAGCGGGCGGACGGCGCCCCGTCAGCTTGACGGAGGGGCGAGATGCGAATGGACGAATTGCGACTGGATGGCAACGCCGCGGCTGGCGCGCTGCGCGAGCTCTTCGCCAGCGACGTGACCGCGGCGCTCGCGACTTGCGCCTGCTGCGGGCGCGTGGCAGCGGTGGGCGCGCTCCTCGACTACGGCGACGGGATGGGGGTGATCCTCCGCTGCCCGGAGTGCGACACCGCGATGCTTCGCCTGGCGCACACGCCGGGGTGGCTGCGCCTGGACGCGTCGGGCATGTCGATGATCGTGATCGCGGCGAATGAAACGCCCGCGTGAGTCGAGGGGACGCGTCAGCGCGGCGTCACCTCGAGCGTGACCACCTCGAACGGCGCGAGGGAGAAGCGGTGGGGCGTCCCCGCGCGGAGCGCGATCGGGGCGCGCCCGCGGTCTTCCCGCCACGGGCTCGAGGCACGATGCTCCTCGGCCGCGGTGGATGGTAGCTCGAGCGCTCGCGCGACATCGATCTCGATCGACTGCGGCGCGTCCGCCGGGTTCCTCAGCACGAGGATTCCCTTCCCCGGCGACCACGAGGCCCACCCGTACGGCTCCACCCCGCCGGGATCCCCGCCCACCCAGTGCGTGTCCACCAGCGTGGCGGCGTTCCGGCGCGACCACATCGCCGCCTCGGCGATGTCGTTCCAGTCGCGATCGCCGAGCAGCGAGTGCGTGATGTACATCTCCTGGAGCTGCGTGCCCGTGCCGAAGTACGATCGCACCTCCGATCGGAAGTCCCCCCGCGGATCGGTATCGAGGTGGCGGGCCGAGCGGGCGTAGATGAGCCCGTGGAGCATGAGGGAGTTGAGGGGGAAGAGCGCGTTGCGCGCGACGATCCCCGCGTACGTGTCCGCGTCGCGGTAGGTGATCCACTGCTGCCGGTGCGATCCGACCCCGGCGAAGCTGTGGTCGTCGCCTCCGCGCCAGATCGAGTCCGCGTGGCGGAGCCAGAACGGCGACGGGTACGTGCCCGTCGTCAGGTTCACGAACAGCGCCGGCTGCTCGGCGCGCAGGTCGGCGATCAGGTGGATCGCGGCATCGAAGTCGCTGTCGAAGGTGCTCCCGGGGATCGCTCGCGCGGCATCACCGGTGCCATCGATCTTGAACTGGTTGATCCCGTACTTCCTGATCATGTCCACGCACGCCTCGTGGAAGCGCGCGTAGTACTTCGGTCCGGAGAGCGCGAACCCTTCGTCGTTCGTCTCGAAGCCCTGCGCCTTACCGAGCGCGAGGCGCTGCTGCCTCGGCTTGCCGTACCCGCCCCAGGGAGAGAGCCACACGCCGGGCGCCGCGCCACAGCGTGCCGCGGCCTCGCGAATCGGCGTGAAGCCCCGTGGGAAGCCCGAGTTGAAGCGCCACAGGTTCTCCGGATCGTCCCACCCGTCATCGAACAGGAAGGAGCTGAGCGTCACGCCGCGCTTCACGTGCAGCTCCTCGCCGAAGGCGCGGATCACGTCGAGCGCGCTCGCCTCGTCGTACCGGGAGAAGTATCCGATGTCGTACCACGAGTTGTAGTGCAGGAACGGGCGATACGGGTGCGCGCGCTCGCGCTCGAGGTACGCGAGGAAGCCACGACGGAGCTGCCCCGCCGGGGTGGTCCCGATCACGCTCGACAACGACACCGGCGCGCCGGCGCGCAGCGGCAGCTCCCGGCTCAGGTAGCACCGCGCTCGATCACCGACCACGCGGCTCTCGGAGAGCGGGTGCTCCGCGCCGAAGAACAGGTTCCCAGCCACCACCGGCGAGCCGGCGACGATGCCGGAGAGCGTGGCGCCCGACGCCACCGCATCCAGCAGTCCGATCTCCCGCACGGGTAGATCCGTACCCGTGGCGCGCAACTCGAGCTCCTGGCGCACGTAGCTCGAGCCATCGCGGAGCACGCCGCGCCAGGTGGCGCGCAGGCGCCCATCCCGGTCTTCCAGCTCCACGACCACCTGGCGCCCCGGCACGCGCTCCGATGCGCGAGAGGCGGCGGGGTTCCCGGCCAGTCGCTCCGCTCTCGGCTCGCCGACCACGCGCATCCCGCTCGACCGCAGGACGCCCCCGCCATCCGCCAGTCGGAGGGTGAAGACGTCCGGAGAGAGCGCCATCGGGTGCTGGCCGAGATGGTCTTCCACGCGGATCGCGCGCAGCGTTCCATCGCCCACCGTCCACGCGGCGGCGATGTGGTCGTTGCCGAGCGTCAGCTCCCCCGCGCGCGAGAGGTGATGCGCTTTTCCCGCCGAGCTCGACACGCCGGCAACTCGCTGCGCGCCGTGAGTGGTGCGCAGGAGCTCCGGAGTGCGCGCGAGGCCAGCGCCGATGACGGCCGCGCGCACCATGAACTCGCGGCGATCCATCTCGTTGGAAGGTGAGCTGGATCCGTTTTCCGATTTTCCCTTCATCTCGTACTCGTGGGGCTCGTACAGGCTCGCCAGCGATCGTGGCGGGGAGGATTTCACGCGGGCCCGCGCGGCGGCGGTGGCGGCGCAGGTGGAGAGAATATGCAGGGGCGCGCACACCCCCGGAAGCGTGCGAGGAGCGTGCGGCCGTGACTCACCACGCGCGCCTGGCGCCCTCGATCCTCGAGCGTCCCATCACCCGCCCGGTGCGCGCCTCCGCGCGAGTGCCTCCGCCCGGCGCTTGATGCCGAGCAGCATCTTGCGCGTCATGATGAACGCCGGCGGCTCGATCGCCATCAGGGTGAGCCGCTCCCGGAGCGTCTCGGGGGGCGCGCAGCGCGAGCGCGTGACGAGCCGCGTCGCATTCCCGTTCACCGGAACGAGCGCGAACGACCAGGTGACCTTCCCCGGGAGCAGCTCGAGCACGAGCGCGCGCTCCGGCTCCACCTCCAGCACGGGCCAGGACAGCCCGCGCCCGATCGGGATCGTGTCCCCGACGTGGAGCTGCTGGAAGTCCGGCAGCACTTCCTCGGCGCTGGGCCGGTCGAGGTAGCCGAAGAGCCGGTCGAGCCAGTCGTAGCTGTACAGCCCACCGCGCCGCCACCCCAACTGCGCGAGCCACGGCCAGATGTCCGCCGGGCGTGCGTGAATGGTGACCGCATTCGTGGTGACGATGGCGGCGTTCGGCACGTGCGCATCGCCGGGAAGCTTCGCCGCAACTTCCGCATCGGTGGCGCCCCAGCGTTCGAGGCGCGGACGCACGAGCGCCCAGGTCGCGATCCCGGCGCCCCCCGCCGCGGCGAGGCCGCCCGCGAGCCGTTTCGTGGAGGTTCGCATGGTGTGTCGCCCTCGGATGCTCCGGACCGCGAGTTCCGCGCGTCGAGCCCGCCGGCGGAATCGCGATGGCAACCTAGGGCCGTGGGGCGCGCCACGCCATCAGGGAGTGGACTGATCGTCACGGGGGGAATCCTCACTTCCTCGGATGGGCCGAGGGTGCATGGCGAGCACCGCGGTGAATCGCACGGGCGCCGCTCAGCTTGCCCGGCCCGGACCGGTCCCGTAAGGTGATGGCCCGCGCAGGCTCGCGAACGGGTGCGGCGCACCCACGCTCGGTCCGCGAGTGCGCGAGCCGCGCGCCGCACGTACACTCGAAGCATGAGACGCGCGCACAGAAGAGAGCGGAGAGTGGAACTGTGAACGTGATCGACAACAGCGCCGAGCGGCAGTTCGAGATCCATGATGGCGAGCGGCCCGCGACGCTCAGCTACTCCGTGCACGGCGGAGATCTCTACCTGATCCACACCGAGGTGCCCAAGCCGCTCGAGGGGCGTGGGTACGCGAGCGCGCTGGCACAGGCGGCGCTGGAGCACGCGAGGCGCGAGCACATGCGGGTGGTGCCGCGGTGTCCGTTCGTCCGGGCGTACATCCGTCGTCACCCGGAATACTCGTCGCTCGTGGATCACGAGCATCGGGCGGCCGACTGAGCGCCGACGTGGTGCGCTGTCGCGTCCCGCCCGAGGCGCGACGGACCACCACCGAACGAGAGTCGTCACGAGATGGCCGGCCTCGAGCTCGTCCTCCTCCTCCTCGCCGTCGCGGGCGCCCTGCGCGTCGTCGCCGGCCGCCTGGCAGTACCGTATCCCGTGCTGCTCGTGGTCGGTGGTCTCCTGCTGGCGCTCGTGCCGGGGCTGCCGCGCATCACGCTCGAGCCGGACGCGCTCTTCCTCATCTTCGTGCCGCCGCTCCTCTACTGGGGCGCGCGGTCGCTCTCCTTCCGCGACTTCCGGCGGGCGCTCGGTCCGATCACCCGCCTCGCCATCCTCATGGTGCTCGTTTCGACGGCGGCGGTGGCCGTGGTGGCGCGCGCCGTGGATCCCACGTTCACCTGGGCGGCGGCGATCGCGCTCGGCGCCATCGTGTCGCCGCCGGATCCCGTCGCCGTGCTCTCGATCGTGCGCGCGCTCTCCGCACCGCGAGAGGTCGAGAGCATTCTCGAGGGCGAGGGGCTGCTCAACGACGCCACGGCGCTCGTCGCGTACCGGATCGCGGTGGCCGCCGCCGTCACCGGAATGTTCTCCCCCTGGCGCGCCGGCGTGCAGTTCGTCGTGGGCGGGGGCGGCGGGGTGGTGGTCGGCATCGCCGTGGCGCTGGCGGTGCTGCACGTGCACCGCCTGCTCGGCCAGGCACCCGTGGTGCAGAGCCTCGTCTCGCTGCTCACCCCGTTCGCCGCCTACCTTCCCGCCGAGCTGCTCGGGACCTCCGGCGTGCTGGCCGTCGTGGCGACCGGGATGTACGTCGGCCGGCACGCATTGGGATTCAGCGACCCCGCCATACGGCTCCAGAACGAGGCGCTGTGGACAGTGGTCACGTTCCTGCTCGAGAGCCTGATCTTCATCTTCATTGGCCTCGAGCTGCCGTTCGTGACGCGGGCCATGGCGCACGCCACGCTCGGCCGGCTGCTCCGCGAGGCGGCGCTGGTGAGCGCGTGCGTGGTGCTGGTGCGCCTCGCCTGGATGGTGCCGAGCACGTACATCGGGCGCGCCGTGGGACGGTGGGCGCGCGGGTCGCACGAGCCCCTCCCCTCGTGGCGCGTGGTGCTCTTCGTCGGCTGGGCCGGCATGCGCGGCGGCGACTCGCTCGTGCTGGCCCTCGCGCTGCCGCTCGCGACGGCCGCGGGCGCGCCCTTTCCGGCGCGCGAGCGGATCATCTTTCTCACCTTCGCCGTGATCCTGGTGACGCTCGTGGTGCAGGGCACATCGCTCACGCCGCTCCTGAAGTGGCTGCGACTCCCGACCGAGCGGCAGGCGGAGGACGAGGAGGCGCACGCGCGCGTGCTGGCCGCGGAGGCGGCGGTGCGCGCGCTCGACGATCCCGCGGTAGCAGACGGCGCGCATCCGGAGGTCATCCGGTATCTCCGGCGCCGGCACCAGCAGCGCGCGCGCCGCTGGGCGGCGCGCGAATCGCGGCAGCTCCGCGGTCGGTCGCACGACTTCGCCCAGCCGCACGCCGTGGCGGCGCCATCGCACGAGGCGGGCGCCCTCGACGAGCAGCGCGCGGCGGAGTACCGACTTCTGAGAGCGCGGATGATCCGGGAGGAGCTCGCGACCGTGACGGCGCTGCGCGACCGCGGCGTGATCGGCGACGACGTGCTGCGCCGCATCCAGCGCGACCTCGACCTCGAGGCGATCCTGCTCGGAACGAGCGAGCCCGTCGTGGAGCCGCCGAGCGAGGTGGCCTCGGCCATCGACCGATCCGATGGCGGCGCCGCTACCGGCGCCGCCATCGGCACCCGGAGTGCATCGAGCGGGGAGACGCGCCCGGAGGTACAGTAGCGGTGGGCGGCTGGCGATTCGTTCGAGGAGAGGAGCGCGGAGATGTCCGATGCGGATGTGGTGGTGGTCGGCGCGGGCGCGGCGGGCCTCGCCGCCAGCCGGCGGCTCGCCGAAGCGGGGCGGCACGTGCTCCTGCTCGAGGCACGCGACCGTGTGGGAGGGCGGATCTGGACGGAGCCGGACCAGGTGGAGCTGGGCGCCGAGTTCGTGCACGGGCGCCCGGAAGCCACGCTCGCGCTGCTCCGGGAGACGGGCGTCGGCCTGGTGAAGTGCACCGGAGATCGCTGGGTGGTGCGGGACGGCCGCTTCGAGCGCATGGACGATCCCCTCGGTGAGCTGCGCCCCTTGCTCCGCGAGGCCGCCCGCGTCCAGGGTGACGAACCGCTGGCGCGCTTTCTCTCCCGCGTGGTGCAGGAGGACCCGCGATGCGCCTCCGCCGCCGCATGGCTCGGGCGCCTCGTCGAGGACTACGACGCCGCCGATCCCGCGCGCGTCAGCCTCCGCGCCATCGCGACGGAGATGTCCGGCGACGCCGCCGCCGCGTCCGTGCCGAGCCGGCCGCGAGGGAGTTACGCGACGTTGATCGAGCACATGCGGCGCGTGCTCGACCCGGCGCGTGTCGAGCTGCGCCTCGGCAGCACGGTGCGAACGGTGCGATGGTCGGCGGGCACCGTGGAGCTGGACGTCGAAGGACACGGCACGCCGCTGCGCTGCCGCGCGCGGGCGGCGGTGATCACCCTGCCGCTCGGCGTGCTCCAGGCCCCGCCCGACGATCCGGCGGCCGTCCACTTCGCCCCGCCGCTGCACATGAAAGGTGGGGCGCTCGACCGCCTGGCGATGGGCGAGGTGCACAAGGTGGTGCTCCGCTTCGGGGAGCCGTTCTGGGAAACGGTGGACGGCGGTCGCTGGCGGAACACGGCGTTCTTCCACGCCGCCGGGCTTCCGTTCCGGACCTTCTGGACCGCGCTCCCCGAGCGCACCAACCGGCTCACCGCCTGGGTGGGCGGGCCGCGCGCGGCGGCACTCTCCGGCCAGCCGCGCGATGTGATCATCGCGCGCGCGGTGGAGAGCGTGCGGTCGCTCTTCGACGGTCGGGTGGATGTCGAGCGCCTCCTCGAGGAGGCGCACCATCACGACTGGACGCGCGACGCTCGCTCTCGCGGAGCGTACAGCTGGGTGACCGTGGGCGGGATCGGTGCGCGACGACGGCTCGCCGAGCCGGTGGAGGGGACGCTCTTCTTCGCCGGCGAGGCCGCGGACTCGAGCGGCGAGGCGAGCACGGTGGCCGGAGCGATCACATCCGGAGAGCGCGCGGCGCGCGAGGTCATCGCCGCATCGTGAAAGCTACGACGACG
This sequence comes from Gemmatimonadaceae bacterium, assembly GCA_035760785.1. GTDB lineage: Bacteria > Gemmatimonadota > Gemmatimonadetes > Gemmatimonadales > Gemmatimonadaceae > JADGGM01. The sequence goes on along the minus strand of DASTSH010000222.1, from coordinate 4,501 downwards.
TGGTGCATCGAGCAGCACGGCCGCGGCGCCGCAGCGGTCGCTCCACCCGGGAGAGCAGAGCGACCGCTGCGGGCCGGCGGCTCGGACTACGACTTCACGGCGCCGGGCAGGCGCTCGGATCGTTCGCGTTCCGCGCCGGCTGCTGGCTCGGCTCGGGCACGCTGGGATTCGTCTGCCGCTCGGTGACGCCGTACAGCAGCCGCCCGGGGATGACCGTCGCCCCGTTCGCCGGCGTGAGCGCGGGGATGCAGGTGCGCTTGTAATCGTTCCACGCCTCCGGGTTCTGGAAGAGCGTGATGTACTTCTCCGTCATGATCGCCTGGAGCAGCGCGCCCCCCGATGCCGCGGAGGGCGCGAGGCTGATGGCCGAGTGCCACTGCGTCTGCGTCCCCCACGCCTCGCGCTCCGCGTTCAGCGACGAGAGCGCTCCCGCCTCATCGCCGGTCTGGAACTGCGCTTCCGCCAGGATGAGCAGGTTCTCGTTGTAGGTCACGATCGGCTGCGGATACGCCGGCCCGCCGCGGAAAGCGCTCAGATAGCCGCCGTCCTTGTTCGCCAGATCGTAGTACTCGTCGCGACGCGGGTCGCCCGCATCGTCGAGCAGTCGGTACAGGTACGTCGTGCCGTCGGCGATCAGGTCGCCATCGCGCCCCGTGCCGCCGTTGGCGTTCATGATCTGCCAGAAGGGATTGGACTCCCCCTCGTTCGCGCCGGTGAACGGTACCACGTAGTCGCCCGCGTTCGACGCGATCCCCTGCTGCGCCTCGGCGAGCGCCGTGGCGTATGCCGACGTCCCGTTCACCTCGGCCGTGTGCAGGTAGAGCCGTGCCTTGAGCGTGTGCGCCAGCGCGATCCACTGCGCCGGGTCGCCCCCGTACACCAGATCCGCGCCCTGCGGCCCCGGGCCATCGCCGCCCAGGTTCACGATCGCCTCGTCGAGCAGCGATTGGAGGCTGTCGTACACCGTCATCTGCGGATCGAGCGCCGGCGTGGGGAACGAGTCCGGCTTCGCGGCCTGCGTGAACGGGATGTCTCCCCACATGTCCGCCGCGGTTCCGAGCTGCATCGCCTCGATGATCTGGGCGACGCCGAGGTACTGACGATCGCCAGCGGCCGTGGCCATGGAGTCGACCCTGCGCAGGTCGATCAGGCCGCCGCCGATGTACGGGAGATTGAACTCGCCGTCGAACGTCCCCTCGTTGATTCCGACGTAGTTGTAGATGCCGAGCTGCTGCCTGGCGACGCCGTGGAGCTGCTGCGTCCACATCGACGTCAGGCGCGCGAGCGCCTCGGTCTGCTGCGCCCAGAGCGCCGTCTCGGTGGACACGAAGAGCTGGCCGATGTTGGCCGTGGTGGGACTGGTAGGATTGTTGGTCAGCTCCCCACCCTTGAGGAAGTCGTTGCACCCGAGGGCGGCCAGCAGCGGCAGCGCGGTACAGAGCGCGATTCGCATGGGTCTCTTCACGGGTCGCCTCACTCAGCGGTTCAGGCCGACCGAGAACACGATCGACCGGGTCTGCGGGTTGTTGAAGTAGTCCACGCCCTGGATGAGCACCGCCGCGCCGCCGAGGTTCGCCTCGGGATCGATGCCACGGTACTTGGTCCACGTGTGCAGGTTGCGCCCGGCGAGGCGGAGGTCGACGCTGCTCAGACCGAGCGAGCGCGCCACCCACGGGCCGTCGAGCGTATACGCCACGGAGAGCTCGCGGAGCTTCGTGTACGTGCCGTCCTCCACGAACTCGGAGGACGGGCCGTTGAAGCCGGAACCGTTGTTCAGGAACCAGTTGTCGTCGATGACCACCGGCGTCCCCGCGCCGGGACCGGCGACGGGGCCGGAGAGGAAGGGATAGTCCTTTCCGAAGGTGTACGTGCCGCCGCGGATCTCGGTGTCCTTGTGCGTGCCGAAGTTGTACAGCGCGCCGCGCGTGCCGTCCCACACCTGCCCGCCCTGCTTGTGGTCCACGAGCGCGGTGAACTGCCACTTCTTGTAGCGGAGCGAGGTACGGACGCTCCCCGTCCAGTCGGGGTTCGGATCGGAGATCACCCGGTCCGTGGGGTCGAACACCGGGAAGCCCGATTCGTCGATGTACAGCGCGCCGGCCGGCGCGTTGCCGCACAGCGCGTCGACGTCGGCGATGTTGTTCCCCGCGTTGTCGGGGATGTTGGTGAGCCCGCGGCCGCAGCGCACGAAGTCGTTGCCGCGCAGCCCGATTCCCTGCCCCACCGTCGCCGCGCCCAGCGCGCCGGTGAACGTCCCGCCCCCCTGGTCGGCGTTGCTCACGAACTCGGCGCCGAGGAGGCTCAGCACCTCCGTCTTGTTGCGCCCGTACTGGAGGCCGATCTCCCACGCGAGATCCTTTGACGTGATGGGCCGCACGTTGAGCGTCGCCTCCCACCCGGTGTTCCGCATGCGCGCGCCGTTCTCGAGCTTCGTGAGATAGCCGGTCGCCGGATTGACGGGGACGGGGAGGATCACGTCCTCCGAGGTGCTGCGGTAGTACGTGACGCCAGCATCCGCCTTCTGGTCGAGGAAGCCGAGGTCCGCCCCGAGCTCGAGCTCCTTCTCACGCTCCGGACGGATGTCCTTGTTGCCGCGCGCCGTGCTACTCGACAGGCCGCCGAACTGCCCCTGCGTGCCGTTGATGAGATCCCCGAGCCCCGTGCCGAAGACGTTCGACGATCCGGCGACCAGCGTGGTCTGGGTGGCGTAGACGACCGGAGGCTTTCCCGTCTCGCCGTACGCCACGCGCACCTTGCCGTAGCTCAGGAAGCCCTTCTGCTCGGTGTTGCCGAGGGCGTTCGTGAACGTCCACGCCAGGCTCGCCTTGGGGTACCAGGCCCGCGGATCGCTCTCGCCGAAGGTCGAGAAGCCGTCGTTGCGGAGCGCGGCGGTGAGGTAGAGCTGGTCGAACAGGTCCGCCGTCCCCTGGGCGAAGTACGACTCGCTGTGCACGAGCGACTTGGTCTCGACCGGGATGCTCGTGATCGTGTTCTGGAGGGAGAACGGTGCCGGCGCGATGAGCGTCTGCCCGGTGTTCAGCACCTGGCGGATTCGCCGCGCGTTCAGGTTCTGCCCGAGCGTGAGCGTCCCGGCGACGCTCGGGCTGAACGTGTGCTGCGCGGTGACGAGCAGGTTGTGGTCGATCTGATAGTTGTCGATCTCGTTCCGGAACACCTCGCCGCCGGCGAAGCTCGACGATGTCTGTGCCAGCCCATCGAGTCGCGAGTCGGTGTAGTAGTCGCCACCGAGGTTGTACTTCACCGAGAGCCAGTCGAGCGGCTGGTAGTCCAGGTTCACGTTCCCGTAGACGCGGTTCGTCTCGCCGTCGTTCTTGTCATCGTAGATCACGAAGAACGGATTGTCGTAGCCACGCCCCACGGGATTCGGCGTCGGCACCGGGTTCGGGAAGCGGTACGAGCGGTGCAGCCCGTACGTGGGATCGAGGAACTGGCGGTTGTCGAACGCCGGCGTCGTGCGCATGGCGCCGAGCAGCAGGCCCGAGGTGTTGGAGCCCATCTGCGTGAACGCGCCCTGCGCATCCACGTACGCGACGTTCCCGCCGATGGTGAGTCGGTCGAAGAGGCGGTGCGTGGCCTTCAGGCGCGCGGTGGTCTTCGTGTACCAGTTGTTCGGCCCGACGATCGTGCCGTTCTGGCCGAGCCGCCCCGCGGAGAAGAAGAACGTCGTGCGGTCGTTCCCGCCGGAGACGGAGAGCTGGTTGTCGAGCGAGTGCCCGGTGTGGAACAGCTCGCCGAAGTGATCGAACGTCGGCGTGCCGGACGCGAGCTCCGGTCCCCACGAGTTGCTCGTGAGCCGGCAGTTCGGGCCGCCGCACTCCGCCGGGGCATCGGCCGCATTTCCCTGCCCGAACTTCCGCTGCAGCGGAATCGAGTGGTTCACGTCATCGAACGAGTAGCTGGAGCGCAGGGAGTAGCGCGTCTGCCCCGAGTGCCCGCTCTTGGTGGTGATCAGCACCACGCCGTCGGCCGCGCGCGCGCCGTAGATGGCGGAGGCGGCGGCGCCCTTCAGGATCTGGATGTCCTCGATGTCGTTCGGGTCCACGTCGGAGGCGCGGTTCGGCGCCACGGTGCCCGCGACGGTGGATCCCTCGGAGTTGATCGTGGAGTTGTCGATCGGCACCCCGTCCACCACGAACAGCGGCTGCCCGTTCCCGGTGAGCGACTTGATGCCGCGGATCCGGATGTAGCTCGAGGCGCCAGGCTCGCCGGACTGTGACGTGATGTCGACGTTGGGCGCCTTGCCGGCGATCGCGTTCACGACGTTCGGCTCGTTCGAGCGCGCGATCGCGGCCGAGTCCACGGTGTTGATGACCGTCCCCAGCTTCTCGCGCGTGGTGGCCGTCCCCGCGCCGGTGACCACGACCTCGCCCAGCTTGAGCGGGTTCGCGGCGAGCACGAAGTCGTGCGTGATGGTGCCGGCGCTGAGCGTGATCTGCGCCGATTGCGCCTTGAAGCCGATGAGGCGCGCCGTCAGCGTCAC
>DASTSH010000221.1:0-4543 GCA_035760785.1 Gemmatimonadaceae bacterium | reverse complement strand
CGGTCCCCCCCTGCCCCCGGCCCCCGACCCCCAGCCCCCAACCGCCGTGAGCGCGCAGCGCCTCACGGCCAATTGAATACGCTCGACGGCACCACCCGCTCGCGGCTGAAGCGGACGTCGCGCGGCTCGTGGTCGAAGATGTGGGCGGCGTTCATCGTCCAGAGGCGTATCTCCCACCTCGCGTGCCCGTCGGGGCTCACCGGGACGGCGACGTCCAGCCGCCAGGTGCGCTTGGAGCCCGGGGGGACGGCGGCGAGGAGACCGATGCCGACGCCCACCTTCACCGGCGTCGTCACGCCGTACGGCGCATCGCCCGCCCACACGCGTCCAGCGTCGGTGAACATCGCCAGCCCCACGTCGGCCTGATCGCGCAGCTTCCCCAGGTACCAGCGGTCCTCCACGCGCGCCACCGCGCGGATGGCGCCGGCGTCGCGCGAGTCGTGATAGCCGCGGACTCCGCCTTCCAGTTGGCCGAGCCGGAGCTGTAGCGGAATGCGCTGGCGCCACGCGCCCCCCCAGTCCATGCTCGTCACGAGCGTGTGCCGCCGAGCGAGTCGCTGGTAGAACATCAGGCGCGCGCTCCCGATGATGCCGTCCCACGAGTTCGCGTCGTAATCCTGCCGCCCCTCCCCGGCCGCCTGGAGGCTCAGGAACGTGTGCGGCCCGCCGACCCCCGCGTAGAGATCCCCCGCCACGAGGATGTCGTCGTCGCGCGTCCCGAGCACGCTGAGGCTCCGCCCCAGCAGCGTGCCCAGCTGGAAGCCGACGCGGACGTCCTGATAGGCGGAGAGCGCGTCGAAGCGGCGCACGCGGCGAAAGCCGATGCTGCGCACCCCCCAGAGCGCGTTCACGCGCGCGTTGCGCCGTCGCCCGAAGCGCTGCAGCAGCGAGTCGTACGCCACCGCGCTGTCGAGCACAGGAGGCGGCCCCGGCGTGTCGTCCTCGCTCGAGAAGGAGAGCCCGAACAGGCTGAGCCGCCCCGGCGCGCCGACGCGGATCACGCCGCCGATGTCGGAGTAGCGGCGATCGATCCCCACCGTCACCGGATCGAGGTCGCCGCGCAGGAAGTCGTACAGGTCGCGACGGTCCCCCGCCGACACGCGCCACGCGATCCGCTGGTCATCCGTGAAGAAGGGGTGGCTCATGTCCACCCCCCAGCCGCCGATCCCCGCATCCTGCCGGATGGCCGACAGGTCGAGCAGCCACGGGCGCCCGAGGAACTGGTAGTCGGTGATGTGGGCGCCGTAGGTGTCGCGGATGGCGCCGCTCCCCCACTGCGCGGAGACGAGCCGCCCGGTCCCGAGCAGATTCCCCTCCCCGAGCTTGAGCGAGGTGAGATACGGGCTCGAGGCCGACGTCCGCATCCCGACGATGGGCGTGAGCTCGTCGGTCGTCTGGACCGAGAGGATCACCCCCCCCTGACCGTCATCGAACGCGCGGATGTTCGCGTCGGCGATGAACGGCTGCGCGCGCAGGATGCGCTCCGACTCGGAGCGGAGCCGCTCGTCGCACGCCATCCCCGGCCCGAGGAGGAGGAAGCGGCGGATGACGTCGGGGCGCGTGTCCACGTGGATCGACGCCATGATGCCGAGGGGCGTCTCCCACCACTTGCCGTTCTTCGGGTAGTACGGCGGCTTGGTGCTCACCTGCACCTCGCTCACCGGCTGCCCGTTGCAGGGAACGTTCGTCCCCGTCACCTGAGCGCGCGCGCCGGCGGCCGGGACGGCGAGCACCGCGCCCGCGAGGGCGCACGCCGCCAGAACGCGGCGCGCTGCGCCGGTTCGGCGGTCGTGTATGCTCTCGCGGGGTACGCCCATGTCGCGTTGAGTGCTGGTGGCCTCGGATGAGGTCACATCAAGGCAAGGGATGGACCGGCGGCCGGAGGCGCGAGCCGGATCAGCGCCCCATTCGGCGCTTCAATTCCTCGAGCTGGCGATCCGCCTGCGACTCGCGCGCGGCGCGCTCCACCTCTCGGCGCAGCGCATCGGCATCATCCGCATCGGCGGCGGAGAGGGGACCTTCGGGGGTGGGGGGAACGGATGCACCAGCCATGGAGCGGAGCTGCGCGGTCATCTCCTCGACCTCGCGCTCGGCGATCGCCAGCTCCTCCACCTGCGCCGCCAGCTTTCGCTCGAGCATCGATGCGCGCTCGGCGTGGCGCTGCTCGTACTGCGCCGCGATGCGCACCGTCTCCTCGTCCTGGATCGCCGCGGCGAGCTGTCCACGCCGGCGGACGGTCGCCAGCTCCGCGCGCTCACGCTCCAACTGGACGCGCGTGGCATCGACCGCGGCGCGCACCTGCGACACGCCGACCTTCGCCTCCACGATGGCGTCGCGCATCATCGCGAGCACCGCGCGCCCCTCGGCGGGAGTGGACGCGCGGCTCATCGCCTCGCGCAGCGACTGGCGCAGCTTCTCGAACACGTGGACGGCTCGTGGCGCATCGGGCGCCGGGGAAGGCTCACGATTTTCGGGGCGTCTTCGCGTAGAAGTCGCTCATCACGCGCTCGATGTCTCTCGAATGGCACTTCGGGCACGTGGCGCTCGCGGACTGGTATTCGGAGATGTGCTCGCGGACGGAGAACGTCTCGTGGCAGCTCCGGCAGCGATACTCGTAGGTCGGCATACGACACCCTCGCGAAAATGCCTCGTGAGGGATTAGGATACCGATCGTTCGCGCTCGCGCGCAAGCGCTCGATCCCCATGCCGATACGCCGATGCCCCGTCCGCCGTTGATCGCCGTCACCGCCACGATCCGCCCGGTGGAGGGCGCGCCGCGCGTCCGGCTGAACGCCGCGTACCTGGAGGCGGTGGAGCGCGCCGGCGGGCTCCCGGTGGTGGTCGCTCCGCTCGCGAGCATCGCCGAGGTGGGGCGCATCATCGACGCCGTGGACGCCCTCCTCCTCACCGGCGGGGAGGACGTGGATCCGGCGCGCTACGACCAGCCCCCGCACCCGACGGTCGACCGCGTGAGCCCGGAGCGCGATGCCACGGAGATCGCGCTCGTGCTCGCCGCCCAGCGCCGCGCGCTCCCCACGCTCGCCATCTGCCGCGGCATCCAACTGCTCAACGTGGCCCTTGGCGGCTCCCTCGTGCAGGACATTCCCAGCCAGCGCCCCGGCGCGCTGGCGCACGATCCGGAGGGCCCGCGCGACGCCCGGGTGCACGAGGTCCAGATCGAGCCCGGCTCGCGCCTCGCCACCCTCCTCGGCGCGCGGAGCCTGCGCGTGAACTCCATGCACCACCAGGCGGTGGACGAGGTGGCCGACGGCCTCCGCGCCACCGCCTGGGCCGCCGACGGCCTGATCGAAGGCGTGGAATGGGCCACCCCAGAGTGGTGGCTCGTCGGCGTCCAGTGGCACCCCGAGGAGCTCACCGGGAAAGATGAGGGAGTGTTCAGGGGGCTGATGGAAGCGGTAGGGGCATAGGACATAGTCGCTAGACCACCGTGAAACGCGTGTGGCGTGTAGACGGCGGTCGTAGGCGAGAGGAGCGAGGTAGAGCGCGTGTAGGGCGGGATGTAGGGAGAGTCCACCTACAGCCGAGCCTACACGCGCCGTACCTCCCTCCTCTTTCCGTCAGTCTCCTACACGCGACACGCGTCCTTTGGTGGTCTAGCGACTAGGTCCTACTAGGTCCTAGACCCTCCTCAACTCCACCTCCACTTCGTAGCATCCCTCACCTGCCGCATCACCCTCTCCGGCGTGCTCACGTTCCTGAACAACAACGCGTCGCTGACGTTGTTGAGCGCCACCCTGAGCACCGGAAAGCGCTCGGCCACCTCGCGAAAGAGGGCATCCAGGCCGTGCTCGTGCGCGAGGCGATGGTCCGCGGCGAGGCGGAAGCCGCGGCGGCCGAGGTCCTCGTAGTACTCCAGGTCCGGCCCGCCGCGCCGCCAGCGGCGGTGCTCGATCATGTCGGGGAAGAGACCGCTCACCCAGAGCGCGTAGTTGCCGAGGTGCTGCCTGACGAGAAAGCTCCGGCGCCCGTCGGGATCGTTCACGTCGTCGAGCAGATCCACGAGCGTGTCGTACCGCTCGTCGTCGCTCTCGGACACGCGGTGCGCGCGGTCGCGCATCCCGAAGTGCAGCAGGATCGCCGCGACGTAGTCCGCCATCCCCCGGTCGTGCTCCCCCGCCGTGCGCAGTGCCTGGCGCACCACCACGTAGCAGAAGAGCGGGAGCGATCCGTGCATGCCGATGCGCGACTCGAGCAGCGCCGGCAGCAGCCGCGGATCGTCGAGGAGCGCGTCGATGCCGTGATCGCGGAGCTCCGCCTCGGCGTGCTCGAGCTCCGCGGTCGACTCGCGACCGAGCAGCCGGAGCGCCAGTTGCGCATCATCCCGAGTCAGCGACGCACGAACGTTTCCGAGAATCATGCTCTCCCTCCGTCGGGTCCACGTCCTTCATACACCCGGCGTGCCACTCGTGCGCCATCGCCGGATCCATCCGGCTGACGAACGGCCGCGAAGAAGGCAATGACACCGGCACTCGCGCGGCGCGAGTGCTGACAGCGGTGAGCGTCGGCGGGGAACCGGCGCGTC
>DASTSH010000220.1:0-18650 GCA_035760785.1 Gemmatimonadaceae bacterium | reverse complement strand
GCACGAGCCACCCCTCGGGATCCGCCGGCATCCCGTCCATGGTCCAACGGTCGAGCGCCCGCACGTAGGCGTCCTGCACCGCGTGCTCGACCAGCGCGAAGCGCCCGACGCCGAATCGGCGCGTGAGCGCGGCGACGAGGCGCGCGTGGCTCCCCCGGAAGCGACGCTCGAGAACCACGCGGACCTCGTCGCCCTGGGTCACCCGCGGCCGTTCGGCTGGGAGGCCTCGATGACGCGCACCTCGACGTAGCCGTTCTGCAGGTCGAGCACCGGGCACGCGCGCGCCACGTCGGTCGCCTCGTCGAGCGACGCCGCCTCGATGACGAAGATCCCGCCGACGGCATCCTTCGCCTCGATGAACGGCCCGTCGGTCACCTCCCCGCCGCGGATCGTGAGTCGGCGGCCGGTCTGGTCGTACAGCTTGTGGCTCGACACGAACTGCCCGCGCTCGCGCAGGTCGCGCACCCACGCCATGTAGCGCTCGAGCATCATCGGACGGAACTCGGGATTGCCGCCGCGCTTGTCGAGGTCCGCGCCGCCGAGGATCAACAGGTATTTCGCCATGTCTCCGTTCGTACTCTCGAAGTGAAGGTCACGCGTGCGGTCGGCGCGCTCAGGCGCATTCCGCCCGCACGTACGCCGCGAGATAGCCCAGGAACCCGACCCACCCCTCCGCGTGGTGATCGGCCGGGCCGCGCAGCCCCGCGAACCCATCCTGGCGCACCGTGACGCGCGTCCCCGTGCTGATCGGGTCGAGCTGGAAGGTGACGATCGTGTCGCGGCGGCCGAGCTCCGGGTAGTCCCAGTCGTAGCGGCGCGTCTGCACGAACCGGTGCGGCGCGTCGATCGCGAGGAACTCACCGCTCGCCGGGAAGGCACCGCCATCCGGAAGGCGCACGACGGCCGACCACCGCCCGCCGACGCGGACATCCGCGCTCCACTCCGTGATCCGGTACGTGTCCGCGGCGCCCCACCAGTGCTCGACTTCCGCCGTGGTGAGCGCGCGGAAGAGGCGCGCCGGCGTCGCCGGTAGATCCATCGTCGCCAGGACCGTCTCGCCATCGGTCACCGCGCGCGCCGTCCCGTGCGAGGCCGCGCGGTCGTCGTGCGCCGCGCCACGCTCCTGCGCCACCGTCGCGAAGCAGCTCAGCAGCGCCGACCAGCCCTCGTCGTGCATCGCGCGCATCCGCGCCGCCGCGTCACCGAAGCGCTCGAAGCCGCGGTGCACGACAGTCACGACGGTCGCGCGCGGCGCCGGAGCGTGGAAGCGCACCTCGAGCTCCGTCGGTTCCCCGGCCGCGTGCCACTCCACCACGAGCCGCTCCGCCGGCTCCCACGCGAGCACCCGCGCCCACTCGCACTCGCTCCCGTCCTCACCGCGCTCGTACCAGCGGCCGCCGACCCGCGGCTCGAGCACGACGTCGGCGATCGGCGCCTTCGTGGGGTTGATGGAGTACGAGGGAATCCACCACTCGCGCACGCCGGCGGTGAAGATCTCGAACGCCCGTGCCGGCTCGACGGGCACGCGGATCGACTGGTGGAGGGGTGCGGCGTCGGCCGCCGCGACGGGCGGTGTCCTCGGCTCGACGCCCGCGGTGCTGGATCTGGTCATGATCTTCTCGAGAGGGTCAGGATTGGCGCCGCGGCCGGAGCGGTCGCGGTCGTTCTCGAGGACGTTCGAGACCGGCGCCACTCGACATTGGCCGCCCGACTCCCCGTCCGGCAGGGATCGACGACAATGTACCGGATCGAGCGCTCCGGCCGCTGCCGGTCAGCGATCCCGGCGCCCGGCGCCGAGCGCCCCCCGCGCCCGCCCGAGCAGCACCGAATCCTCGGTCGCCATCCGCCCCGTCGCGCGCAGCTCGAGCAGCAGCCGCTCCCCCTCCTCGTAGGACGCGATCGCGTGCCGCCGGTGCGTGTGGCGCTGCTCCGGGGCGCCACTCCCGCGCGCGGCGAGCCGCGAGTGCACCGTGCTGGCGTACAGGAGACCGCGCGCGAGGTCGCGCCGGGCGGGCACGTTGTCGGCGTGCGACGCGAGGAGCCGGCGCAGCAGCTCGGTGCTCAGGTCGAGCTGCGCCAGCGAGGCGCGCAGCTCGCCGCGGGCCGCAAGCACCTTGTGCATCGACAGCCTGCCGAGCGCCAGATCGTGGAGACTCTGCGCGTTCCGCGCATCGGCGGAGCGGAGCGACTCGTACAGCGCCACCCCCCGCCGGCAGTGCGCCAGCGCCCCGCCGCGGTCTCCGCCCGCGAGCCGCGCCTCGCACAGGACCTGGTGCGTCACCGCCAGATCGCGCAGCGCGTTGGTGCTCGCGCCGCGCTCGCGCACGAGCCCCTCGCGGATGACCAGCGTGCGCTCCAGCGCCGCGATCCCGTCGGCGTGCCGGCCCTCCAGGGTCAGCATCGCCCCGAGCCGCTCGTGCACGAGCGCGAGCAGCCGCCGCGTCGCCCAGTCGTTCAGGCTGTCGCGCGGCACGGTGCCGAGCAGCGCGAGCGCGTGCCGGTACTCGCGCGTGGCGCCCGCGCGCTCGGAGAGGCTCGGGAGGTTCGGGTTGCCGAGGAGATCCCCGAGCTTGATGTGGCTCGTCACCACCGCGCGGAGGGCGCTCGTGCTCGCCGGATTGGCGGTGGCGAGCGACTGCCACTGCTCGAGGGCGCTGCGCGCGTGCGCGACCCCCTCCGGCAGCCGTCCCCCCCACGCATCCGCATCGCTCATCTTCTCGTGCGCGAGCGCGAGCGTGCGCCGCGCCACGTGATCGCCCGGATCCGCCGCCACCAACCGCTCCGCGATCGACAGCGCCCGCTCGAAGCTCCGGCGCGCGGCGGCGAGATCTCCAAGATTCGCGACCGTCGGATCCCCCTGCACCAGCCCGAGCTTCACGTACGCCGCGGCGATCTCCCGCATCAACGCCGGGTCGTCGCCGGCCTGGCGATACAGCCGGTCCAGATGCTCGAGCGCTCCGGTCACGAGCGTGGCGCGCACCGGGAGCGAGCCGGGGAGGTCGCTGATCGCGTCGTGCACGTCGGACAGGAGCTCGCCGGCGAGCGAGCGCACGTCCCGGAACCGCTGCTCGGCGATGGCCCGCTCCGCTTCCGCGCGCCGTGCCTGGAACGCCGTGGCGACCACCCCCCCGGCGAGCGTGAGCACGAGGAGCGCGGAGGCGGCGACGGCCGCCCGGTGCCGTCGCACGAACTTCCGCGATCGGTACCGGATCGAGTCGCCGCGCGCCCGCACCGGCCGCCCGGCGAGGTGGCGGTCGATGTCCTCCCGCAGCTCCTGCGCGGAATGATACCGGCGCTCCGGTTCCTTCCGGAGCGCCTTCAGCACGATGGTGTCCAGGTCCCCCCGCAGCCGGCGCGCGAGCCGCGGCGATGCCTGACTACGACGCGCCACCACCGATGGCGGCTCCGGCTCCTCCTCGCAGATGGCCCGCAGCAGCTCCGGCGTCGTGCGCGACTCCCGACGGTACGGCCGCTCGCCGGTCAGCAGCTCGAACAGCAGGAGCCCCAGCGCGTAGACGTCGCTGGCCGTCGTCACCGGCTCCCCTCGCACCTGCTCGGGCGCGGCGTACTCCGGCGTCAGCATGACGAGCCCCGTGCGCGTGAGCCTCCCCTCCACGCCTCCGCCCTCCTCCATCAGCGTGGCGATGCCGAAGTCCAGGAGCTTCGGCACGCCGTCGTCGGCGACCGCGATGTTCGACGGCTTCAGGTCGCGATGCACCACCAGATGCCGGTGCGCGTAGTGCACCGCATCGCACACCCGACAGAAGAGCGCGAGGCGCTCCTCCACCGGGAGGCGGCGCGCATGGCAGTACCGGTCGATCGGATCGCCGTCCACGTAGTCCATCACGAGGTACGGGAGCCCGGAGTCGGTGACGCCGGCGTCGAGCAGCCGCGCGATGTTCGCGTGCTCCAGGCGGGCCAGCACGCGCCGCTCGAGCAGGAAGCGCCGGAGGTGCTCCGGCGAGGCGAGCCGGCCGTGGCGCACCAGCTTGAGCGCGACCGTCTTCCCCACGTCCTCGCGCGTCGCCTGGTACACGATGCCCATCCCCCCCTCCCCGATCTCCCGGCGGAGCGTGTACGGCCCGATGCGCTGGCCGATGGCGAGCGTCCCGGCCTCCTCGGCCCGGAAGAGCGGCGGGAAGAGCGCGGCCGTGCGCGTGCCGTCGAACGACTCGAGCAGCGACGCCACCTCGCGCCGCACCACGGCATCGCCCCGGCACGCGTCGTCCAGGAAGGCGGAGCGCGCGCCCGCGTCGAGCTCCAGCGCCGCGTCGAAGAGCTCGCACACGCGGCGGTACAGGTCGGGCCCGCTCATCGGTCAGCCGTCGTTCCGCAGATCGCGGGCGAGCCACGCCTTGGCGAAGCTCCAGCGCCGGCGCACCGTGGCCACCGAGAGCGCGAGCGCCTCGGCCGTTTCCTCGAGCCCGAGGCCGCCGAAGTACAGGCACTCGACCACGCGGCTCGCTTCCTCGTTCACCACCGCGAGCCGCGCCAGCGCCTCGTCGAGCTGCTCCACGTGCTCCGCCTGCTCGTCGGAGAGCAGCTCGGCCACGTCGTCCAGGGAAACGGGGACGCCTCCGCCGCCGCGCTTGGCCGCGTTCCGGGCGCGCGCATGATCCACGAGGATGGCGCGCATGGCGCGCGCGGACACGGCGAAGAAGTGCGCGCGGTTCCGCGGGTGCACATCTCCCTGGTCCACGAGCTTGAGGTACGCCTCGTTCACGAGCGCCACAGAGTCGAGCGTGTGACCGGGGCGCTCGCGCGAGAGCTGCCGCCTCGCCAGGCCGCGCAGCTCGCCGTACACGAGTGGGAAGAGCACGTCCATCACGCCCCGGTCACCGCGGCGCAGCGAGTCGAGGAGTCGCGTGACCTCGTGCGATGGGGGCGATGTCATGGCTCCCTCCCGAGAGGGCCGCCGAGCGGCGTCGGCGGCTCGCCAACGATAGAGGGCCGTGCACCGGGCGCAAGCCCACGTCGCCATCGGAACGGCGCGCGCGCCGGGCTCGGCCGGAGTGAGCACCGTCGGCCGGATTTTCCGCATGGGATCTCGGACCCACGACTCGAGAGGATCACATGCGACGGATCACCGGAACCCATGGTCGCGCGCGCGCCCTCACGCTCGCGCTGCTCGCCTCGTCGGCGCTCGCCGCGTGCCGGGGGGCATCGGGCGATGCGCCGTCCGCGAGCCACACCACGTACGGCCGCGCCGTGCGGGTGGGCAACGGCACGGCGCGCACGTACGTCACCATCGCGAAGGGGAAGTCCGAGGTCGGAGTCGCCCTGAGCGAAGGCGCCCTCGCCGGTCTTCCCGACGAGCACGCGCGGGGCGGCGTGCACGCGCACGGGCACACCACGTTCGAGAGCGTGCTCGAGCTTCCCGCCGGGAACCCGACCCCCTTCCGGCACGTGCTCATGAACTGGAACCCGCGCGGGCACGAGCCGCCGCGCATCTACGACACCCCGCACTTCGACTTCCACTTCTACGTGATCGAGAACGCGGAGCGTCTGGCGATCGACCCCGCCGATCCCGAGTTCCAGCGCAAGGCGGAGCGGAAGCCCGACGCGCGATGGATCCCCGCCCGCTACGTGATGCCCGCGCCGCTCGCGTTCGCCAGGATGGGCGTGCACTGGGTGGACACGACCTCCGCCGAGCTGACTGGCCAGCCGTTCACGCGGACCATGATCTACGGCTCGTGGGACGGGAAGGTGATCTTCGCCGAGCCGATGATCACGAAGGCGTACCTGGAGACGAAGCCGCAGTTCAGCGCGACCCTCCCCGCCCCGCCGCGCGGTCGCGTCGACGGCTTCTACCCGGAGGGGTACAGCGTGCGCTGGGATGCGGAGCGCGGGGAATACCGTGTCGCGCTGACCGGAGTGGGGACCGCTACTCGCCGTACAACTCCGTGATCAGCCCCACGGGTCGGCCGGGCTCGGGCCAGCGCAGCCGGTGCTCGAGCCCTGCCGACGCGAAGGCAGCCGCGATCTCCGAGCGCCCCTCGGTGAAGTGGGCCCATCCCTCGAAGTGCAGGGGGACGACGGTGGCCGTCGGGAACGCGCGGGCGAGCTCCACGCCCTCCTCGGCGGTCAGCGTGATGTGCGAAGGTCCAACGGCGGCGACCCGCGCGGCGCCGAGAAAAGCGACGATCGCACGCACCGCGAACCGCCGCGCGACCTCCGCGATTCCCTCGTACCACACTGTGTCGCCCGTGACGTAGATCCCCTCATCAGGAGCGTGGACCGGCTGCAGCACGAACCCGACGACGGGACCACGGTCTCCTCCTTCCGGGCCGTGGCGCGCGGGAGTGGCGGTCACGCGGATCTCCCGTCCGTCGGGCGTGGGCAAGACCACGGTGTCCCAGGGCCGCATCCCGATGCTGTGCCCGCCCAGTCGCTCGGCACCGGCCGCGGTCGTGAGCACGCGGTCGGCGCGCCGGAGCATGGCACGCCCCGCACCGTCCAGGTTGTCCGCGTGATGGTCGTGCGAGAGGAGTACGGCATCGACGTGTCCGAGCTCGCGGCCGTCGAGTGCGGGGCCCATCGTCTTCTCGAGCACGTAGGTCCCCGTCGCGCCAGGGTGCCGCGCCCCTGCCGAGTCGAAGGTGGGATCGGTCAGGAAGCGAAGTCCGCGCAGCTCGATGAGGGCGGTGGGCCCGCCCACGTAGGTGAGCGTCGCGGTGTCGCGCGAAGTCGCGATGTGCGTGGTGGTCATGACCAGTGCTCCGGGCACGAGATGCGAGATGGCACGATTGACCAGCGCACCCGGGGGTTCGGCGGTTCCCGATGATCGTGGGCACGCCGCCAAACGATGGACGCGGGATGCGACTCGCGCGGACGACCCATTGACCACCGCGCCTCCAGCGCACCAATTCCCTCACGCCCACGCCCGTCGGCGCGCCGCTCGGCCGCCTCACTCGCGTTCTCCTCCCGCGCCTCGATGTCTCCTACCCGCCGCGAAGCTCTCGCCCAACTCGCCGCGCTGATCGCGCTCCCGCTCCCCAGGTGGACGCTCGTCGCCCACGATCCGCTCGGCGGCACCATCGCCGACTATCAGGCCGGACGCCGCCACGGCGAGTGGACCGCCGCCGAGGTCACCGCGCGCGCGCTCGAGCGCTGCCGCACCGACGGCGCCGCGTGGCGCGCCATCGATGCGCTCGCCGCCGAGAGCGCGCTCGCCGAGGCCCGCGCCGCCGACGCGCGGCGGCGCGCGGGGCGCGTGCGCGGACCGCTCGACGGCGTCCCCGTCTTCCCCAAGGCGATCTACGACGTGCGCGGTCTCCCGACCACCGGCTCCAACGCCGAGTGGGCGCGCCTCTTCCCCGAGGCCGTGCGGCGCGACGCGCTCGAGGTGGCGCGGCTCCGCGCGGCCGGCGCGATCATCCTCGGGAAGACGGCGGCCGACGACTTCGCCTATCACGGCAACGGCACCAGCAGCCACACCGGGCAGGTGCTCAACCCGCACGACCCCACGGGCACGCGCACCCCCGGCGGGTCGAGCGCCGGATCGGCGGTCGCGGTGTCGGATGGGATGGCCTTCGCGGCGCTCGGCACCGACGATGGCGGCTCCAACCGCATCCCGGCGCAGTTCACCGGCGTGGTGGGGATGAAGCCGACGTTCGGGCTCGTGCCGCGCACCGGCGTGATCCCCACGTGGCCCTACCTCGACACGCACGGGCCGCTCGCGCGAACGGTGGCCGACGCGGCGCTCCTCCTCGCCGCCGTGGCGGGGGCCGACCCTTCGGACCCGCTCGCGCGCACGGAGGCGTGGGACGGCGCGCCGCTCGCGAGGCTGCGCGACGATGCGCTCGCCGGCGTGCCGCTCGGGCTCGCGGAGGCGAACATCCCGCGCGATCAGATGACCGCCGAGGCGCTCTCCGTGTGGGACCGCGCCGTGGCCGACCTGCGCGCCGCCGGTGCGACGGTGGTCCCCTTCACCCCTCCCGTCACGCGACTCGACTACCGCGATGCGTTCGCCGCCGCGGCGCGCGAGCGCGGCGATGTCCCCCCTGATCCCGACTCCCCCGCGCCCACCGCGAACGCGCTCTATCGGTACTTCGCCGGGCGCACGGACGACCCGCGCGCCGCGGTGCGCCTCGGCTACGATGCCTACCGGAAGTTCTACGACGTGCTCCCCGCCACGTACGAGGAGTGCGAGCCGCTCCTCGAGCAGCCGATGGAGAAGGATCCGGCGGGACTCTCCTTCGCCCGCTCGCGCGCCACGGTGGTGGCATCGCTCGCGGACGCGATGCGCGCGGCGGGAGTGGCGGCGATGGTCTACCCGACGATGCCCTACGCCGCCCCGCGCATCGTCGACAAGTGGCCGGACGTGCGCACCACGCTCGGCTACGGCAACTGGCTCGGACTGCCGGAGGTGTCGGTTCCGGCCGGACTCGGCGCGGACGGGATGCCGGCGCTCAACCTGTCGGTGGTCGGACTCCCGGGCACCGACGCGCGCGTGCTCGCGTTCGCGCACGCGTACGAGCGGCAGTCGCGGCGCTTCGTGCCGGCGCCGCGCCCGGGGCTGGGGGAGCGGTCGAGCTCGTGATTCGCTGATTCCGCTCCAACAGCCCTACTCCTTCGCCGTATTGTCCCTCCAAAAAGGACAATAGTCAACGTATTGGTCCTTTTTATAAGGACAACATCTCGATATATTGTCCGCATGGCAAGGACGATTTCCAACGCGCTCCTAGAAACCAAGCTTGCCGAGTGCCTCGCCATAGGCGTGGGCGACCTCACCCGTCGCGACATCCGGCTCCCCGCCATCGCCGGGAAGGCGATCGCCGTCGTGGGCGTGCGCCGGAGTGGAAAGACGACGTTTCTGCGGCAACACCGCGCTGAGCGGGTAGAGGCCGGTGAGCCGCGAGATGCGCACCTGCTCGTCTCGCTCGAAGACGAGCGACTGGTCGGAATGACAGCCGAGGATCTCGGCTGGCTCCTCGAGGAGCACACACGTGTCATCCCCTCGCTCCAGAGCGGCGGCAAGCGGACCGTCTACCTGGATGAAGTGCAGCTGGTACCAGGCTGGGAGTCTCTGGTGCGGCGGCTACTCGATGCCGGCGGCACGAACGTGTTCATCTCGGGCTCATCCGCCAAACTCCTCGGCCGGGAGGTGGCGACGTCACTTCGCGGCAGGTCCATGGACGTGCTGGTGCACCCGTTCAGCTTCCGCGAGGCACTCCGTCATGCGAACGCGGAGCCGACCGGAGCGTGGAGAGCGCTCGCGCCAAATCAGCGCGCCGCTCTGGATGCGGCGCTCCGGACCTACCTGGCGGTGGGCGGCTTCCCAGAGGCCCAGGGCGCCGATCGGCGCGATCGGATACCGCTCCTCAAGGGATACATAGACGTCATGCTGCTGCGCGACGTCATCGAGCGGCACGAAGTCACGAACCCCGTCGCGCTGCGATGGCTACAGCGGCACCTGCTCGCGAACCCGGGAGGCATGTTCAGCATCAGCAAGATCTACGCGGACCTCAAGTCGCAAGGCATCTCGGTGGCCAAGGACACGTTGCACGCCTACCTCGATCATCTTGCGGATGCGTTCATGTTGCGGATCGTGAGCATGCACAGCGCATCCGAGCGGCAGCGACTCGTCAATCCGAGGAAGGCGTATCCGATCGATCCGGGGCTCATCCCGGTTTACGAGCGTGCAGGGCGCGTGCACAACGGCCGTTCGCTCGAGACGGTCGTCCTGCTCGAGCTCGAGCGCCGCGGCTATTCCGCCGACTGGTTCCGCGCCGGCGAGTACGACGTGGACTTCTTTGCGGAGCGTACCGGCGACCAGCCGATGCTGATCCAGGTCTCCCTCGACACCACGGCCGATACGACATGGGAGCGCGAGATGCGCGCCCTGGAGGTCGGGGCCGCCGCACAGCCGGACGCGCGTGCCGTATTGATCACACTCGACTCGACGCCGCCCGCGCGCGCGCTCCCACACTCGGTCGTTTGGCGCGCGGCGTCACACTGGTTGCTCGAGGAAGATGCGTGAACGGCGAGGCGCCATCGGCATCCTGAGCGGCGGGCAGTGGCACCGCCAGACCACGACGCCCACTGTGCCATGACCTATCGCGGCCGCCTCGCCCCCACCCCCACCGGCGACCTGCACGTCGGGCACGCGCGCACGTTCGTGGCCGCGTCCCGTCGCGCGCACGACGCGGGCGGCGCGCTCGTGCTCCGCATCGAGGACCTCGACCCGCTGCGCTGCCGCCCCGAGTACACGGCGCGCGCGATCGAGGATCTGGCGTGGCTCGGCGTGCGGTGGACCGAGGGGCCGCACTACCAGTCGCGGCGCCGCGAGGTGCACGTGGCGGCGTGGCGCGCGCTGCGCGACGCGGGGGTGATCTACCCCAGCCACGTCTCGCGCCGGGAGCTGCGCGATGCCGCGCACGCGCCGCACGACGACGAGGAGAGCGAGCCGGTCTTCCCGCCGGAGCTGCGCCCCGCGCCCGGCACCGGGCGCGATGCCGGGTCGCCCGCCGGCGTGGTGTGGCGCTTCCGGGTTCCCGACGGCGAGGTGGTGCGCTTCGTCGACGGGCGCTACGGCGCGCGGGCGTTCACGGCCGGCGTGGACTTCGGCGACTTCGTGGTGTGGCGCAAGGACGACGTGCCCGCCTACGAGCTCGCCGTGGTCGCCGACGACATCGCGATGGGGATCACCGAGGTGGTGCGCGGGGAGGATCTGCTGCGCTCCACCGCGCGCCAGCTCCTGGTGTACCGCGCGCTCGGCGCGCCTCCGCCCGCCTGGTGCCACCTGCCGCTGGTGCGCGATGCGGCCGGGCGCCGGTTGGCGAAGCGGCACCAGGCGCTCTCCATCCGTGAGCTGCGCGCGCGCGGGCACACGCCGTCGAGCGTGCTGGCGCTCGCGGAGGCGGACGGCGAGGCGGCGTGACGGCGCGCGGGCCTGGGGGCGTGACGGCGCGCGCCGCCACGCCCGCCGGCCCCGCGCACTACCAGATCTTCACCCGATCCTCCGGCGCCAGATACATCTTGTCGCCGGGCTGGACGCCGAACGTCTTCTCGAAGGCGTCGTTGTTCACGAGCGGCACGAACGCGCGGTACTGCCCCGGCGAGTGCGGGTTCGTGAGCAACTGCTGGCGCAGCGCATCGTCGCGCATCTTGCCGCGCCAGATCTGCGCGTAGCCGATGAAGAAGCGCTGGTCGCCGGTGAGTCCATCGATCACCGGCGCCTCCGTGCCGCCGAGCGCGATGTGATACGCGCGGTACGCCTGCGCGAGGCCGCTCAGGTCGCCGATGTTCTCGCCCATCGTCAGCTTGCCGTTGATGTGCAGGTCGTCGATCGGGTTGATGGCATCGTACTGCGCGCCGAGCTTCGCGGTGCGCGCCTCGTACGCCCGGGCATCCGCCGCGGTCCACCAGTCGCGCAGGTTCCCCTCGCCATCCGACTTGCGCCCCTGGTCGTCGAAGCCGTGCCCGATCTCGTGCCCGATCACGGCGCCGATCGCCCCGTAGTTCACCGCGTCATCGGCGTTCACGTTGAAGAAGGGGGGCTGCAGGATCCCGGCCGGGAAGGTGATGTCGTTGAACGACGCGTTGTACTGCGCGTTCACCGTCGGCGCCGTCATCCCCCACCGCCCCTTGTCCACTGGCTTGCCGAGGCGGCCGGCCATGTCGGCGTACTCGAACTCGCGCGAGCGCAGCTCGTTGCCGAACAGGTCGTCGCGCCGGATCCGCAGCGCGGAGTAGTCGCGCGGCTTGTCGGGCGCGCCGATCTTCACCTTGAAGTGCGCCAGCTTCTCCTTCGCCTGCGCCTTCGTCTCGGGACTCATCCACTCCAGGCTGTCGATCCCGACCTCGTAAGCGTGGATCAGGTTCTTCACCAGCGCATCCATCCGCGCCTTCGCCTCGGGCTTGAAGTACCGGGCGATGTAGAGCGTCCCGGCCGCCTCGCCCAGCGTGGAGTTCGTGCCATCGACGGCGCGCTTCCACCGCGGGGCCAGCACCTCCTGCCCCGACAGGGTGTGGCCACGGAAGTCGAAGTGCGCCTGGACGAACTGTGCGGGGAGCTGGTCCGCGAAGCCGTCGAGGACCCGGAAGGTGAGATACTCGCGCCACGTCGCGACCGGCGTGCTGGCGAAGATCGGATCGAGCGCCTTCACGTAATCGGGTTGGCGCACGATCACCTCCGACGCCTTCGATAGTCCGGCGGCGGCGAGGTAGCGCCTCCAATCGTAGGAGGGCGTCAGCGACGCCAGCTCGGCGACGGTCATCTTGTTGTACGTCGCCTCCCGATCCCGATTCCGCGCCCGCGCCCACTGCGGGGTCGCGATCGCGGTCTCGAGCGCCAGGATGCGCGCGGCGGCGCCCGCCGGATCCGGCTGCTTCGCCAGCGCCATCATCCGGGTGATGTACGCGACGTACGCGGCGCGCGTCGCCTCCATCTTCGCGTCGCGCCGGAGATAATAGTCGCGATCGGGCATGCCGAGCCCCGACTGGCTCACCTGCACGATGTTCACCGAGGAGTGCTTCGGATCCGCCCCGACGAACACCGTCGCCGGGTTGCGGATGCCCAGCCGCTCGAACTCCGCGAAGGTCGCGGGGAGATCGGACGCGCTCCGCAGCGCCGCGACCTTCTTCAGCACCGGCTGGAGCGGGGCGATGCCGAGCCGCTCGACCCGCGCGCTGTCCATGTAGCTGGCGTACAGGTCGCCCACCTTCTGCCGCGCGCTGCCCACGGGCGCGTTGGCGTGGCTCGCCTCGTCGAACAGCTCGTGCAGGGCGTTGCGACTGTTCTCGCGCAGCTCCTGGAACGCGCCCCAACTCGAGGCATCGGCGGGGATCTGCGCGGTCCTGAGCCATCCGCCGTTGACGTAGCGGAAGAAGTCATCCTGCGGCCGCACGGAGTGGTCGAACGTGGTGGTGTCGATGCCGCTGGAGAGCTGCGCGGTGGCCGGCGCTGCGAGCACGCCGGCACACACGACCGCGACGCCGAGGCGGCCGACCATCGGGAGGATGCGCTGGATCACGGTGGAGGGGCCTGTCTGAGTGGATGAGGTGGGGTGACGCCGAACGGCCGGGCCGCCCGTGGGAGCGGACCGCTCTCTTCCACAGGTGAACGGGCGAGACCGGGACAGCGTTGGACCCGGCCGCGGCGCCCTGCTCTCTTTCCCTCTTGCGCGATCGCGCGGCGCGTGCAATACTGAACCATATGGTTCAGCTTTCCGATCGGCTCGATTCCACCTTCGCGGCGCTCGCCGACACCACCCGTCGGCACGTGATCGAGCGGCTCGGCCGCGGCGACGCGTCCATCAGCGATCTCGCCGGCGCCTTCGACATGACCCTGACCGGCATGAAGAAGCACGTGCGGGTGCTCGAGGACGCCGGGCTCGTCACCACGAAGAAGATCGGGCGCGTGCGGTACTGCCGGCTGGGGCCGCGCCGATTGGAGGAGGAGACCGACTGGATCGCGAGGTACCAGGCCATGCTGGAATCCCGCTACGACCGGCTCGGGGAGCTCCTCGAGCGCACGAACGGAGGCAGATCATGACCACCACCACCGGAACCCCACGCGCCACCATCACCACGCCCTCCGACCGCGAGGTCCGCATCGAGCGGATCTTCAATGCACCGCCAGAGGACGTGTGGAAGGCGCTGACCGATCCCGACCTCGTCAGGCAATGGTGGGGGCGGGGGAACAGGCTCGTCATCGAGCGCCACGAGCCCGTGCGCGGGGGACACTGGCGCTACGTGGAGCACGCGCCCTCGGGCCCGCAGGGATTCGAGGGGCGCTACCGCGAGGTGGTCCCGCCGGAGCGCATGGTGCGCACCTTCGAGTGGGACGGGATGCCCGGGCACGTGGCCGTCGAGTCGGTCGTGCTCGAGGACATGGGCGATGGCCGCACGCGCCTCATCAGCACCTCGCTCTTCCACACCACCGCCGAGCGCGACGGGATGCTCCACTCGGGGATGGAGTCGGGCGTGAACGAGAGCTACGCGGCGCTCGACCGGGTGCTGGCCGCCATCGCGCCCTGAGGCCGGGAGGGACCGGTGTGCCGCCTCACGCCGTCGCGCAGGGGCGGCACATCACGCAGGCCGAAGCCGGGCACGCGCTCCGGAACTCCTCCGTCTCCCGCACCGCCGCCGGCACCTCCTCGCGGGAGATCTGCCGGAACCCGAAGCTCGGGAACCAGCGCTCCGCCGTGGTGGTGAGCAGGTAGAGCGCGCGGCAGCCGCGCGCCTCCGCGTCGGAGATCACGCGCGTCACCAGCGCGCGACCGATGCCGCGCGAGCGCCACGCGTCGACCACGGCCACGGAGCGGAGCAGCGCGTCGTCGCGGCACGACTCGAGCCCCGCGACCCCGACGATCTCGCCCTCCGCCTCGGCGACGACGAACGTGGGGAACGCGTCGCGCACGCCGTCGAGCGGGAGGTCGCTCGCGACGAGCAGGCGCTCGACCGCCGGGAGATCGGCGGGGACCGCCGGGCGCACCCGCGCGCCGGGCTCGACGGGCGCGGTGGGCTTCGTCGCCCGCACGAAGCCGCTCATGATCTTCCCCTCCACCTGGTCCGCCAGCGACGCGTCCAGCCCCGTCCCCTGGAGGAGCGCCGCCGCGTCGTCGCGCGTGTAGACGCGCGTCGGCTCGATGCTCGGGCCCTCGAAGCCGACCTCCGTCAGGAGGCCGATGAACTCCTGCTCCTCGAGCGCCCCGGCCACGCATCCGGTCCACAGCGCCATGCTCTCCTTCACCGTCGCGGGGAGCCCCTCGCGCACGATGATGTCGCTCACCGCGAAGCGCCCGCCGGGCTCGAGGACGCGGAACGCCTCCTTCAGCACCTGACGCTTGTCCCCCGAGAGGTTGATCACGCAGTTCGAGATGATCACGTCCACGCTGTTCGACGGCAGCGGGATCGCCTCGATGTGTCCCTTCAGGAACTCCACGTTCGTGGCGCCGGCCTGCGCCCGGTTCCGCTCCGCGAGCGCGAGCATCTCGTCGGTCATGTCGAGCCCGTAGGCCTTGCCGGTGGGTCCCACGCGCCGAGCCGAGAGCAGCACATCGATGCCACCGCCGGCCCCGAGGTCGAGCACCGTCTCCCCCGCGCGGAGCTCGGCGAGCGCGGTGGGGTTCCCGCACCCGAGCGAGGCGAGGAGCGCTTCGGCGGGGAGCCCCGCCGTCTCGCCGGCATCGTACAGATCGGCGGTGATCGGGTCCCACGACTCGCTCGTGGAGCCGCAGCAGCCGCTCGACCCTTCGGCGGGGCCGCAGCAGCTCGCGGCCCCGCCGTCGACGACGCGCAGCGCGGTGGCGCCGTAGCGCGAGCGCACCGTGGCGCGGATCTCGTCGAGCGTCGTTGGCACCTTCGTGGGATCCTGCTTCGACTCGGTGGTCATCGTCGCCCCTGGATGATCAAAAAACGTTGATGTTTCCCGCAAGACGAACGCGGCGGTCAGGCGCAGCACTCGCCGGCGTGGCGCACGGCGAGCGCGCGCTTCCTCGGCTGCATCGCGACCGCGAGGTCGTGCACCTCGGCGAGCGCCTCGGGGACGATGCTGTAGTACGACCAGCGTCCCTCGCGGCGGTCGGTGACCAGCCCCGCCTCCCTGAGCACGCGGAGGTGGAAGGAGAGACGCGATTGCGCCGCGTCGAGCTCGTCCTGCAGCTCGCACACGCACCGCTCCCCTCCGCGCAGCATCTCGAGGATGGCGAGGCGGGTCGCGTCGGACAGCGCGTGGAAGAGCGAGACGGCGCGGTCGAGATCCCTGGCGGTGCGGGTCGCGGTGGTCACGGGGGTAGTATACATCAAAAAATATTGCTGTGTCAAGCGCCGGGCGGCGCGCCGGCGCGTGGTTGACGCCTGTCGCGATCCTGCGCTACCATACACCCGTCGGGCGCGCCAGCGCCCGGCCGGCAATGGAGTTTGCCGTGACCCGCCGGACCAGGCCGGCTGATGACTCCTACGCGACACCGACCGCGTGGGGGTTTTTTGTTGCCATGACCGAGCGCTCCGAGCTCCTCGACACGCCGCAGCGGAGTCACCACTCATGATCATGATCTGGTACGTCGCCCTCGGATCGGCCGCCGGCGGGGTGGCCCGCTTTCTCCTCGGCGGCTTCGTGCAGCGCGCGGCCGGCACCACGTTCCCGGTCGGCACGCTGCTCATCAACATCACCGGCTCCATCCTCCTCGGCTTTCTCCTGCGCTACGCGCTCGCGACGCCGGCGGTGAGCCCCGAGATGCGCGCGCTCCTCACCACTGGCTTCTGCGGCGGCTACACCACCTTCTCCACCTTCAGCTACGAGACGGCGACGCTGCTGGAGGACGGCGACCACCGGCGCGCGCTCGTGTACATCGTGCTGAGCGTCGGCATCTCGCTCGTCGGCACCCTCGCCGGCTTCGCCGCCGCGAGCCGGCTCCTTGCCCTGCGCAGCGGTGCGTAGCACGCTAGGGGTGCCCACTTCCACCGGAGGGCCCATGCACGGCTTCAAGGGGGAGCGCACGCTCATGCGCATCCACATCGGCGAGCGCGACAAGTATCACGGGAAGCCGCTCTACCAGGCGATCGTCGAGCTGCTCCGCGCGCGCCACTACGCCGGGGCCACGGTGCTTCGCGCCATCATGGGCTTCGGCGCGAGCTCCCGCATCCACACCGACCGCGTCGAGCTGCTCTCGCTCGACCTGCCGATCGTCATCGAGTGCGTGGAAACGGAAGAGCGGATTGCGGCGATCCTCCCGGAGCTCGACGAGATGATCGGCGGCGGGCTGATCACCCTCGAGCGGGCGCGGGTGATCATGTACCGCCCGCACGCGGCGGAGGAGGAGCGCGGCGAGGGGTGGAACATCGACGTGTCGGGCGACTGGCGCTCCGGGCCGCCGACGAACCCGCCAGCTCCGTCGGCTTCCTGATCTGATCCCGCACCGTCGTGCGCCGGAACGCGGACGGCGGTTGACTTACGCTCCCGCACCATTGCACCGTTCGCGGTCTCGGGGCGGACGCCGGCCCGCCCCGGGCGCGCCCGCGCCGGCACTCACCCCTGGCGGCCGGAGGGTCGTACCCATGGAGCATCGACAATGGCGGCCCTCGACACGGCCGCCCGGAGGGCGAGGAACACCGCACGGCTGACCGCCCGCGCCGCGGTCGAGAGCCCGCGGCGCACCGCCAGAACGGTGCGCCGCTTCTGGGGTGCGCTGGGGCCCGGCCTCATCACCGGCGCGGCCGACGACGATCCGTCGGGGATCGCCACCTACTCCGTGGCCGGCGCGCACTTCGGCACCGCGTTTCTCTGGACGGCCCTCATCACCTGGCCGCTCATGGCGGCGGTGCAGACCATGTGCGCCCGCATCGGCATGGTCACGGGCAAGGGGCTCATGGGCGCGCTCGAGGAGAAGTTTCCCCGCCCGTTGCTCGCCGCGGCCTGCCTCGCGCTCTTCGTGGCGAACACCCTCAACCTCGGCTCCGATCTCGCCGCGATGGCCGATGCCGCGGAGCTGCTCACCCACGTGAGCTCGCACGCCTGGGTGATCGTCTTCGCGCTCGTCATCGGCTGGGCGACGGTGCGACTCCGCTACGCCGCCGTGGCCAACACGCTCAAGTGGCTCGCGCTCGTGCTCTTCGCGTACGTCGTGGCGGCGTTCGCCATCGGTCCGCACTGGGGGAGCGTGCTGCGCGCCGCGGTGACGCCGGTGGTGCCCCGCGGAGCCACTGCGGGTGACGGGCCGTGGGCCACGTTGGTCGCCATCCTCGGCACGACGATCTCCCCGTACCTCTTCTTCTGGCAGGCCTCGCAGGAAGTGGAGGAGCAGAAGGCGCTCGGGCGCCACACGCTCGTCGCGCGACGGGGCGCCACCCCGGAGGAGCTCCGCTGGCGCAAGGTGGATGTGGGGACGGGCACGCTGGTGTCCAACCTGGTGATGTTCTTCATCATCCTCACCACGGCGCTCACGCTCCACGCGCACGGCGTCGCGCGACTCGAGACGAGCCGCGATGTGGCCGAGGCGCTCCGCCCGCTCGCCGGGCGCTTCGCGACGCTGCTCTACACCGTGGGACTCCTCGGCACCGGCGCCCTCGCCATCCCCACGCTCGCCGGCTCGGCGGCGTACGCGTTCGCGGAGGTGTTCGGCTGGGAGCAGGGGATCGATGAGCACTTCCGCGGCGCGCCGGCGTTCTACGCGGTGATCCTGCTGTCGCTCGCGCTCGGCGTGGGGATGGACTTCGCCAACGTGAACGCGGTGCAGGCGCTCTACTGGACGGCGGTGCTCAACGGGCTGCTCGCGCCGTTCCTGCTCGTCGGCATCCTCGTCGCGGCGTCGGACCGGAGGCTGATGCACGGACAGCCGAGCTCCCGGCTCGGCCGCACGGTGGTCGCGGCGACGACGGCGGCGATGTTCGCCGCCGCGATCGGGATGTTCGTGCTCTGACGCCGGGCCTCGCGCGCGCGCGGGCGAAGCGCGACCGTGGCCGGCCGGACTCCGCGCGAGCTCCTCGGCCGGGCGGCGCTCGAGCGCTCTGGCCGGGTTCCGCTCGGGCTCCTCGGCCGTGGCGCCGCTCGGGCGCTCTGGCTGGGTTCCGTTCGGGCTCCTCGGCCGTGGCGCCGGGGGCCATTCGCTTCGGCGGCGTGCGCGCTTACACGCTGCGAGCCTCCCCGGGCGCCAGAGCGTTCGGCGCACCCGGTCAGCATCTACCGTCGGCGCCCGGGGAGGCTC
>DASTSH010000219.1:0-6790 GCA_035760785.1 Gemmatimonadaceae bacterium | reverse complement strand
CGATCGGCGCGTGGGCCGAGAGCGCGACCTTCGACTGGACGATGTTCGCCGCGGCGCTCGCGATCGCCGTCGTCGCCGCGCTGCTGGTGGTGCTGGTCCCCTCGCTCTTCCTCTGGCGCGGCGAGCTGCGCGGTGCCATCGGGAGCGCGCGCACCGGCGGCATCCAGGGGCGCGGCGGGCGCCTCGAGCGCGGGCTCGTGGTGGCGGAGGTCGCGCTCGCGATGCTGATCGCCTCGGCGGCGGCGCTCCTCGTGCGCAGCGTCGCCAACCTGTACGCCATCGATCCGGGAATCGACACGAAGGGGATCGCCGTGGTGGACGTGCTGTCGAACACCGACGTCGCCGCATCGCGGCGCGGGCGCATGGTGGAGGAGCTGACGCGGACGCTCGGGTCGCGACCCGGCGTCCGCTCGGCGGCGGCGGCGATGAAGATCCCGCTCCGCGGCGGCGGGGACAGCTTCGGCGTCACCATCGACGGGCACCCGGAGGCCGCGCGCACCTTCACCTACTTCCGCATCGTCACGCGCGACTACTTCTCGACGCTCGGCATCCGCCTGCGCGACGGGCGCACCTTCGACGCGTCCGACCATCCCATCGCCGACGACGACAGCACCAGCGAGATGGCCGTCGTGATCAACGAGGCGTTCGCAAGGAAGTACTTTCCGGGAGAGAATCCGATCGGCCGGCGCATGGGTGGCGGCTTCGGCGCGCCGCAGCGCGTGATCGGCGTCGTCTCGAACGTCGCCGAGGCGGCGCTCACCGACGAGCCGCAGCCGGTGCGCTACTACCTGGCCGGGCAGGCGCCGTGGTTCGGCACGCCGGCGACGTTCGTGCTCCGCGCCGCGCGCGGGGGCGACGCCGCGGCGCTGCTCGACGATGCGCGGCGCACCGTGCAGCGCGTGGCGCCGGAGCTCGCGGTGCAGAGCACCACCACCATGGCGCGGGTCTTCGACGCGGCGGTGGGCCCGGCGCGGCAGGTGATGGCGCTGCTCGCGCTGCTCTCCGCACTCGCGCTGGTGCTCGGCGCCGTCGGGATCTACGGAGTGATCTCGCACTTCGCGGCGCGCCGCCAGCGCGACTGGGCGATCCGCGTCGCGCTCGGACTCCCCGGATCGCGCGTGGTGGGGCACATCGTGCGCCAGGGCGCGGTGCTGGTGGGATCGGGGATCGTCATCGGCGCCGTGGGGACGGTGGTGCTGGCCCGGCTGCTCGCCTCCTTCCTGTTCGGCGTGGGAGTCGTGGACCCCGTCGCCTTCGCCGCGGCCGGCATGGGGCTGCTGCTCATCGGCGTGGTGGCGGCCTTCATCCCCGCTCGGCGCGCCGGCGCGGTGGACCCGGCCCTCATCCTGCGCGAGCAATGAGCGACTCCGATTTCGTTCCCCTGGGCGTGCTCGAGGAGCAGGTCCTGGTCGCGGTGCTGCGCACGCGGGGGGAGGCGTACGGCATGCACGTACGACGGGAGATCGAGCGCGTGACCGGTCGCGAGCTCGCGATCGGCGCCGTGTACGCCACCCTCGACCGGCTGGAGGCCAAGGGGCTGCTGACGTCGCGCCGCGTGGCTGCCGAGGGGCCGTCGCGCCGCCGCTTCGAGGTGAGCCCCGCGGGGGCGCGCGCGCTGGCGGAGACGCGGGCCATGCGCGAGCGGCTCTGGCAGGGGGTGGACGTTCGCCGCCTGCTCGCGCTCGCGCGCGCGTGAGGCGGCGCAGCGCCGCGGCGGGCCGACGCGTATCTCGGGGGAGTGCCGCGCCCGGAGGGTCCGGGCGCGGCGTCTGTCACGAACCCGCCCCTCCGTAGTACCTTCAATCGCTCGAGCGGAACTTCACGGGGCCCGGCTCCAGCCGTATCCCAAGGAGAACGATTGGAATGATCTCATCCCGCACCTGCCCCACCCTGGCGGCGCTGGTCGCCGCGCTCGCCCTGGCGCCCTGCAAGAGCGCCGCGCAGGGCGCGACGCACTCCACTCCCGCCCCCCAGCCCACCGCGAGCGAGCAGGGCGAGCAGGCCGCCATCGCGAGGGCGCGGGCGGACAGCGTCAGGCGACCGTACACCGACGCGGACGTCGCGTTCATGTCGGGGATGATCCATCACCACGCCCAGGCGATCGTGATGGCGCAGTGGGCGCCCACCCACGGCGCCAGCCCCTCCGTGCAGACGCTCGCCGCGCGCATCATCAACGCCCAGCGCGACGAGATCGCCACGATGCAGCAGTGGCTGCGCGACCGGAACAAGCCGGTGCCCGAGGCGTCGCCCACGGGGATGAAGATGAAGATGGGCGGTATGGAGCACGAGATGCTCATGCCGGGCATGCTCACCGCCGAGCAGATGAAGCAGCTCGACGGGGCGAGAGGGGCCGACTTCGACCGGCTCTTCCTCAGCTTCATGATCCAGCACCACCGCGGCGCCGTATCCATGGTGAAGGATCTGTTCGAGACGTACGGCGCCGCGCAGGACGAGCTGGTGTTCAAGCTGGCGAACGACGTGAACGTCGATCAGACCACGGAGATCGCCCGCATGCAGAAGATGCTGCTCGCCGTCACGCTCGGGAGCAACGAGCCCTGACCACTCACCCGTCGCACGTTCGCATCCCCCACCCCGCCCACACGGAGGAGAGCTCCATGGCATCACCGTTCCACGTCCGACATACGAGAACGCGATCCACCGCGCGCCAGGTCTCCGGGCTGCTGCTCGGCGCCGCGTTGTGCGCGGCGGGCGCGTGCGCGCGCTCCACGTCGTCCGCGCTGCACTCCGCCGGCACCGCGCCGGGGGGCGGCGTAGCGCCGGCGGGCGACATGTCCGCGGCCGCGCCGAATCCCGACCCGCGCGTCGGACTCCATGCGGGGCTGATGGATGCGGGGCAGGCCGTCTGGAACCTGCACGTGCTCTCGACCACGCCGCCCTCCGAGCAGTTCAAGGGGATCACCAACTCCGACCTGGCGTTCACGGGCAAGTACGTGATCCAGGGGAACTACAACGGCTACCAGGTGTGGGACATCTCCGACCCGAGCCATCCCGCGCTGGAGACGGCGTACGTCTGCCCCGCGTCGCAGAGCGACGTGTCGGTGTACAAGAACCTGCTCTTCGTGTCCGGCGAGGGGCTCTCCGGCCGCCTCGACTGCGGCACGGAGGGGGTGCAGGACACGGTGAGCAAGGAGCGTCTGCGCGGCCTCCGGATCTTCGACATCAGCGACATCCAGCATCCGCGGAACGTCGGCAACGTGCAGACGTGCCGCGGCTCGCACACGCACACCGTGCTCGTGGATCCCGCGGACACGGAGAACGTGTACGTGTACATCTCCGGCTCGTCGCGCGTGCGGTCGCCGAACGAGCTCGCCGGGTGCTCCGGCGCGAGCCCGGACGAGGATCCGAACACGGCGCTCTTCCGCATCGAGGTGATCAAGGTCCCGCTCGCGCACCCGGAGCAGGCGGCGATCGTGAGCTCGCCGCGCATCTTCCACGACCTCGTGGCGCCGCCGAAGCACGGCGAGGCCCCGCAGGACGTGGCCGCGGCGAAGCAGGCCGCCGCGGAGGCGCGCGCGAAGGGCGAGTTCACCGCCACGATCCTCGGTCTGGAGCGCGTGCTCCCGTCGCGGTTCGTCGACCCGATGCTCGATAGCGTGGTCGCCGCGCGTGGCGGCACCGGCGCGCCCACGGCCGCGGACAGCGCCGCGCTTCGCGCCGCGCTCCCCGGCATCGTCGCCAAGATGTTCGGCGAGGCGCCCACCCCCGGCGGCGGCCCGCGCCCCGGTCCCACCCAGTGCCACGACATCACCGTGTACCCGGCGATCGGGCTCGCGGGCGGCGCCTGCGAGGGGTACGGGCTCCTGCTCGACATCCACGACCCCACGCACCCCGAGCGCCTCTACGCCGCGTCCGACTCGAACTTCTCCTACTGGCACTCGGCGACGTTCAACAACGACGGCACCAAGGTGCTCTTCTCCGACGAGTGGGGGGGCGGCGGCCAGCCGAAGTGCCGCGCCACCGACCGCCGCGAGTGGGGGGCGGACGCGATCTTCAAGGTCGTGAACGGCCAGCTCCAGTTCCAGAGCTACTACAAGCTCCCCGCGCCGCAGACGGCGGAGGAGAACTGCGTGGCGCACAACGGATCGCTGATCCCGATCCCCGGGCGCGACGTGATGGTGCAGGCGTGGTACCAGGGCGGGATCTCGGTGTTCGACTGGACCGATGCGCAGCACCCGAAGGAGATCGCCTTCTTCGACCGCGGGCCGATCGACTCCACCCGCCTCGTGGGCGGCGGGTCGTGGTCCGCGTACTGGTACAACGGCGTGATCGTCAGCTCGGAGATCGCCCGCGGCCTCGACATCTTCGAGCTCGTGCCGAGCGCGTTCCTCACGAAGAACGAGATCGACGCGGCGAAGACGGTGCACCTCGACTACTTCAACACGCAGGGGCAGCCGAAGTACGTGTGGCCGGCGAGCTTCGCGCTGGCGCGCGCGTACGTGGACCAGCTCGAGCGGTCGAAGGGGCTCGGCGCGGACCGGATCGCGTCGGTGCGGGAGACGCTCGACAAGGCGGAGCAGGCGTCCGGCGACTCGCGCAGCGGCGCGCTGACGCAGCTCGCGTCGCAGCTCGATGGTGAGGCGGCCGGCTCCAGTGACGCCGCCAAGGTTCAGATGCTGGCGAGCGCGGTGAAGGATCTGGCCGCGGCCTCGCGCTGATCGCGGAGGGATGAAGGCAGTCCTGTCCGTCGTGGCGCTGTGCACCATCGCGTGCGCGGCGCCGCGGCGGAACCCTCCGGGCAGTTCCGAAGCGCCCGCGGCTCGTCCGGCCGATCCAGCGCCGGGCGAGTCGCGCCACCCCACCACCTACACCAATCCGCTCGACCTCGATTACCGCTTCATGCCCACCGCGCCGAGCCGGCGCGAGGCGGCGGATCCGCTGATCACGCTGTACCACGGCGACTACTACCTGTTCGCCTCGAAGAGCGGCGGCTACTGGTACTCGCCCGACATGCGCGACTGGACGCTCGTGGTCCCGAAGGGAATTCCCCTGGAGGACTACGCGCCGGCCGTGGTGGTGATCGGCGACCGGATGTACTACACCGCGCACAAGAGCAAGGCGGTGTGGACCACCGACGATCCGAAGGCCGGCATCTGGCGCAAGGTCGCCGACATCCCGAGCTACGCGGATCCCGACCTGTTCCTCGACGATGACGGGCGGCTGTACCTGTACAACGGCTCCGCGCTGAACGGGGCGATCTCCGTGGTGGAGCTCGACCCGCGCGACTTCCGGGTGATCGCCGGCCCGGACACGGTCATGCGCGCGGATTACGTGGACCACGGATTCGAGCGCTCCGGCGAGGACAATCTGGGCGCCACGCTGAACGGCAAGTTCCGCCTCGGCCCCTACATCGAAGGGTCGTGGATGACGAAGCACGACGGCACCTACTACCTCCAGTACTCGGCGCCGGGCACGATCTGGAAGTCGTACGCCGACGGCGTGTACACGTCGCGCTTCCCCACGCACGGGTTCACCTACCAGCCGTACAGCCCCTTCTCGTACAAGCCGGGAGGGTTCATCGGCAGCGCCGGGCACGCGGGGACCTTCCGCGACGAGGCGGGGCGCTACTGGCGCGTGGTCACGATGGACATCTCCGTGGCCCACAAGTTCGAGCGCCGGCTCGGGATCTTCCCCGCCGGCTTCGACGCCGACGGCGTGATGCGCACCGACACGTACCTCGGCGACTACCCGCAGTACTTCCCGGGGGTCGTGCAACACCCGCTCGACTCGAACCGCACGGGGTGGATGCTCCTCTCCGGGGGGAAGCGCGCCACCGCCTCCTCGTCGCTCGACGGGCACGCCCCCTCCCTCGCCTTCGACGAGGACATCCGCACGCAGTGGAGCGCGCGGACCGGAAACGCGGGGGAGTGGTTGAAGGTGGACCTGGGCGCGCCGTGCCGCATCGAGGCGATCCAGGTGAACCTCGGCGAGCAGGACACGCACGCCTTCGACCGCGCGTCGGCGACGCCCGGACGCTGGGTGCTCGAGCGGTCGGACGACGGCGAGCACTGGACGATGCTCGTCGACCGGAGCCGCACCGACCGCGACGCGCCGCACGCCTACGTGCAGCTCGCCGCCCCCGTGACGGCGCGCTGGCTGCGGATCACGAACGTGCGCGCCCCCGCCGGCGGAAAGTTCGCGCTGCGCGGGCTACGCGTCTTCGGCCACAGCCCGGTGGCGCCTCCCGAGCCCGTGCGCTCGTTCACCGTGCAGCGCCATGCGGACGACCGCGACGTCACACTCTCGTGGAGCCGCTCGGCACGCGCGACCGGCTACATCGTCCGCTTCGGCATCGCCCCCGACAAGCTGTACTCCGACTACCAGGTGGGCGACGACACGACGCTCACGATGAACAGCCTGAACCACGGGGTCGGATACTGGTTCACCGTGGATGCGCTGGGAGACGGCGGCGTGACGAAGGGCACGGTCGTCAAGCAGCACTGACCTCCGCCGGCGCATGGCCCCGGCGTCCGTGCGCCGGCACGGTGCGGCCGCTTCGGGACTCCGTGGACTGACGTGGCGCGGGCCGTGGCAGGGCTCCTGGGACTGGCGTGACGCGGCCGTGGTGGGCTCCGTGTCCTGGCGAGGCGCCGGCCGTGGTGGGCTCCGTGGACTGGCGTGATGCGGGGGTGTGGCTCTGGCGGCGTCGCGCTTACACGCTGCGAGCCCCCGCGCGCGCCAGCGCGTTCGGGGCGCCCGCGTCAGCTTCGATCGTCGGCGCGCGCGGGGTCTCTTGCTACGCGCGGACGCCGCCGTCGCCACACCCCCGCGC
>DASTSH010000218.1:0-2293 GCA_035760785.1 Gemmatimonadaceae bacterium | reverse complement strand
TCTCCGCGGCGGCCGCCGCGCCGGCGCGCTGCATGAGCGCGCGCGAGGGGATGCCGGCGGCGATGGCGGCCGCGTCGCGGGCGGCGGCGCCGTCGGCGCTCACCACGCGGACGGCGCGGATCACGGGCGCGGGTGCCCCGGATGGAAAGCGGCGGCCTTCCGGGCCGCCGCTGACCGCCTCGCGCGGGACGACGCGCTCACTTGTGCGACTGGCCGATCGCCCGCCCGAAGCTGATCTCGCCGTTGTCGATGCGGATGTTGAATCCGCAATCCGGGTTGGTGCACACCCACGCCTTGAAAGTGATCGGGGCACCATCCCGTCCGTAGTCACTCAGCGGAAGCAGCTTCCCCGTATTGCACTTGCGGCATGCCGGCAGCTCCGTCACCACGTCCATGGCTCACCCTCCTCTCCATTCCCCTCTCCCAGCTGCGCACGTTCCGGGTCGCCGGTGGCTCGCCACTAGGCGATCCGGGCTCCGCTCCATGGGTACTCGCGCTCGAAGGCCTCGTCGAAGTCGAAGACGTCCGCGAACTCGTCGCGCGTGTCGGTGGGCTGCGCCATCAGGAGCCCCAGCTCGACGAGAGTGAAGACGACATCGCCGATGTCGCCGGTCGAACGCACGCCCCAGTGCTCGAGGACCGTACGGGCCATGACGCCGAAGCGATCGAGCGCGAGATCACGGCACGCCTCGGCGAGCTCGCGGCCGCTGATGTGGCGGCGCTCGGGAAGGCGCCCCTGGCAGAACTCGAGCGCCTGCAGGACGAACAGGTACGCGTGCTCCTGGAAGCGAGGCTCACGCGCACGGATCCGATCCATGATCCCATCCCGGAATACGAGCTGCGACAACGCTACTCCCCTGCTCTGGGCCCTGGTTCCTCGACACCCGCGCCGGAGGCGCCGGCGCGTACCCAAGTATGACGTCCGATTCCCCGTTTCACAACATCGCGTGCGCCGCCGCCCCCGGATGTAGGGGAAACTGCCCGGCCAGATCGTGCACCTCGCCCCGGACGCGGGCGATCTCCCCCTCGTCGGCGGGGCTCGCCAGCACCCGCTCGATCAGCTCCGCGATCCGCCGCATCTCCGCCTCCCGCATGCCGCGCGTGGTGAGGGCGGGGGTGCCGATCCGGATCCCGCTCGTCACGAAGGGGGACTGCGTCTCGCCGGGGACGGTGTTCTTGTTCACCGTGAT
The DNA here is from genome assembly GCA_035760785.1 of Gemmatimonadaceae bacterium. Classification (GTDB taxonomy): domain Bacteria; phylum Gemmatimonadota; class Gemmatimonadetes; order Gemmatimonadales; family Gemmatimonadaceae; genus JADGGM01. The sequence goes on along the minus strand of DASTSH010000218.1, from coordinate 1,103 downwards.
CTCGGCGGCGCCGAGGGCGCGCTCGGCGTCCTTCCCCGTGACGCCGCGGTTGCGCAGGTCCACCAGCATGAGGTGGTTGTCGGTGCCGCCGGAGACGATGTCGTAGCCGCGCTCCATGAGCGCCGCGGCGAGCGCCTGCGCATTGGCGATCACCTGCCGCGCGTAGTCGGCGAAGGAGGGGTGGAGCGCCTCGCGGAGCGCCACCGCCTTGGCGGCGATGACGTGCATGAGCGGCCCCCCCTGCACCCCCGGGAAGACCTGCTTGTTGATCGCCGCCGCGGGCTCGGCGCGCGAGAGGATGAGCCCCCCGCGCGGGCCGCGCAGCGTCTTGTGCGTGGTGCTCGTGACCGCGTCGGCGTGCGGCACCGGGGAGGGGTGCAGCCCCGCGGCGACGAGCCCGGCGATGTGGGCCATGTCCACCACCAGCCGCGCGCCCACCTCGCGCGCGATCGCGCCGAAGGTGGCGAAGTCGATGACGCGCGAGTACGCGCTCGCCCCGGCGATGATCATCGCCGGGCGGTGGCGGTGCGCCAGGTCGCGCACCACGTCGTAGTCGATGAGCCCGGTGTCCTCGCGCACCCCGTAGGCGACCACGTTGTAGAAGCGCCCCGAGAAGTTCACCGGGGAGCCGTGCGTGAGGTGGCCGCCGTGCGAGAGGTTCATCCCCAGCACCGTCGCGCCCGGCTCGATGAGCGCGAAGTACACGGCCATGTTCGCCTGCGCCCCCGAGTGCGGCTGCACGTTGGCGTGCTCGGCGCCGAAGAGCTGCTTCGCGCGGTCGATGGCGAGCTGCTCCACCACGTCCACGAACTGGCAGCCGCCGTAGTAGCGCTTCCCCGGGTAGCCCTCGGCGTACTTGTTCGTGAGGGCGGAGCCCATGGCGTCGAGCACCGCGGGGGAGACGAAGTTCTCGCTGGCGATGAGCTCGAGCCCCTCGGCCTGGCGGCGGATCTCCTGCTCGATGGCGGTGGCGACCTCCGGGTCCGCCTGCCGCAGCGCCGGCCCGGGGCCGGCGTACTGACCGTTGTTCACGCGCCCGCCTCCGTGCCAGGGTTGTCGATCTTCTCCACGCGCCGGCCGTGCCGCCCGCCCTCGAACGGCGT
>DASTSH010000217.1:0-19668 GCA_035760785.1 Gemmatimonadaceae bacterium | reverse complement strand
GCTAGTGTGTAGTCGCTGGACCACCATGGAACGCGTGTGGCGTGTGGGAGACTGACGGGCAGAGGAGGGAGGTACGGCGAGAGTAGGTCGTGTGTAGGTGAACTCTCTCTACAGCCGAGCCTACACGCGCTCTACCCATCTCCTCTGCCCGTCAGTCTCCCACACGCCACACGCGTTCCATGGTGGTCCAGCGACTACACACTACACCCCCCTTCGCGCCTCACGTCCCCCGGATGTAATGGCACCCCGCCTCCTCCGCGCGCGTCACCGCGAACACGCCGGAGGGCATGCGGATCACTCCCGGCACCAGCGCGCCCTTCAGCTCGTCCGCGACGGCGCTCTGCGTCTGCTTCGTGTCCTTCGCGATCACCCCGGCGAGCGCCATGAGGGCGACGTTGCACACGAGCACGATCGCCCCCTTCCCGATCAGCGTGTCGAGGCCGCCATCCGGCCACACGAGCGCGTACTTGTCGCCGGGCTTCGCGCCGAGGAACGGGTTCCGCCGCGCGGACTTCCCCGTGGTGGGATCCTTGAGCTTCCCGGACCGTCGCGCGAGCACGGGGTACTTCGCCCACATCGCGTCGTCGAGCACCACCGGCACCGCGCGGTGGCGGAAGACGAGCACCGCGTTCACGTCGGCGCCCTTCGCGCCGTAGACCTCCTCGTACCCCGCCAGGAACATGCGCGCCTGATGGAGCGCCGTCCCTTCGGCCACCTCGGGCGCGTCGAACACCTGGCGGTGGCGGCCGGTGATCTTCTCCGTCCACGACATGTCCCACCCCCCGCGCGGCTCGGGGAAGAACGTGTCCCCGTCACGGGGCGTCGGCGACGGCGGGAGCGTGTCACCACGCGGTGACGCCGTGGGCCGGGCCGGCGATTGCGCGGCGAGCGGCGCGCCGCTCATCGCGCCCAGCGCCGCGGCCGCGGCGCCGCCGAGCAGTTGGCCGAGGAAGCCGCGGCGCGGCGACGTGGACTCGCGGAACCGGCGGTCGATCGGAGAGAAGTGCGGCACGGGGCAAGCCTCCCGGAGGTGGCGGCGCGCGCCCCGGACGGGCGCGCGCGGGCAGAGTGATCGGCGTTCAATGTGCGCGTCGGACCGGCGCCGGGCCATGGCGGCGACGATCGTTCGCATCCGTCGGGGGCACGCGCTCGCGCGTGCCCCCGCGCGAAATCTACTTCGCCCTGCCGCCGATCCCCGCCCTCACTCCGCGCGCATCGCCAGCGCCGGGTCCACGCGCGCGGCGCGCCGCGCGGGGATCCAGCTCGCGGCCAGCGCCACCGCCCCGAGCACCACCGCCACCGCGGCGAAGGTGACCGGGTCGGAGGGCTTCACGCCGAACAGGAGGCTCGTCATCAACCGGGTGAGCACGAGCGCGCCCGCGAGGCCGATGGCGATCCCCGCGACGGCCATCGCCGCGCCCTGCCGCACCACCATGCGCACCACGTGCTCGCGCGATGCGCCGAGCGCGATGCGGATGCCGATCTCCCGCGCGCGCTGGCTCACGAGATAGGCGATGACGCCGTAGATCCCGATCCCGGACAGCGCGAGCGCGACCACAGCGAACGCCGCGAGGAGCGACATGTAGAAGCGCGGCTGCGACACCGACGACGCCACCAGATCGTCCAGCGACCGCATCGAGTACAGCGCCAGGTCGGGATCGATGTCGTGGACCGCGGCGCGCGCGGCGCCGAGCACCGCATCGCTCGCGCGCGCCGTCCGCAGCACCACGGTGAAGCCGCCGATCGGCCACTGGTCGAACGGAGCGTACACCATCGGCTCCGGCGCCTCGGCGAGCGAGGACTCGCGCACGTCCCCCACCACGCCGACGATCTCCCCGCCCAGCCGCACGCTGTCGCGCGTCCACCCCAGGATCAGCCGCTTGCCGATCGGGTCCTCGCCGGGGAAGAACCGGGCGGCCGCCGCCTCGCTGATGAGCAGGACCTGTCTCGTGCCCTCTCGATCCTGGGCGGTGAAGCCGCGCCCGCGCACCACGGGAATCCCCATGGTGGGGAAGAAGTCCGGCGTCGCCATCCGCACCTCCATGGACGGCTCCTCCCCCGGCTTCGCGGGCGGGCGCCCTTCGACGTCGAAGCTCAGGCTGAACGACTGGCCGGTGAGGGGCATGCCGAACGATGCCCCCACCGAGCGCACCCCGGGGATGACTCGCAGGCGGTCGCTCAGCTCGTGCAGCAGCGCGCGCTGCTTCGCGGGCGCCTCGTACCTGGAGTCCGGAAGGTCGAGCGTGAACGACACCGCGCTCTCCGTGCGGAAGCCGGGGTCCACCTCCACGAGCTGGCGGAAGCTCCGGATGAGCAGCCCCGCGCCGGCGAGGAGCATCACCGCGAGCGCGACCTCCGACACCACGAGCACGGCGCGCGCGCGCTGGCTTCCCGGTCGCGTGCGCGCCCCGCGCCCGCCCTCGCGCAACGTGCTCGCGAGCCCGGGGCGCGCCACCTGACGCGCGGGGAGGAGCCCGAACACGAGCCCCGTGAGCACCGCCACGAGCACGGTGAAGCCCAGCACCGCCGCATCCATGTGCACGGCATCCAGACGGGGGATGCTGGGCGGCGCGAGGCGAACCAGCGCCCGCGTCCCCCACAGCGCGAACAGCACGCCCCCCGCGCCCCCGATCGCGGCGAGCACCATGCTCTCGGTGACGAGCTGGCGCAGGAGGCGCGCGCGTCCGGCGCCGAGCGCCGTGCGCACCGCGATCTCCGGCTCGCGCGCCGTGGCACGGACCAGGAAGAGGTTGGCGACGTTCGCGCACGCAATGAGCAGCACGAAGCCGACGGCGCCGAGGAGCACGAGCAACGGCGTGCGCAGCTCCCCCACGATCCACTCGTGGAGCGGGACCACGCCGGCGCTGGCGTGCGTGTCGTCCTTCGGATACTGCGCCTCCAACCGTCGCGAGATCGCGCGCATGTCCGCCCCGGCGCGCTCGAGCGTCACGCCGGGGCGGAGACGCGCGACCACGCTCAGGTACACCGCGCCGCGACTCTTCGGGAGCCACTCCGGATCGAACGCCAACGGACGCCAGATCTGCGCCTTCGACGGCCACGCGGACGCGTCCGGGATGATGCCGACCACCGTGGAGGGCACCCCATCGAGCACCACGGTGGCGCCGATGATTCGCGGGTTCGCGCCGAAGCGGGTTCGCCAGAGCGACTCGCGCAGCATCGCCACGTGCGGCCCCTTCCACGCCCCCTCCTCCGGCGTGAACACGCTCCGTCCCAGGAGCGCCGGCACGCCGAGGATGCCGAGAAAGTCGCGGCTCACCTCGTAGCCCACCAGCCGCTCCGGATCGCCGGCACCGGTGAGGACCACCGAGCTGCCCGTCAGCGCCGCCATGCCGGTGAACGACGCGTTCTGTGCGCGCCAGTCCACGAAGTTCGCGGGCGACACGGTGCTGCGACGCCCGTCGTAGAGCGCGGGCACCATCACCAGCCGCGAGGGCTCCGCGAACGGCAGCGGGCGGAGGAGGATGCCGCGCACCACGGAGAAGATCGCGGTGTTCGCGCCGATCCCCAGCGCGAGCGTGAGGATCGCCACGATGGTGAACCCGGGGGTCTTGCGCAGCGTGCGCAACGCGAACGCCGCGTCCTGCCGGAGCTCCTGGAGCCACTCGACGCGCATGGCGTGTCTCTCCCGCCGCTCATCGGCGCGGCGACAATAGGTGCGAGCATCCTCGAGATCGCCGAAGCGGCGCAGCGCCTCCGCGCGCGCGGCATCGGGGGCCCATCCGCGCGCCTCCAGCTCGCGGGCGCGCATCTCGAGGTGGAACGCGAACTCCTCCGCCACCTCGCGGTCGGCGTGGCGGCGGAGGGCGAGCCGGAACGCCCGGCGGATTCCGGGAACGCGCGGCACGGCGGCGGCCCCCTACGCGGACGCCTCGAGCACGCGGCTCACGGCCGAGGCGTACGCGCGCCACACCGAGCTCTCGGCGCGGAGCTGCCGCCGTCCGTGGGCGGTGAGCTGGTAGTAGCGCGCGCGGCGATTGTTCTCGGAGAGCCCCCACTCGCTCTCGATGCACCCCTGCTCCTCGAGGCGGTGGAGCGCCTTGTAGAGCGCGGCATCATCGATGTCGAGCGCGCCATCCGTGCGCTGGCTGATCCAGCTCGAGATGGCGTAGCCGTGCATGGGCTGCCACGAGAGGGTCTTGAGGACGAGCACGCCGAGCGTGCCGTAGAGCAGATCGGTCGGAGTCCTGGGCATGGCGGCGGGGCGTCGCGAGTGGTCCACCTACCTGTTCCACTTACCTGGTAGGTGGAGAGTGTACGATCCGTCGGCATGCCGCGCAAGAGCGCGCCGTCGCGAGCCCGTCAGTGCGCCATGCGCCGGCGACGACGCAGCAGCCACACGCCGGCGGCGAGCACGAGCGCTCCGAGCGCCCCCCACCCCACCGGGCCGAGCGCGCGGTGCACGGCCGCGAAGTGCGCGCCGAGCTCGTAGCCCGCGGCGGCGAGCACGGTGCACCAGACCAGCGTGCCGAGCGCGTTGTAGAGCGCGAAGGGGAGCGCGCCCATCCCGGCGAACCCCGCCGGGAGGGAGATCAGCCCGCGGACGCCGGGCACGAGCTGTCCGAGCGTCACCGCGAGCGCGCCGTGGCGATGGAACCACTGCTTCGCGCGCTCGAGATCGCGGCACTGGAGCAGCAGCCAGCGCCCGTGCCGGTCGATCCACGCGAGGACCTTCTCCTCTCCCGCCCACCGTCCCACCGCCCACACGGGGAGCGCGCCGACCACCGAGCCCACGGTGCCGGCCACGATCACCCACCAGAGGGGTGCGCGCCCACGCGCGGCGATGAACCCGCCGAGCGGCATGATCAGCTCGGAGGGAAGCGGGAGCACCACGTTCTCGATCGCCATGAGCAGCCCCACACCCACGGGGCCGAGCGACATCGCCAGGTGATAGATCCAGCGGAGCATGCGACGGAGGTGGCGCAAGGACGACACCAGCACGGGCGCGCACCGCGGCCTGCCCCGATCAGCCCCTCACCCCCGGCGCTTGCGCGCCGGGCGTCGTCCCTTCCGCTCCGCGGCGGCGAGGGCCCGATCCACCCACGGCGCGAGCGCGTCGACGTCGTCGAGGATCTCCGGCGGCACCTCGAAGTAGCTCATGGCCTGCGCCGGATCGCCGCCGGGGACGAACGGCGCCATCCCCGCGCGTGCGAAGTCGCCGCGCGTGACGTCGTCGCCCTTGAGGTAGAGCGCGTCGCCCGCGAGCAGGGCGAAGAATCGCGCGCCGGCGTAGATCCCGACGCCGCCGAACATCGCCCGCGCGCGTACGCCGCCGGGCACGACACGCGCGAGCTGCTCGAGCGCGTACTCGCGGAAGCCGGGCGAGACGGCCATGGGCGGCGGTCAGCGCCCGGGACGACGGAAGCGCGCGTGCCTCACGCCGCGTCGCTTCCGGGACGGAGCATCCGTCGCACCAGCCAGACCACCAGCGCGATGGGGAGGACGATGAAGATGATGAACTTGAGGGCGAGAATCGTGAACAACCCCACCGCGACGAGCACGAGCAGCGGGATGCCGAAGATCGCCAGCGTGAAGAGGGGACGCAGGGCGAAGAGGCGCAGGATGGCGGCGATCACGAAGCACGCTCCGGTGGAATGGTCGCATCACCCTACGTCGGCGCACCGCCACCGGTTTCCGCCGAACGCGGCGACCCGGGCTCGTCGCTGCCGGCATCTCGTACGGCAAAATGCGTCTATCGCTCCGGACGGCCGCACGACAGTATGAGCGAGCCGGCGCGCCGCCACGCGGGCGGTCGCCGTGTCCCGCCGCTCACGCACAGGAGGGGACGCCATGGACCAGCTTCACGAGCTCCGCGCGCAGCTCTCGCGCTTCCTCGACTGGCGCGATGCCCACGTGGGATTCGACCGGGCCGTGCAGGACGTGCCCGAGCAGCTTCGCGGCGCGACGCCCGACGGGCTCGTGCACACGCCGTGGCAGCTGCTCGAGCATCTGCGCCTCACGCAGCGCGACATCCTCGATTTCTGCCGGGACCCTGGGTACACGGAGCCGCGCTGGCCCGACGACTACTGGCCGCCGACGCCGGCGCCGCCATCGCCGGCGGCGTGGGAGCAGAGCATCGCCGCCGTGCGCGCCGACCGCGCGGCGCTGCAGCGCCTCGCGACCGACGAGAAGGTGGACCTGTTCGCGAAGATCCCCCATGGCAGCGGGCAGACCTACCTGCGGGAGCTCCTCCTGGTCGCGGATCACGGAGCGTATCACGTGGGGCAGCTCGTGGATGTCAGGAGAGCACTCGGAGATTGGGAAGAGGGGTGAGTTGCTGGACCACCATGGAACGCGTGTGGCGTGTAGAAGGCGGTGGTAGGCGAGAGGAGGTGGGTAGGGCGCGTGTAGGGCGGGATGTAGAGAGTCCGCCTACAGTCGAGCCTACACGCGCTCTACCTCTCTCCTCGTCCCGTCAGTTCCCTACACGCCACACGCGTTGTTTGGTGTTCCAGCCATCAGGTCCTACTCACCTCCCCTACGTCCCCGTCGCCGCCGCGAGCTGACTCGACAGCAGCACTTCTCCGGTCGTCACGCTCACCGGCCGGATGTCCAGGTCGGCCAGGCGATCGGAGACCCATGAGGCAGCCACGCGCCCTGACTCCTCGGCGCCCTCGCGCGTGTCGAACAGACTGATGGTGGTCAGCACGTCGCGGCCATTTTCCTGGCCGCCCTCCATCATCTCGTAGCCGTGGAAGCCGGCGATCGTGCGGATGCGGGGGAGGAACTCCGTCTCGACCTGGGGGACCATCTGGCGTATGGCGCCCGGAGCGACGGTGTACCGGCGAATGGTGGCGAACATGGCGCCTCCCGCGTACGAGGACGGCCGGGGTCGCGCAGACGCGCCACCGTGACTACCCGCAGGTGCGGCCGTCCGTGCCCGCACGAAGATATAGCGGCCGTCGCGATTGTCGAGGAAACTTTCGACGGCGGCCGCGGCGGTGCGCGGTCGCCGAGCGCCGTTCGGCCACGTGGGCGTGCGCGCCGCGGGTCGCCTAACGAGCCTGCGCCCGGATGGTCATCGGCACCACCGTCGTCCCCCACCGGAGCACGAGCGTGGCGGAGTCGGCATCCACGACGGGGAAGTCGAAGGCGAGCGTCTCCACCGGCTCGCCGCTCCTTGGGGTGGCCCGCACGCGCAGCACCTCGCGCCCCTCCGGATACCGCAGATGGAACGTGTGCGCCACGGCGTTGAAGATCACCGTCCACTCCCGCTCACCGGGGACGGCCCACACGCTGTAGCTCCCCGCCGGGAGCGCGCCGCCGTTCACGATGATCGGCGCGCTCACAGTGAGCACCGCCGCCGAATCGGCGCTCGGCGTCCACACCCGCCCCCAGGGGACGAGTGCGCCGAACAACTGCCGTCCGCGCGCCACCGGGCGGCGATACACGATCTCGATGCGCGCGGCGCCCACCATCTGCGTGACGGTGCCGAGCTGGCTCTTCGGGATCTCCTGCGCGCGCGCCGAGCCGGCCGCCGCCGCGGCGAGCGCGAGCACGAAGCAGCAGACCAGGCGCGAGCGCATCGGCGTGGTCATCGGCTCGCCGATGCGCTCGCCCCCGCGAGCACGACCTTCACGATCCTCCCCCCCGGCCCCACCGCCCACCCTGCCGCGGGCGACGCGAAGCCGACGCTCCAGTAGGCGAGGGTGTCGAGCCGCGCCCAGTGCCCTCCGTCATCGGTGGACAGGTCCATCCCGCCGGGGCCCACGGCCACGATCGTCGGCGTCGGCGCTCCGGGTACGTACGCCGCGCCGTAGACGGCGCCGGCGAACGTCGGACGCCCGCCGACGCTCCACGTGCGGCCGCCGTCCGCAGTCCGCGCCACGTAGTCGCCCCGCCCCACGGGCTTGCCGATCTCGCCGCCGAGCGCCACGCCGTGCAGCGTATCGCGGAAGATCACCGACGCGATCCCCGCCGCGGTGCCGCTCGCCACCGGCACCACGGACGCGCTCCAGCTCCGCCCGCCGTCGCGGGTGCGCAGCACGCGCGCGGCCGAGGTGTTCCCCAGCCCGATCCACGCGTCGCCCTCCCCCGCCGTGGCGACGCAGGTGCCGCTGGCGGCGAAGCTGCCCTCGTCAGGCAGCGCCGCGGGGAGCGACGCCGGCGGGATGCGCTCCCATCGCACGCCCCCATCGGTGGTGGCCAGCACCATCTGCGCGCCGTCCACCGCATCGCTGAAAGCGAGTCCGCGTCGCGCATCCCAGAACGCGAAGCAGTCGAAGAAGGCGCGCGGCTCGTCGTTCACCCATCGCAGCGACCAGTGTCGGCCGCCATCGGTGGTGCGGTAGATGCGCGACAGATCGCCGTTCCCCGCGCCGAGCAGCAGGGCCGTGTCCGCGCTCATCGCCTGCACGTCGCGGAATTGCAGCGTGTCCGCGCCCGGCACACGTCCCGTCTCCCACGTGGCGCCGCCGTCGAGGGTGCGCGCCCACGTGCCCTGGTGTCCACTCACCCACACCGTACGCGCATCCACCACGCTCACTGCCTGCAGGAGCGCCGTGGTGCCGCTGCGCTGTGTCACCAGCACCGGCGCGCTCGCAGCCGGGGCGCGCGGAGCCGCCATCCCCGCCCCCTCGTGCGCCGGATGCGCCGCGCGCGCGCACGCCGCGAGCGCCACCACCGTCCACGCGCGGGCCACGCCGCGCATCATCATCGGCCGCCGCACGTCAGCGCCCCCTCATGTACTTCCAGTTCCGCGGCTTCCCTTCCGCGAGCCACTCGATGGTGGTCGCCAGCCGCCGCGCGCGCGTCCCCTCTCCCTTCGCTTCGGTGATCCACTCGATGTATTCCCGCCGCTGGCTCGGACTGAACGCCTCGAACGTCGCCGCCGCCTTCCGACTCTTCCGCAGCGCGCCGGCGAGATCGTCCGGCACGGCCAGCGCCGGCTTCGGTGACGCCTTCTTGCGCGCCGGTGCCTTCGTGCCGCTCTCGTTCAGCGCCATCGCTTTCCTCACGTACCCGGAGAGCACCTGCGCCGATGGCAGATCGGCGAGCATCGTGATGCGCCCGAACTGTCCCATCGCCTCCTCCGAGTCGCCGTCGGCGCCGTGCCCGATCACGAGCGCGCCCTTCCAGAAGTTGAGGGCGCAGTGCTCCTTGAACGCCGCCGTGCTGCACAGGATCCCCTGGTGCATGAAGTGTGGGAAGCCCCATTTGATCGTTTCCGCCACGTCCGGACAGGCGGCGTGCACCACCTCGCGCAGGTGCGTGAGGATGGGGCGCGCGAACTCCGCGGAGCGAGCGATGTAGTCGTCGACGCGTGGGTCTCTGGTTCCCATTGTCGTGGTCGTGAGCGGGTGCGCGGCGGGCGCGCCGGCGTGCGGAGCCACGCCGGTCGGCAGGTCGGGGCGCGGGGCGTTCGGGCCCCGCCTCCAATCATCGGCCTTGAGGATGGAGGGAAAGCCCGAGATTCGCCACTGGCGGCGCGCCGGGCGGTGACGGATGCCCGGCACGTCGCGGTATCGCGAGCGCGCCCGCGCGGGGGCGGGAGCGCGTGGGGAGCGAGGGGCTACGCCCGCTGCATCCGGCGGGCGAACAGGACGTCCATCGCGCCGATCGCGAGCACGAACCCCATCGCCGCGGCGATCTGCTTCCGGCGCTTGCTCCGTCTGGCCGCGGCGCCGAGCAGGGCCAGGTCCATCACGTCGCCGGCCGCCCTGGCCCAGAGCCCCGCGGCGGGGCGTCGCCGCGCGAGCACGCCGGCGCCGGCGAGAATCTCCCGCGCGCCGAGCGCGCGCACGAGACGGCGATGGTTCCTCACACCGAGCTGCTTCTCGAGCCACGCGGGCGCCGCGAGCTCCGCGAGCCCCAATCCGAAGCTCGCGTAGCCGAGCCCCCGAGCCACCTGCTTGCTGGTCATGTGCCACCCTCCCGACATGGTGAAGTCCAGGGAGATCGGGAGGCAACGGATGTGCCCGAGCGGGGGAATCGCGCGCGCGATTCCCCCGCCGCGGACCGTCAGTGCGTCGTGAGCGAGTCCAGCGTGAGGCGATAGCTGTCGCTCTCGGAGTCGTAGCGCACGCCGTAGCTGCGCGGGTACAGCCCGGCCGTCTGGAACGCCTCCGGCTGCTTCACCGGCGCGCTCGCATCGGGGTGGCTCTCCAGATACGCCTTCGTGACCATGGGCTCCACGAACACCATCTCGCCATGATAGAACCCGTAGATGAACGTGTGGTCGAACGGGTGCCCGTGGAACTCGGCGGCGAGCGTGTCCGCCCAGTGCACGCCCATCATCGGCACCGCGAACACCTGCGAGGCGTAGTCCTGCGGGACGTTCGCCGCCGGCACCGTGGTGGTGTCCGGGCCGCCGGCGATCGCCATCTGCTCGGAGAGCGGGATGTCGTAGAAGTGAAAGTCGAAGTGCGGCACGCCGTAGATCTGCGCCGGCTCGTGCCCCTGCGGGTTCCAGTCGAGCGTGGCGTGGTCCCACGGCGGGACGGCGACGTTCGCCGGCATCTGGAGCTGCCACTCGCTCACCGTGTCGGGGAGCCCGGCGAGCGCATCGGCGCTCAGCTCGATGCCGACGGAGACGGGAGTGTCCCCCTGCTCCAGCACGAACGTGTGCGCCGTCCCATCGCCCACGGCGACGGCGGCGCCGTCGACCTTCGTGGGCGCCGAGGGCGCGGTGGAGTCGCTGCCGCACCCCGCGGCCAGGGCGACGAGGAGCGCGATGCCGAATGCACGAGGCGTGAGATGGCCCAGCGGGTGACGTGCGACCAACGGTTGCATGCCTGCATCCTCCAGGTGATGACGACGAGTGTGGTGACTGTCCCATGAATGGACGTCCCATACGACCGTGCGTTCTCACGCCGGGGCGAGCTCGACCGGGTGCGGCCCCTGGTCTTGCGCGGCCGCTGCCGGCGCCATATATTCGAACCGCAATTCAAAAACAATGTATCCGAGCGTCCTCCCAATGGAGGCGCGACACGGCGGCTCTGCTCCCGCCGCTTCCCTATTCGAGGTGCCCCGATGGCGGCAAAGACAGGCGCGCACCGGCGCGTCAAACGGTGGGAACGAAGGCCCGATGAGCGGGCCGACGCACTGCTCGATGCGGCGCTGCGCGTCGTCGCCGAGCGCGGCTACAAGCGCACGCGGCTCGAGCAGATCGCGGAGGCGGCCGGCGTGTCGGTGGGGACGGTCTACTACTACTTCGACAACAAGGAAGATCTGCTGGTGCAGGCGGTGCGCAGCCGCTTCCGTGCGGTATTCGCCGAAACGGAGGCCGTCGTCGCCGGGATGAAGGAGCCCGCCGCGGTGAAGCTGCGGTACGTGCTGCGCACGGGCTGGCGATACTGGGTCACGCCGGAGTTCGGCCAGATCTTCCGGGTGATGATCGGCGAGATCGGCCCCGCGTTTCCCGATCTCCTCCAGGCGTGGGCCACGGCCGGCCCCCTGCACGGCTGGGCCCTCGTCGCTCGGCTCATCGGCGAGGGAGTCGCGTCCGGTGAGTTCCGCCCGGACGCCGACGCCGCCGTCATGGCCCGCGCGGTCACCTCCGCCCTCATGCTGCAGGCGCTGTTGCACGTGCACCTGAACTTCCAGGCGTTCGCGCCGATGGACGTGGACCGCATCTTCGATTCGACCGTCGAGGGGTTCTTCACGAGCCTCCGCATCACCGGCCACCCGAGCGGCCGCGGCGCGCAGTAAGCGCCGTCCGCCCTCCCTACCCCGACTTTCACGAGCTCGCACCGGCGGGCATTCGTCGCGCACCGTATTCTAATTTTCATTCAAATACAGAGAGCCCGATCATGATTCACTTCGACCAGGATCCAGGCTGGCGGCCGGCGCCGCGAACGGGCGCGCCCCCGGCACGTGGCCGGCGCGTCGCCGCCGCCCTCGCCGTCGCCGTTCTCTGCCTCCCGCTCGCCTCGCTGCGGGCGCAGGACAGCGCGACGGCGGGTGGCAGCCGCCATCTCCGGCTGAGCGACGTGCTCGCGGCGGCACGCGCGCACGGTCCGGCGGTGGATGCCGCGCGCGCGCTCACGCGGGAGTCCGAGCTCCACGTCAGGGAGAGCAGTGCCGCCCTCCTCCCGCAGATCGGAGCGAGCGCCTACGTGCTGAATCGATCGTACAACCGGCAGTCGCTCGGCCTCCCCCGGCAGCCGCTGCCCGACGGCGAGATGGCCAGCGATCTCGTCGGCCCATTCGCGAACGAGGATGCGCGCGCCACGGCTCGGCTCTCGCTCGTGGATCTCGCCGCGCACCGGCGCGTGGGAGTGGCCCGCGACGCGGTGGCGGTCGCCAGGCACGACGAGCGTGCCGTCGCGGAGAACGCCGAGGCGGCGGCCGCGCGGGCGTACGTCACGCTCCAGCGAGACGAGGCGCTCGTGAGCGCGCGCGCCTCGGACACCGTGTTGGCCCTGCGCCTGGTCGATCTCGCTCGGGCACGGCACGCCGCCGGCGCCACCTCCGGCATCGACGTCACCCGGGCCGAGGTGCAATTGGCGGCGGCGCGCACCGCGTACGCGCTCGCGGTCGGTGTCGCCGAGCGCTCCCGATACGAGCTCCTGCGAGCCATCGACGCGCCCATCGACGACTCCCGCCTCACTGTCGACACCCTCGCGCCCGTGCCGCTCGGACTTCCGGAGAGCGGCGACACCCTGGTCGCGCTCGCGCTCGCGGCCCGCCCGGAGATCGGCGCGCAGGCGGCCCGCCTCGAGCTCGCGAAGCAGAGCCGCGCGGCGATCCGGATGGAGGCGCTGCCGGTGGTGTCACTCGCCGGTGACTACGGCGTGAACGGCAGCGTGCGCGCCGACCGCACCGAGGGCACGGGGTCGGTCGCGCTCGTCGTCTCCTGGAACGGCTGGGACGGGGGACGCCGCCACGCGAGGGTCGGCGAGCAGGACGCGCAGATCGTCGCGGCGGAGGCGCGCCTTCGCGATCTGCGGGCGGCGATCGCCACGGAGACGCGCAGCGCCGTCACGGCCTGGCGCTCGTCGCGGAGCGCGGTCGCCACGTCGCGGGAGCGCGTGCGCCTCGCGACGCAGGAGCTCACGCAGGCGGAGCAACGCTACAGCGCCGGACTCTCCGGCAGCCTGGATGTCATCAGCGCGCAGGAAGGACTCATCCGCGCGGAGGACGCGTCCCTCGGCGCCCTCGCCGACTACAACCTGACTCGTCTCGCCGTCTGGCGCGCGCTCGGCCGCCTGGACGCGCAATGACGTCACACATCGACACCGGATGCGGGTACGCGTCCGGCGCCCCTTTCACGCCAACTCGGACCACCTCGCCATGACCAGAAAACAGCAGATCCGCCGCGCGGTCGTCGTCGTCACTGGGGGAGCGCTCCTCGTGTGGGGAGTGTGCGCCTGGCTCCACGCGCGCTCTCACGAGTCCACCGATGATGCGCAGATCGAGGCGCACGTCGTTCCGATCATTCCGAAGGTCGGCGGCTACATCGACAGCGTCTACGTGACGGACAACCAGCCGGTGAAGGCCGGCGACACACTGTTCACGATCGAGGCGAGCGACTATCGCGTTCGCCTGGAACGGGCGCGCGCCGAGGAGCGGAGCGCGCGCGCCGCCTCGAGGCGCGGCGCGGCCGGCGCGGCGGTGCTCGTCGCCACGGCGCAGGCGCAGGCCGCGCGGGCCAACATCGACGCGGCGACCGCCGCCTACGTGAAGGCGAAGAGCGACCTCGCGCGCTTCCGCACGCTGGCCGATCAGGACGTGGCATCGCGGGCGCAGCTGGAATCCGCCGAGGCCGCGTTCCGGGCGGCCGACGCGGCGCTGCGCGCCGCGCGTGACCAGGCGCGCGCCTCGGCCTCGGGACTTCGGGCCGCGTCAGCGAACGCCAGCACCGCCGACGCCCGCCTCGCGGCGGCGCAGGCCGCCGTGCACGAGGCCGAGCTCCAGCTCTCCTACACCGTGGTCACGGCGCCGATGGACGGACGCATCGCGAAGAAGACGGCGGAGGTCGGCCAGCTCGTGACCCCGGGGCAGCCGCTCATGGCGGTGGTGGATGGCCGGGAGACCTGGGTGGTGGCGAACCTGAAGGAGACGCAGCTCGGCCGCGTGCAGCAGGGACAGCTGGTGGAGTTCACGGTGGATGCGTACGGCAGCCGGGAATTCCGAGGGAGCGTGGAATCGGTGCAGGACGCGACCGGCGCCCGATTCGCGCTCCTCCCGCCGGACAACGCGACCGGCAACTTCACCAAGGTCGTGCAGCGCGTCCCCGTCAAGATTCTCGTCGATCCCTCGTCGCTCGGCGGCGCGCGGCTGCGCCCCGGCATGTCGGTGGAGGTGTCGATCGACGTCGGCCATGCGCCGATGGGTGCGCGCACGCTCGCCAGGAGCGACCGGTGACCGCCCCCGCGGCACCGGCCGCGGCTCCGGCGGCGCACGACGCCTACGCGCACAAGTGGCCCATCGCGATCGGCGTGGTGCTGGCGGCGATCATGGAGCTCGTGCAGACGACGAGCGTGAACCTCGCGCTCACCCAGATGAGCGGCAACCTGGGAGCGAGCCTCGACGAGGTCACGTGGGTGACCACCGGGTACATTCTCGCGGCGGTGATCATCCTGCCGATGACCGGATGGCTCGCGACGTTCTTCGGGCGGAAGCGGTACTTCACGGGCTCCATCCTGGTGTTCACCGTCGCATCGGTCATGAGCGGCTTGTCCGCCAGCCTGGGCGCGCTGGTCTTCTGGCAGATCGTGTCCGGTCTCGGCGGCGGCGCGCTCATCGCGACCGGGCAGGCCATTCTCTTCGAGAGCTTTCCGCCGGAAGAGAAGACGGTGGCGGCGGCGATCTTCGGCCTCGGCATGATGGCCGGCCCGGCGCTCGGCCCCACGCTCGGCGGCATCATCGTGAATCGCTACAGCTGGCCGTGGATCTTCTTCATGAACATCCCCGTCGGCCTCGCCGCCGCGCTCATGGTGACGCTCTTCGTGAAGGACCCGAACACCTCGCGGCGGGCGGGCAGAGTGGACGGGGTGGGCTTCGCGCTCCTGGCGATCGGGATCGGCGCCCTGCAGTTCGTGCTCGAGCGCGGCGAGCACTACGACTGGCTCGCGTCGCGGCTCATCGCGTGGCTGTCGGTGGTGGCCGCCGTCGCGCTCGTCGGACTCGTGTGGTGGGAGCTCCGGGTGGACGAGCCGGTGATCGACCTTCGCGTGCTGCGCGACCGGTCGCTGTCCGCCGGCTCGCTGCTCGCCGCGGCGCTGGGCGCGAGCCTCTACGGCGGTTCCTTCCTCATCGCGATCTACCTCCAGCAGGTCATGCGGTACGACGCGGAGACGACGGGGTGGCTGCTCTTCCCGACCGCGCTGGCGAGCGCCGCGATCATGCTCGCGCTGGCGCGCATCGCGCCCAAGCTGGGCCCGAAGGCGGACGTGCGACGGGCCGTGGTGCTCGGCGCCGTGCTCATCGCGGTCTCGATGTGGATGCACTCGCGGTTCACGATCGAGATCGGCCCCGATGACACGCGGTGGCCGGCGATCATCCGCGGCCTCGGGATCGGTCTGCTCTTCGTGCCGCTGACGACGCTCGCGGTGGGACACCTCAGGGGGAAGTCGCTGGCGCACGGCGCCGCGCTGTACAACCTGGCGCGGCAGCTCGGCGGGAGCGTCGCGATCGCCGTGCTGACGACGACGTTGAGCACGCGTGGGGCCCGGCATCGCGCCGCCCTGGTGGAGCACGTGAGCGCGTACGATCTGGGGACGCAACAGCGTCTGGCCATGACGGCACGAGCGTTTCGGTCGCGCGGCGAGCCGGCCGGCGTCGCCGAGCGCGATGCCCTGGCCGCGCTCGATCGCCGGGTGCAGCAGCAGGCGATGGTGATGGCGTTCGGCGACGGGTTCGTCCTGATCGCGCTCCTGATGGTGGCCGGCATACCGCTCGCCTACGTGCTGAAGCGCGCGGATCCCAACGCCGGGCCGGTGGCCGCGCACTGATGTCGTGCGCGTCAGCCGAGCGTGCCGGCCTGCTCCCCGAAGTCGGCGAACTGCTTCCGGAGCTCGTCGCCGACCCAGGCGGTCACGACGCCGAGCCGATCGACCACCAGGGAGCCGCGGATGTTGAGGCGCAGGAACTCCTCGCTCGTGCGCAGGCGCGCGAGCCTGTCGCGATCGCCGTGGATGAGGAGGAAGCCATCCAGGTCACCGCCGTGCGGCTCGAGGGCGACGGGCTCGAAGCTCGTGATCTCCCCCGACTGCTGGAGGCGCGTGTAGTACGCGACCACCTCGTCGAAGACCTGCAACGCCTGCTTCTCGCGCCCGCGCACCGCGGGCCCCCAACCGATGAAGAGTGCGGCGTCCGGCATACGCGCCCCCTTGTGCTCGACGCGCGCGCGGCGCGGGGCGGCCGGGGCGGCCGGCGACGCACGCCGAGCGAATCGCGAGCACCCACGATGAGAACCTGGGCCTGTCGTGTCCAGCGGGGCGGGATGAATCGGGCTCGTGTACGCCAGCCGACGAGGCGGAACCGGGACGTGGCTCTTGACGGGCTCGCGTCTCGTATTTATCTAACCACACGGTTAGATAACCCATTGGTTAATCATGGCTGCCGACCCGCTCTCCCTCACCTTCGCCGCCCTCGCCGACCCCACCAGGCGCGCCATCCTCGCGCGCCTGGCGAACGGCGAATGCACCGTCGGCGAGCTCGCCAAACCGTTCGCCATGAGCGGGCCCGCGATCTCGAAGCACCTCAAGGTGCTCGAGCGCGCAGGGCTCGTCTCGCGCGGACGCGACGCGCAGTGGAGACCCTGCCGTCTCCAGGCAGCGCCCATCGGGAAGGTGGCCGAGTGGGCGGACGCGTATCGCCGATTCTGGGACGCGAGCTACAGGCGTCTCGACGCATACCTCGACCAACTCAAGTCGCAGGAGAAGGACGATGACGCCACGAGGTGACGCCCCCGCCGCCACCGCGCGCCACCAGACGATCTACTCCACGCCGAGCGATCGCGAGCTCGTGATCACTCGCACCTTCGACGCGCCGCGCTCGCTCGTGTGGGCGGCGTTCACCGATCCGAAGCATCTCCCGAACTGGCACACGGGGCCGGACGGATTCACGATGCCCATCTGCGAGATCGACCTCCGCCCGGGTGGCTCGTGGCGCTACGTGTGGCGCAACGCGCACGGACGAGAGTTCGAGGCGACCGGCACGTACCGCGAGGTGGATCCGCCGACGCGCATCGTCGCCGTGACGAATCGAAACGGCGAGGAGCAGATGAGCACGACGACGTTCGCCGAGCAGGACGGGCGGACCACGGTGACGAACACGATGCGCTTCGCCA
This sequence comes from Gemmatimonadaceae bacterium, assembly GCA_035760785.1. GTDB lineage: Bacteria > Gemmatimonadota > Gemmatimonadetes > Gemmatimonadales > Gemmatimonadaceae > JADGGM01. The sequence continues at coordinate 2,414 of DASTSH010000217.1, read as the reverse complement.
GCAAGGCGGCGCGCGATCAGGGGCTCCCGTACGCCAAGGCCGGCACGGAGAGCAACCACGCGCGTCTCGACGCGTACCTCGCGTCGCGGCGCTGACCACCCGAACGGAGGAACCTCGCATGAAGATCAAACTGACCAGCATTCACGTCGACGACCTGGACAGGGCTCTGCGCTTCTACACGGAAGTACTGGGATTCGTGAAGAAGACCGACTTCTCGCAGGGGTCGTTTCGCTGGCTGACCGTCGCCTCGCCGGAGGAGCCGGACGGCACCGAGCTGCAGCTGGCGCTGAACGACGATCCCGCAGCCGGGGCGTACCAGCGGGCCCTGTTTCAGCAGGGGCGGCCCGCGGCCATGTTCTTCACCGCCGACGTCAGGGGCGACTACGAGCGCATCAAGGCGCGCGGCGCAGAATTCACCATGCCCCCGACCGAGGTGACCGGATCGACCATCGCCCAGCTGAACGACACCTGCGGCAACCTGGTGCAACTCACCCAGCTGGCGCGCTGGTAGACCGAGCGTTCAGCCAGGGCGCGACGCACCTCACGCCATGACCGCCAGCACCGACAGGTACCGCTCGCCGAGCGTTCGGTCTCCCTCGATCGTCACCTTCCTCGCCGCCAGCTCCGGGGTGAGCTGCTTGAAGAACAGACGCCACGCCGTGTCCTGATCGAGCGCGATCGTGGCCGCCGGGGCGACGACGTCGGCGGGCGCGCAGGCATCGAGCGTCCACGCGTCGCGCCCCCTCGCGAGCAGCCACGCGCCGCCGGCATCGCCGCCGACCACCACGCTCACCGTCGTGCCCGGTGCGGCGGGCACATCGCGATAGGCGTACGGGAGCGCGTACATGGACACGTCGAGCACGGGGCGGAGCCAGCGCCGCGACGTGAGCCCCGGCGCGCCCACCGCCTCGCGGATCTGTTGCTGGTGGTGCCACCGCTCGGTGTACTGCCGGCCCAGCTCGAACCAGTTGGGTGACGTCGTCTCCCCCGCCCACGCCACGGCGAACGGTGCCGGCGCCGCGAGGTCGAGCGACTCGTAGAGCGCGGCGACCCGCGGACCGATCACCTCGTGCAGTTCCACGAGCACGCGGGGGCCGAGGCGCCGCATCGCGCGCACCCAGTCCGCGTTCAGTCCGTCGAGATACGCCAGGAGCTGCGCCCAACTCTCCAGCGGCCGTTCCGGCGGCGCCCCCCACGCGTCGTCGCGGCGCACGGTGAGCTCGCGCAGATCGATGTCGAGCAGGTGCGCGACCACGTCGCGCACGCGCCACCGCGGCGCGGCGGTGGGTGCGTCCCACCGCTCGGCGGGGAGTGTCCGCAGGAGGGCGAGCAGCTCCGCGTGCAGTGGAGCAAAGAGATCGGTGACGACGAAGGGAAAGTCCGAAGGCATGATGGCTGGATGATGACGCGCTCGAAGATGCGCCGGACCCCCGCCCCCGCGTCAATCGCCACCCCGGCGCCGCGCGGGGCCCGCTCCTTGCGCAACCCCGCCCCTTCATCCGCGCGACCCCGCTCACTCTCGACACGAAGGAGGACATGTGGCGGAAATTCCCGTTCAACCCAAGCGAGGCGCGGGCCCCTGGGTCTGGCTCGTCGCGCTGATCGTCCTGGCGATCATCCTGTGGTTCATCTTCGGCCGCCGGCACACGGCGACCACGACCACCGGACGCGCCACACCCGCGTACGTGTCTCGCACCCTCGCGGCCCGCACGGGCGTCGCGACGGCGCGATCGGCAATCGAGCAGTAGTCGCATCGCAGTGGAGGTACCCATGGCGAAAGACCGCGAAAGCACCGACCGCACCACCGGAGCATCCCGCAGCGCGAACGATGTCGCATCCAGCGCCGCCGGCGCGTCCGGGGTGGGCCGGCTGGTGACGTTGAAGGACGCGGATTTCGAGGTAGCCGATGGCTACCCGGATCCGACAGGGTGGGAGGTCCGCGCGGGCAACGCGGACGGACTGAAGGTCGGGAAGGTGGACGACTTGCTGGTGGATCCTGATGCGCGGCGCGTGCGCTATCTGGTCGTGAAGCTCGACGACGACATCGCGCGCGGCGGGGACCGCAAGGTGCTCATCCCCGTCGGCGCCGCCAGGTTGAACGACGATCGGGACAGGGTCGTGGTGCCGGAGCGGGACCGCGACTTCTTCGCCGCGCTCCCGGTGTACGAGCCCGGTCGCTTCTCGCGCGAGTACGAGGACCAGCTTCGCGAGCGCTACGCCGGCGCCGCGGTCCCCGCGCCCGAGGCGGGGCGCGACTACTACTCACACGAGCAGTTCGATGAGAGCCAGCTCTTCCGCGGGCGCGACAGGGAGGCGCGCATCCCGCGCGTGGAGGAGGAGCTCGCCGTGGGGCGGCGGCAAGTCCAGGCCGGCGAGGTGGATGTCAGGAAGCGAGTGGAGACGGAGCACGTCTC
>DASTSH010000216.1:0-11083 GCA_035760785.1 Gemmatimonadaceae bacterium | reverse complement strand
GGGGGTGCTGCAGGCGACGGCGACGGTGCGCGAGCGCTTCCCCGACATCCAGCTCGTGGCGGGGAACGTCGCCACGCGCGCGGCGGCGGCGGCGCTCGTGGAGCGTGGCGTGGACGGCGTCAAGGTCGGCGTCGGCCCCGGCGCGCGTCGCGATGTTGCCGGCGACGAGCTGCACGTCGGGGAACGCCTCGCGCACGCGCGCCGTCGCGTCGAGCACCCCCGCGCTGTGCCCGTGCGCGGTGTCGATCACGAGGGCATCCACGCCGGAGGCCACCAGCGCCGCCGCCCGCTCCCTGAAGTCGCCCCCCGCGCCGAGCGCGGCCGCCACGCGCAGGCGCCCGTGCTGGTCCTTGTTCGCGTTCGGGTACTGCCGGCGCTTGTGGATGTCCTTCACCGTGATCAGCCCGCGCAGCTTCCCGGTGTCGTCCACCACGGGGAGCTTCTCGATCCGGTGCCGGCCGAGGATCCGCTCCGCCTCGTCGAGCGTCGTCCCCACCGGGGCGGTGACGAGCCGCTCCTTGGTCATCACGTCGTGCAGCGGGCGATCGAGGTTTCGCTCGAACTGGAGGTCGCGGTTCGTGATGATCCCCACCAGGCGCCCCTCGCGATCCACGATCGGCACCCCGGAGATCTTGAAGCGCATCATCAGCGCGTTCGCCTCGCGGAGGGTGGCGTCCGGCGCGAGCGTGATCGGGTTGAGGATCATCCCGCTCTCCGACCGCTTCACCCGGTCGACCTCGGCCGCCTGCCGGTCGATGGACATGTTCTTGTGGATCACCCCGATCCCGCCGGCGCGCGCCATGGCGATCGCCATCTCCGACTCCGTCACCGTGTCCATCGCGGCGGAGACGAGCGGGACGTTGAGCGAGATCCCCGTGGTGAACCGGGACGCGGTGCTCACGTCCTTGGGGTGGGTGGTGGAGTGGCGGGGGGCGAGGAGGACGTCGTCGAACGTCAAGGCGCTCTCGATGCGGACGCGCGCGTTGCCGTTCACGCGAGCCTCATCGATGCGCGAAGGCCCGCCCTCCGAGTGCTCGGAGACGGCGGGCCGGAGCGGTGATCGAGTTCTGGTAGCCATGGCGAAAGCTAGACCGATTCGCGATGGCGGGCAAGTGCGCGCGGACCCGGGCGCCGCCGCGCTACGCCATGCGCCGCAGCCGCCGGCGAATTCGCTTGGGAAGGAAGAACGACGCCGCCATGAGCACCGAGCGGAGCGCGGCCGGGGTGAGCTCGCGGGGGTCGCCGTCCCAGTGGTCCTCGAGCACCGGACGCCCCGCGTGCGCGATCAGGCGCTGGAGCGCGAGCATCACCAGGTAGACGTCGTCCACCTGCCCGAGGAAGGGGATGAAGTCGGGGATCAGGTCCACCGGCATGACCACGTAGGCGATCGCGGCGCCCACCAGCAGCTTGTCCAGCCGTGACACGCGCCGGTCGGTGAGCAGTCCGGCGAGCAGCCGCAGGTACGCGGGAATGCGCTGGATCACGCCCAGCACGGTGCGCTTGGCGCCCGTGCGCGGGGCCCGGCGCCGGTGCCGGCGCCGCACGGTGATCGGCTCGCTCGAGTGCTCGGCGCGGATGGTCACTTCGGGGGCTCTCCGGTGGCTGGGGGTTCCGTGGACGACGCGGTGGATGAGGGCGGCTCCCCCGCCCCCTGCTCCCCGGTCGCACGGGGCGTGCCGCGCGTCGCCGCGGTCACCACGTCGCTCGCCACCGACCGCCCGGCCGCCGCGACGCCGGAGAGCACCCCCATCGCCTTGTTGAGCAGCCCCATCGTCTCGGCGATCGTGGACGCGGAGACGCGCCCCGCGCGCAGGCTGTCCTCCACCCCCTCGGCGAAGCGCTGAAAGACGTTCGGCGTCTGCGCCGTCTTGTCCGCGTACTTCGACTCCAGGAACTCCAGGTAGTCGAGCAGTTGATAGCCGCGCTCGTCCGGAAGCGTCTCCAGCTTCCGGACGATCCGATCCCGCAAGAGCTCGTTCATCGCCCCATCCGTGTGTGAGCCGCGGTCACCCGCGCCAGCGCGCGCGGGTGCCGCGTGCATCGATGTGCACGTAAGGATGGCGATAACGTCCGCTGGTATACAGCCCCATCCCCCCCACGAGGTCGGGATACTCCGCCTCCACCGAGTCCACCGCCGCGGCCACCAGACGCGCATCCCTGGCGTCCATGCGGCCGTCGCCGTTGGCGTCGATGGCCACGTCCACCGCATCGCCGAACTGGTGGCGGCTGTCGCGCGCGGCGCGCGGCACGCGCCGGTTCCACGCCGGCGTGCGGAACGCGGAGTGGACGTCGACCTCCACCTCGGGCGTGCGCTCGCCGAGCGAGTGCGAGATCCGCTCCACCACCAGCTCGAGCTTGTCGAGGACGCGCGGGTTCACCGCGGCGTAGCGCGGCCAGGTGTCCTGCCCGTCGCGCGTGAGGAAGTCGGAGAGACGGAGGTGCCTCGTGATCTGCAGGTCCGCCTCGTCGGCCGTCACGCGCACGAACCCCGCGGGGCGGTCCGGGTCGGCGTGCCCGGAGCGCTCGCCGGGGTAGGTGCCCATGCGGTACCCATCGAGCACCGGCCCCTTCTTCGCGTCGAAGGGCACGATCACGGCGAGCGTGAGGCCGTTCACGACGCGGCGCAGCCCATCGCGCACGAGCGCGAGCTGGTAGAACCCCGGATCGGCCGGCACCATGAGCGAGTCGCCGGTGAAGGGGCGCAGCGCGTGGATCGGCATCGAGTCGGCGAGCCGCTCCCACACGTAGTCGAGGCCGGTGGTGTCGCCACGCAGCTCGAGTGGATAGTCCACCCGCTCTCCGGGGAGCGCGAAGCGCACCTGCAGCGCCCCGCTCCGGCCGAAGGCGGAGGAGGCGAGCCGCACGCGCGGTACGTTGCTGTCCAGCGGAACGTGATCGCCGAATGGCGCGCGAGCGAGGGCGCGCGGCGGCTGATACGTGGTGATGAATCCGACGGCGGACGCGAGCGCGACGATGAACGTCGTGGCACGCGCCGCGCGCCGGCCCGGCGCCGGCGCGCGCTTCCCCGCTCGAGTTGTGGTCGAATCGCTCTTGGAATCGTTGCCCTGGTCGCTCAACCCAGTCCCCAACGGGCGCGGTTGCCTCGCGCATCCACGTGCGCGAACGGTCCGTGCGCCGCCGTGGCGCGATACAGCCCCACGCCGCCCACGAGCTCCGGGTGCGCGGCCTCGACCCGATCCACCGCATCGCGGATCACGCGCGCATCGCGCCAGTCGATCCGTCCGTCGTGGTTCAGGTCGTCCATGCGCCCGTTGCCGTCGTCATCGACGAAGACATCGGCGGCGTCACCGTACTGGTGACGGCTGTCGCGCGCGCGCCCCCCCTCCCCCACTCCCTTGATGTTGTACTGCGGAGTGCGAAAGCCGGACATCACGGCCAGGTGCGTGACGGGCACCCCGTGGGCGTTCAGGTCCTCGATCACGAGCTCGAGCTTGTCGATCAGCCGCTCGTCGAGAACGAGGTACTTCGGCCACACGTCCTGCTGGTCGTGGGTCAGGAAGTCGCGCAGCTCGAAGTGCTCCGAGACGTGCGTCTCCTGATTGTCCGGGGTGACCTCGATGAACCCGTCGGGATCGGCGTAGGCCGTGGAGCGCGCGGGATGCCGCTCGTAGGGCCAGTAGCCGATCCGATACTCCCCGATGCGCCCTTTCCGCTTCGCGGAGAAGGGGAGCATGGTGATGAGCGCGAACGTCCGGTCGGCGCCGCTGTCGTTCACCGTGTACACCCCCGGCGTGCGCACGGCGCTGTCGCCGAAGAGCTGCTCGAGGGCGGAGATGGCGAACGCCGGCTTCGTGCGGCTCACGAAGAGCGCACGAAGCTTCCCACTGCGGCCGATCAGCGAATCGAAAGCCAGGAGATTGGCCGCCGGGGGCGGCGCGACCGGAGTGGTCACGCGGTGGAGCATGGTCCTGCGGACCGGACGAGCATCGAGATTCGCCGTGGTTCCCGCCGCCACCGCGGCAGCGACGCCGACGGTGGCGAGCAAGCCGAGTGCGCGAATGCCGCGGCGCGCGCGCGTCTCTGGATGGTGCACGGGTACCTCCCTGGCAACCAGACTAGCGACGACCGCAGACGTCGCCTCTTGGCTTTGCGTGCCGGCCTCGCTCGGGCCGACGTGCCCTTTTACAAGGAGCCCTCGATCGAGGGTATGAACATTCTGAACCTAACGGGGGACGAGTGCCCTCGGCCAGCCGCAACCCCAGTCGCGACAAGCAGTTGACTGACCATACGGTCAGTAGATGAACACCGGCGTCCCCACGGGGACGATGCTGTACAGGTAGTCGATGTCCTCGTTCCGCAGCCGGACGCAGCCGTGGCTCACCGCCTTTCCGATCGACGTCGGCTCGTCCGTGCCGTGCAGCGCGTACCCATCCCCCAGGTTCAATCGGTGCGTCCCCAGCACTCCGTCGTACTTCCGCTGATTGGTCCCGTACGGCGGCACGATCAGGTTCCCGCCCACCACGATCTCGTGCCCCTCGCTCGCCTCGTACGGCACCACCTTCCCGTCGGGGAACTTCTTCACCACGTCGTTCCCCACCACGGTCACCACCGCGCCGTCCGGCGTGGGGATGCTCTGCCCGCGCGTGAGCTTCACGAGGCCGAGCCCCTTCTTGCGCGCGATCTCGAGATAGTGCCAGTCGGGGGGGACCCACACCGGATCCGCCTCCTTGCTCTGGACCACCAGCCGCCCGCGCGGCGTGTCGAACTTGTACTCGTCCCGGCCGTCGTGCTTGACCAGCGTCTTCCCGCTCCCCACCGCCACCTGGGTGGTGTACAGCGTCTCGTCCCCTTTCTTGTACCAGAGGCGGCGGTCCTCGATGCTCACCACGATGTACCCCTGCGCCGCCGAGGGCTGCGGGCTGGCGGCGAGCGTCTGCGCGAGCGAGTCGTTCACCAGCCCGGCCTGCCGGCTCACCTGGTCGAGCAGGTCCCAGTTCCGGTTGAACACGATGCGATTGATGTCGCGCCGGAAGCGGATCTGCGCCGTGGAGAAGAGCAGCGCCGCGCTCCCCGCCGCCACGAGCAGCGTGAGGGCGAGCGCGGAGAGGGCGTATCGGGGGCTGTCGCGAAAGAGTCGCACGCTGATGGAGGTCGAGTCAGTAGAAGTAGACCGACGTGCCCTTCCCCAGGTTCGGCACGATCGCGCGAAGATCCTCCGCGCGCACGCGGATGCTGCCGGGGAGCACGTAGCTGGAGTCGTTGAGGGGGCCGGCCTCGGGGAGGGAGTAGATCACCGTGCCGCCATCGAGCAGGATCGCCACGGGACCGAGCGCCCCCTTCACCGTCCGGTCGGCGGGCACCGGGATGCCGCGGTCGCGGTACACCCAATCGGGGACCTCCCAACTGTCGCCGGCGCCGAGCACCAGCTGCACGGAGCGCGCGCCGCGCGGCACCGCCATGGGGACCGTGTCGGGCGGGGTGCCGATCCGGCGCTCCGGTCCCACCTCCACCGGGATCTCCCGCAGCAGCGCCCCGTCGCGCTCGAGGTACATGCGCGCCGAGTCCACCGAGACGGCGAGGTGGATCTCCTTGTCCAGATTGGCCTGACGACGCAGCAGTTGCATCATCATCTCGAAGCGGCGCTCCCGCGAGTCGAGGATCGCGTCGGTGCGCTTGCGCTCGAAGTCGCTCATCCCCGACCGCAGCCGGGCGATCTCCTGCTGGTACGTCACCCGCTTGTACACGAGCCACCCATCGAGCGCGAGAAAGGCCAGCAGCACGATCGCGATCGCGGAGACGAAGCCCGGGTGGCGTTGACGGAACTGGCGGAAAGTCATTCGGGATGCGATCGGGAGATGGAGCGCCGCCGGCGCGCGTGCGGCGCGCTCGACGAACGATTTGGCAAGTGCGGTGCCGCCCGGGCGCGCGTCAGCGCTGGGCGATGCTCACGACATCCAGGAGTGGTACCCCGGACGGCTCGCTTCGTCCCGCGCGCACGCGCGCGGTGACCAGCACCGTGGAGAGCGGCTCGATGCGGCGCGCCTGCTCCACGAGCGACGGCGGGAGCGCGAGGTAGAGGAGCGAGTTCTCCTTCCCCGGGCCGCGGGCGAGGAGATACGGCTCGTCGGGGGCGAAGCCGCGTCGGAGCGGATCCGCGGTCTGGAGCGCGATCTTCTGCACCGCCCAGCGCACGGTCTCCCCCTGGTACTTGTCCGGCTCCGCGCGCAGGTCGGCGGCGCTGATGGCGGTGAGCACGGTGGTGTCCACCGGCGCCAGATCGGTCGCGCGCACCCACCCCTCCACCTGCACGCGCACCCAGCCGCGCTCGCGCGCGAGCGTGACCACGCGCGTCCGCGGCGACAGCTCCGCGAGCGCCGCGTCGCCATCGGGAGCGAGTTGGAGCGTCGTGCGGTGGTCCACGGCGAGCGTGCCGGCGCTCGCGGAGGGCTCCGCCGTCGCCGGCGCGGCGGGCGCCGCGGCGGCGCTCTCGGACGGGGCGGCGGCCGCCTGTCGCGGCGCCGCGCCGGCCGCCGGCGCGAGCGACCCGCTCCGCACCCAGGCGCTGCGCCGCACGTGCACCCAGTCGCCATGCCGACCCACACGCTCGAGCCCCATCCCCTCCGCCAGTCGCGCGAGCGGCGTCGCGTGCGGGTCGCCGCTCGCGCGCAGGATCGCGCCATCGGTGCCGGCGGAGATGGCGAACGTGTCGCGCTTTCCGCCGATCGCGCCGCGCTGGAGCCAGCCGTCGAGCGTCACGGCGGTCCAGCCGTTCGCCGCGCTCCCGGTCGCGAGCGGCGTCCCTTCATTGATCGTGGCGAGCCGCACGCCCCCCGCCGTGGCGCGGAGCTCGGTGGATGCGCGGACCGTGGACGTTTGCGCGCCGAGAGCCGCGGGAAGCAGCAGCGCTGTGACTAGCCAGTTGATGCGCATCGCTGGATGGTGCGTGTGAGGGCGGATACATTTTGAACGGCGCGGCGGGCGTGAAGCGTGGCGCGCCGCAACTTACCGACGATCAATCACGCGAGCAAAGATGCCCAAGACGGGAAAGCGGCCGGTGGTGCTGGTGGTGCTCGACGGATGGGGCTACCGTCCGGAGCGCGAAGGAAACGCGATCGCCCTGGCGAACACGCCAACGTGGGACACGCTCTGGAGCTGCCGTCCGCGCACGCTGCTCGAGGCCTCGGGGCTAGCCGTAGGACTGCCGAAGGGGCAGATGGGAAACAGCGAGGTGGGGCACCTCAACCTCGGCGCCGGTCGCGTGGTGCCGCAGGACCTCGTGCGCATCGACACGGCCATCGCGGATGGCTCCTTCTTCCAGAACGAGGTGTTCGTGCCGCTCTGCCGCGCCGTGAAGGCGCGCGGGGCCACGCTGCACCTGGCCGGACTGATCGGCACCGGAGGCGTGCACGCGGTGGACCGGCACCTCTTCGCGCTCATCGACATGGCGACGCGCGAGGGGGTGCCTCGCGTGGCGATCCACGCGCTGCTCGACGGGCGCGACACGCTCCCCCGCTCCGCGCTCGGCTTCATGGAGACGCTCGTGCAGCGCGCGGCGGGGCGCGCCACCGTCGCCTCCCTCGGCGGCCGCTACTACGGCATGGACCGCGACAAGCGCTGGGACCGCACGAAGCTCTGGTACGATGCGATGGTCCATGGCGCGGGTCCCACGGCCACCGATCCGGTGGAGGCGATCCGCGCGGCATACGACCGCGGCGAGTCCGACGAGTTCATCAAGCCGATCGTCATCGTCCGTGACGGCGCCCCCGTCGCGCCGGTGCACGACGGCGACGGCGTGATCTTCTTCAACTTCCGCGCCGACCGCATGCGCCAGATCGTGCGCGCGCTCACGCAGCCGGACTTCGATGGCTTCGACGTGCGCCCGCGCCCGCGCGTGGACGTGGCCACGATGACGATGTACGACCAGACGTTCATCGTGCCGGTGGCGTTCCCGCCGCTCGTGCTCTCGCGCATCGTCGCCGAGGTGCTGGCCGATCACGGGCGCACGCAGTTCCGCACCGCCGAAACGGAGAAGTACGCGCACGTCACGTACTTCTTCAACGGCGGCTTCGAGGTGCCGTACAAGGGCGAGGTGCGCGAGCTGGTACCGAGCCAGAAGGTGGCGACGTACGATCTCGCCCCCGAGATGAGCGCGCCCGGCGTCACCGAGGTGCTCTGCCGGGCGATCGCCTCACGGGAGCACGACTTCATCCTCTGCAACTACGCCAACGGCGACATGGTGGGACACACCGGCGTCATCCCCGCGACGATCAAGGCGGTGGAGACGGTGGACCGGTGCCTGGCCCGCGTGCTGGCGACGGCGGCGGAGGCCGAGGCGCGCGTGATCGTGACGGCGGATCACGGCAACTGCGAGATGATGATCGATCCCGAGACCGGCGGGCCGCACACGGCGCACACCACCAACCCCGTCCCGCTCGTGATCGTGGACCCCGACGGCGACCGCCCGCTGCGCGGCGGCGGCGCGCTGCGGGACGTGGGACCAACCCTCCTGGCGATGCTCGGCGTGGAGCGCCCCGCGGAGATGACCGGGATCGACCTCAGAGACCTGGGAGCCCGCTCGTGAAGCTCGTTTCGATGTTCGTGCTGCTCAGCGCCACGGCCGCTCCGGCGATGGCGCAGGTGGTGGGCCACCTGCCCGCGAAGAGCCCGTACCACGACGTCCCGTACAAGCAGGAGCTGACGGTGTACGGCGGCTGGTTCGGCGGCAACGCCGGCAACGCCGGCGTCGGCCCGCGTGGCGGCGCGCTGGCCGGGGTGCGCTACTCCATCCACCTCGGCGGCCCGGTGGAGTTCGCCGCGCGATTCGCGCGCGTCTCCGACACGCGCACCGTGATCGATCCCGCCCGCCCGGCGGATCAGCGCAACCTGGGCGACTTCTCCTTCCCGCTCTACCTGGCCGATGTCGGCCTCGACCTCGACCTGACCGGACGCAAGAGCTGGCACCATCTCGTGCCCGTGGTCGGCTTCGGCGTCGGCGTGGCGTCGGACGGCGGGACGAATCGGGATGTGGGGGGCTTCAAGGTGGGCACTCCCTTTGCACTCACCTTCGGCGGCGGCATCCGGTACGTGCCCGGCGGGAACTGGTCGGTGCGCGGGGAGGTGACCGATCACCTGTTCCAGCTCTCGTACCCCTCCTCGTACCTGGGCTCCAGCACGACCACGGGCGTGCTCTCGCCGGACGCGGCGACGAATCAGTGGACTCACAACGCGGTGTTGACGCTGGGGGTGTCGTACCTCTTCTCGCGTTAGGCCGCAGGAGCGACGGCGCATGGCACGCGACTTCGAGGATCTCTACGACCTGGACGACATGAGCGACGACGATCTCCAGTCGCTCATCCGCGAGGAGCTCGCGGACTACGACACGCTGGATGCGGACAACATCCTCGTGCGGGTATCCGGGGGCGAGGTCGTCCTGTCCGGGCGGGTGGGGACGGAGGAGGAGCGCCGCATCGCCGACCACGTGCTCACGGACGTCGTCGGAGTGACGCGCTACCGGAACGAGCTGCTGGTGGATCCGATCCGCCGGGACGAGGAGCCGGAGGCGGCGGACGACCATCTCGGCGACGTGCTCGCGCGCGGGGAGGACCAGCTCGGCGGCACCGACCGTATCCAGGAGGACCCGGAGGCAGAGGGCGTGCACCCCGACCGGGAGCGCGAGCTGTACGGCACGCACGACCTGGAGAGCGCGATCGCCGAGGGTGAGGCGTGGGAGGCACCCGACACGCCCACGCCCGAGGGGCGCCCCTCCCCGGGGTCGGAATCCCCCTGGGGGGAAGAGGAATCGGAGGCGGAGTGACCCGCCTCACGCGTCGCGCCCTCCCGCGCGGGGGCGCGACGCGCCAGATTCCCGCCACATGTCAGAGGCCTCTCTCACGCGGCGCGTGCGCTTCGCCGCCGCGCATCGCTACCGTCGTCCCGACTGGTCGGACGAGCGCAACGCCGAGGTGTTCGGCGCCTGCGCCAATCCCCACTTCCACGGCCACGACTACACGTGCGACGTGACCGTCTCCGGCCCCATCGATGAGGTGACGGGGATGGTCATCGACCTCGGTGCGCTCGATGGGATCCTCGCGCGCGAGGTGCGCGCGCGCTTCGACCACCGGAACATCAACCTCGACGTCCCCGAGTTCGCGGACGGATTGCTGGTGCCCACGGGGGAGAACCTTGCGCGCTTCATCTTCCAGCGCGTACAGTTGGCTCTGGGCGGCTCGGCGACGGTGACGAGCGTGGTGGTGCGGGAGGACGAGACGCTCAGCGCCGAATACCGCGGAGAGTAGCCAGTGTCCACCCGGGCAGCGACCGCCGAGGAGCCCACGACCGCACGGAGCGACCCTTACCGCCCCATCGCCGACGCGCGCGCCCTCCGAGCGCTCTACGCGGTGCAGCTCGCGCCCATTGTGGCGCTGCACGAGCGGATCGCGCGGCGGCTCGCCGAGCCGCTGAACGTCGCCGGGGCGCGCGAGCGCATCGCCGCCGGCCACATCGCCTTCGACCCGCGCGTCGTCCTCGCCTGCGCCGGCAACCTCGTCCCCGCCTTCGTCGACGCCACCTTCGCCCTCGAGGACGCGGGGCTCATCAGCGGCGCCGTCGCCACCGCGGTGCGCGCCCGCGCCGCGTCAGTGTACCTCCTCCTCGGATCCTGGGCGAGCGGCGAGCTGCGCTCCTACGACGACGTCACCGCCGTCTCGCGCTACGCGGCGTCGCTCGTGGGGCGCGCGGTGCTCCGCCACGCGAGCGAGGTGGCGCGGCGCGGAGAGGCGGTGGTGCGCGGCTGGCCGCACCCGCACTGCCCCTGCTGCGGCGGCGCCCCCGACCTCGCGCTCACCAGCGACGGCGAGGAGTGGCGCACGCTGGCGTGCGTCCGCTGCGACACCATGTGGCTCACGGACCGCCCCGGCTGCCTCGGCTGCGGCGAAGAGGAACCACCCTCGGTGGTGCGGATCTCCGTCGTCTCGCAGCTCGGCTACCAGCTCATCATCTGCAACCCGTGCGCGCGCTACATCAAGCAGGGGCCGCTCGTGCCCACCGAGTCGCTGCTCGTGGAGCGCACGATCCTCACCGCCGTGGACGCGGCGGCGAAGCGGCGCGGGCTGCGCTTCTGAGC
>DASTSH010000215.1:0-5009 GCA_035760785.1 Gemmatimonadaceae bacterium | reverse complement strand
CGACCAGGCGGGGAGCCCGCGCTGGCGCGCGCGGGGGCTCGCCGCGTGTAAGCGCGACGCCGCCAGAGCCACACCCCCGCGGCACGCCCGTCCACGGAGCCCAGCCACGGCCCGCACCCTGCCAGCCCACGGTGCCCAGCGCAGGCGCAGCGCCGGTACGAGATCCGCGCGACGGAGCTATCGCTTCACGCGCAGCCGCTTGGAGAGGAGCCGCACCGGCCGCACCACACGGTAGAGCGGCCGGAGCGCGGCGGGGAGCGGCACGGATTCCACGTCGGCCACGTGCGGGGCGGTGAGCAGGTGGAGGAGGTACGCCGCGCGGTGGTGCAGACGCTCGCGCGTGCGGAGCTGGAAGCCGAGCAGGCCCGACTCGCCGTCCCAGGCGTCGTCGAACAGGCGCGCGCGCACCTCGGCCACGAGCGCGCGCACGCGCGCCGTCTCGGGGAGGAGACGCGCCGCGTCGGCGGGCACCGGCGCGTCGAGCAGCTCCCGCGCGAGCGCGAGTCCCAGCGGCACCATCCGCCGCGCGCCGCACTCGCGCGCCAGCTCGGCCACCACGTCCCACTTCATCGTGGCCCCCGCCCCGCGCAGCAGCTCGGCCACGTCGCAGATCCAGGCCAGACGTCCCCACCCGTGCTTGCTCCCGTGGATGCACAGGTACACGAGCAGCGCCTCGTCGCGCAGCGCGGTCACCGTGCGACCGAGCAGATCGAGCTCGCGCGAGTTCGCCCACGCCCACCGCTCGCTCACGTGCGTCCCCGCCACCTCGCGCGTGAGCGACCAGTGCAGCTCCACCTTCACTCCCGCGCCGGGGAGCGCGTAGCGCACGTGGTAGTCGGAGCGCGCCAGCGCGCGCTCGGCGTCGCTGGAGAAGCGCGTGGCGGTGGAGTAGCCGAGCGCGCGGAGCGCGTCGCGCGCGTCGGGGACGCGCTCGCGCGGCACGAGGATGTCCAGGTCGCCGAAGCGGCGGAGGGCGAGGTCGCCGTACACGGCGAGCGCGAGCACCGGTCCCTTGAGCGGGATCACCGGCACGCCGCGCTCCTCGAGCGCGGCGACGACGGTCGCCAGGTGGCGCGCGAGCACGAAGCTGCGGAGGGAGCTCTCGTCGGCGGCGGCGCGGAGCGCGTCGGCGGTGAGCGGGGGAAGCTGCGGGGGGGCGGCGGCCTGGAGCTGCCGGTGGAGCAGCGGGATCACCGCGTGCCAGTCGGCGGTGCGGCGCACCCACTCCCAATCGCGCACGCGCGCGGTGATCTCGCGCAGCGTTGCCGAGTGCTCGGATGTGATGCGCGCCCGGGAGGCGTGGAGGAGAAGGTGGGCCTCCGGGCGCACGCGGCGGTCTACGCTCGAGGGTGCGCGGTCACCGCTTCGCCACGTTGATGATCGACGCCACGGCGCCGGCGATGCCGAACATCGGGAAGATGATGTCCCGGAAGAGATTGCGGCGCCGCTGCACCAGGATCTGGTCCCCCGACTGTACCGGCTCGTTGTCCCAGCGCGAGGTGGGGGAGGTGAGATCCATGAGGTACTCCTGCTGGCCGCGGATCAGCTTCACGCGATCGAGGCGCCCGTTCTCGGTGGCGCCGCCGGCGAGGGCGACGGCCTGGGAGATGGTGGTCTCGCGCGGGAGCGGGTAGAGGTTCGGCTGCCGCACCTCGCCGCCGACGGTGACGCGGAAGAGCGGCTCCACCACGAGCTGCGGGTTGGTGACGTACTTCGCGAGGAACTCGCGGAGGCGGGTCTCCACCTCGTACAGGGGGATCCCCACCACCTGTACTTCCTGATAGAGCGGGTGGCGGAGCGCGCCGTTGATGCCGACCACGAAGTCGCCGCTCATCTCCGCGTTGCGCCACACCACCACCTTCACCTCGTCGCCGGGGTGGAGCACCACGTTCGTGTCACGCGGCGCGCCCGTGCTCTGGGCGGCGAGCGGCGCCACCGCGCAGAGGGCGGCGAGGGCGGCGAGGGCCGGAAGGAGGGGATGTCTCATGCGGCCACGTTAACGCGGCGGGGCTACGGCGTAAAGGAGCGGCGCGCCCCGCCGGGGCTCACCCCTCGTCCCCGTAGTAGTCGTAGTAGTAGTACCCGCCGTACTGCGGCACCTTGTGGTCGGGGTCGTTGAGCACGGCGCCCACCACGCGCGCGCCCACGTTCTGGAGGCGCTGGAGCGCGTCCTGCGCCGAGTCCTTCTCCGTGTGCCCGGCGCGGAGCACCAGGAGCACGCCGTCGGCCACGCGGCCGAGGATGAGCGAGTCGGCGGCGACGTGCACCGGGGGGGTGTCGAGGAGCACGATGTCGAAGCGCTCGTGCAGCGCGTCGAGCACCGCGCGCATGCGCGGGCCGCCGAGCAGCTCCGAGGGGTTGGGGGGGAGCGCACCGGCGGGGACGAAGGTGAGCCCGTCCACCTGCGTCGGGCACAGGATGTCGTCCATGCTCGCGTGGCCGAGCATCGCCTGCGTGAGCCCCGGCTCGCGGGGGACGTTGAACACCTGGTGCATCCGCGCGCGGCGGAGGTCGCAATCCACGAGCGCCACGCGCATCCCCTGCTGGGCGAAAGTGACGGCGAGGTTCGCGGAGGTGGTGGTCTTCCCGTCCTGCGGCGAGGGGGAGGTGACCACGATCGTGCGCAGCGACTGCACCGCCTGCGAGAAGATGAGGCTCGTGCGCAGCGTGCGGAACGCTTCGGCGCCCTGCGAGCGCGTGTCGGTGGCGGCGACGAGCGCGGTGCGTCCGCCATCGCGGGCGCCGTTGCGCCTGGGGAGGCGCGGCATGGAGACGCCGGCGAAGCGGAGGTGCCCGTTGCGCCCGTTCGCGGGGAGGATCTGCGGGATGATCGCCAGCCCCGGCACGCGCAGCACCTGCTCGATGTCGTCGCGGCGGTGGATGGCGGTGTTCATGTTCTCCTTCAGGAACGCCGCGCCGGTGCCGAGCATGAGCCCCACGATCAGCCCGAGCACCGTCTTGAAGAGCGGCCCGCGCCCGATCGGATAGAGCGGGAGGGGCGCCAGGTCCACCACCTCCACCTGCCCCGCCTCCACCGCCTCGGCGATGCGCGCCTTCTGGTACTCCTCGCGGAGCTGGTCAGCCACCTTGCGCGTGGCCTCCACGCGCTGGGTGAGGCGCGCCTCGGCGGCCTGCGTGGCGGGGAGCTTTTGGAGCTCGGCGGCAGTGCGAGCCTTCAGGTCGTCGAGCGAGGAGATGCGAGCATCGAGCGCCTCGATCTGGCTGCGCGTGGCACCGGTGAGGCGCTCCTGCGTGGAGGCGACGAGCACCTCCAGCCGCTGCACGTCGGGGTTGGTACGAGCGCTCCCCCAGTACCCCGTGGTGAGCGAGTCGCGCGCCGCCTCGTAGGCCACGAGCTGCTGGTAGAGCGCCTGCACCACCGGGTTCCCGGCGACGTCAGGGGAGGAGACCACCGCGTTCAGCTTCTCGGTGAGGTGTTGTCCCTTCGCTTTCTCCAGGGAGTCGAGGAGCGTCTGGTACATGCGACGCGTGGCAGCGAGCTCGCCGCGCTTCATGTCCAGGTCCATGAGCCCCGTCTGCTCGGCGGCGATCTTCTGGTCGGAGCCGTAGACCTGCTTGTTGCTGGCGAAGTCGCTGAGCGCCGTCTGGGCGGTGGAGAGGATCGAGTCCGTCTCCGCGAGTTGCTCCTGCACGAACTCGCGGCGGCGGCGGGACTCCTGCTGCGCGGTGGAGGCGTTGATCTCCTGGAACGCTGTGACGGCGGTGTTCACCACCTCGCGGGCGATCGCAGGGTCGGTGGTCTTGTACGAGACGTCGATGACGTCAGTGTTCTTGCGGGCGCGGGCGTCGAGGTCTTTCATCAGCCCGTCGATCGCCGACTCGTTCGACACCACTATCACCCGCGCCGCCCTGCGCGCCGGCCGCTCGGCGATGGCGAAGCGCACGCCGTCCACGACCACCGGAGCTCCGTAGCGGCGGTACACCTCACCCGAGCGCCGCTGCACCGTGTATCCGCTGTCGGCGAACTCCAGCGGGAGCGTGTCCCGCGTCACCGTGGAGTCGATGGCCACGTCGCTCAGCGCGGACGTCCGAATTCCGTCGGTGATCACACGCAGCCCGAGCGGATGCCGCTCGATCACCTGCGCCGCCACCGCCCGGCTCTCGAGCACCTGGATCTGCGAGAGCACCGGGTCCGTCCACATCCCCATCGGGTTGTTCGCGATGGGATTGTCCAATCCCGCCGTCATCGCGCCGCGCGTATCGGCGATGCGGATCACGGCGTTCGCCTGGAACACGCGCTGCGAGTGGAAGGCGACCCACCCCGCGAGCAGCGTGACGGCCGCGCTCACGCCCAGAACCAACCGAAGATGCCGGCGCAGCACGCCGAACACTTCGCGCAGATCGATAACGTCCTCCGCTCCCGCCGCGCTGGCTGGCGGCACCACGCGCGCGCCCCCCGGAGTCACCTGTGTGGGGAGATTCGGCTGGGGGCCTGGGAGGAGGTTCTCTGACATCTGGAGTACCGAACTTCTGAGGGGAGCGATGGAGCGGAAGGGGGAGGACGCCGCTTCGGGCCATCGACGATGGGCTCCCGGCCGGAGACGGCGGAGAGGCGATGGCCGACGACCGGGAGTGAACGGCTGGGTCACGCGCTTCGTGCGGAGACCTAGTCATGGCCTCCGCACGAAGGATCAAAAGCTACTCACGCCGAGCGCAACTCGCCAGCAAGTGTTCCCGTGCGCGTGGAGCGGACGTGGACCTTCCGGATCACGCTCACCACCCGCTCCAGGTCGCGCTCGTGCAGGTTGGAGCCGGAGGGGAGACAGAGCCCGTGGTCGAACAGGTGCTTCGCCACCGCGCCGCCCACCACCGGGAAACCTCGGAACACCGGCTGCAGGTGCATCGGCTTCCACACCGGGCGCGCCTCGATGTTCGCCTCCTCCAGCTCCAGGCGCAGCGCGCGGCGGTCGGTGCCGAACTGCTCCGGATCGATGGTGAGAGTGGTGAGCCACCGGGTGTGCCGTCCCCACCGCGCCTCGGGCATGAAC
>DASTSH010000214.1:0-14717 GCA_035760785.1 Gemmatimonadaceae bacterium | reverse complement strand
CAGGCGGGCAGGACGCTCTGGCGCACGGGTTGGCTCGCAGCGTGTAAGCGCGACGCCGCCAGAGCCACACCCCCGCGGCACGCCAGTCCCAGGAGCCCCGCCACGGCCCGCGGCACGCCAGCACCAGGAGCCCACCACGGCCCGCGCCTCGCCAGCACCAGGAGGCCCCACCACGCCCGCGCGCCCCGCCGGCAGACCGCTAGCTCGCGCGCCGCAGCCCGAGGTTCACGATCCGCTGGATGAGGTCCGGATACTCCAGCCCCGCCGCCCGGGCCGCCGAGGCGAATTCCTCGTGCTCGCAGATGTCCGGATTCGGATTCGCGTCGAGGAAGTAGAGCCCGCCGCGCTCGTCCAGGCGGAAGTCGAGGCGCGCGTAGCCCGAGAGCTCCAGCACGCGGTAGATCCGCTTGCTCAGCCACGCGATGCGCGCGGACACCTCGCGCGGCAGGTCCTCCGCCGCGCGCAGGCGCACGCCGCGCTTGCTCTGATAGCCCAGGTCGTGCTTCACCTTCGCCGTCACGATGAGCGGTTCGCTCGCCGGCGCATCGTCGATCACGAGCTCCCAGGTGGGGAAGGTGCGCAGCCGGGTGTTGCCCACGACGCTCACGTAGAGCTCGCGCCCATCGATGAACCGCTCGGCGATCGCGCCGGTGCCCACGCGCTCGTGAATGAACGCCACTCGCTCTTCCAGCTCCTCGTCGGTGCGCACCAGCGACGCGCGCGAGATGCCGAGCGACGCGTGCTCGGTGATGCTCTTCACGAACAGCGGAAACTCCAGCTCGGGGGGGCGCCGGACCTTGCGGCCGATGGGGAAGGTCGCGAACGCGGGCACCGGGATGTCGTGATAGGCGAGGAGCGCCTTGGAGAGCGCCTTGTCACGGGAGAGCACGAGCCCGCGCGGGCTGCAGCCGGTGTAGGGGAGGCCGAGCAGCTCGAGGAAGCTCACGATGTGGTGATCCATGAGCGCGTTCCACTGGAACTCCTCGAGCAGGTTGAACACCACGTGCGGGCGCGTCTCGGCCACCGCGTCGTTGATCGGCGCGAGGTCGTCCTGGATGCCGACAGGGTGCACCGCGTGGCCGAGCGACCGCAGCCCCTCCACCACGTCGAGCGCCGCGCGGCGCTCGAGCAGCTCCTGCGGTGAGAGCGCCTCGGGGTGCTCGGGAGGGAGATGCGCCGGATGCGTGAGGGCGATCACGCGCAGCTTGCGCTTGCGAGTCACAGCGGAATCCATCCCCGCCGCTCGGCGGCGAGCGGCGCCTCGTAGTGCCGCCGCCGCGCGGCGTAGTGCGCGCCGAGCGTGCGGCGCAACTGGCGGAGCGGCAGGTACGTCGCGCGAGTGGTCACGAGCGGACGCGTGCCGGCGATCTCCCGCATCAGCGCGTCGGTGAGCTCCAGCTTGGCCAGTGCCGCCGGCCACCGCGCGTACTCGCGTCGCCACTCGGCGCGTGGACGCAGCCACACGGCGAACGTCTCGGCGAAATCCTCGTCGGGATGGCTCTGCGCGTACCAGTGCGGGAGATGGCGCACGTACGCGCGGCTGCGGCGATCGGGGCGGTACCGGTCGGGGTACGGCGCCGTCGTCCGGCCGAACAGGCGGCGCCAGTCGGCGCGCGCGTGCAGCCGGTACGCCGTCTGGATGGCGTGTCCCGTCTCGTGGCGCATGATGGCCATGCACTCCGGGACCGTCCCGCCTTCCACGCTCCGCATCTGCGCGCGCTCGAGTCGCATGAGCCGTGGGTGTAGTAGGTAGAAAGGGACCGCGAAACCGGGGATGCCCGTGGGGGAGAACCACTCCTCGGACACCCACACCCGCGGTCGGAAGCGGATCGCGCGGCGCTCCAGCTCCGCGTACAACCGGTGGACGCATCGCTCCACCCACGTGCCGCGCAGCGACACGCCGAGCGCGCCGAGCGGAAGCTCGAGCAGCTCCGCATCGCTCCACCCGGCCCACCGGAATTCCCTCGATCGCTCGTCCCGCATCACCAATGTCACGACCGAAGGGCTACCGGAGCAACGGCCAGACACGGTCGGCCGTGGAGAATCGCCGGCGCCCGGCGCTCGCGGACGGCACGGTGCCGCCGCACGTGCGATGTCATCAGCAAGGTCGGGACCACCAGGCCACCTGCCGACGCGCGGCGCCGCCATTGCTCCGCGTGCTCCGCCGCGA
The DNA here is from genome assembly GCA_035760785.1 of Gemmatimonadaceae bacterium. Lineage (GTDB taxonomy): Bacteria > Gemmatimonadota > Gemmatimonadetes > Gemmatimonadales > Gemmatimonadaceae > JADGGM01. The sequence continues at coordinate 12,547 of DASTSH010000214.1, read as the reverse complement.
CAAGTTATGCGCGTCGCGGGACACTCGACCCTCCCAGGAGGCGGTTCATGGCTCGTCGCGTCATCGGCTCGTCGTGCATTCGGCTCGTCGCTCTCGCCGCCGTGGCTGTCCTCGTCGCCGCCGCTGGTGCGTCCGCGCAGTCCGCGCAGGACAGCGCGCCCGTGAAGCAGGAGCACTCCTCGAAGTACGTGCTCGTGGCGGCCGATCTGGCGCGCGTGAAGGCCGACAATCTGTACGACGCCGTGCGGAAGCTCCGCCCCAACTTCCTCAGCAGCCGTCGCGGTCCCACCACCTTCACCAGGCTGTCTGCATCGACTCCTGGACAGGATGACTCGCCCTCGCCCGGCACCGGCACGCCGTCGGCCAGAAGCGAGTCGCAGCCGATCATCGTGTACGTGGACGGCGCGCGCGCGGACGGCGTGGACAACCTGAGGAACTTCAGCGCCGACCAGGTGAAGGAAGTGCGCTTCATCCCCGGCCCCGAGGCGGCGGTGCGCTACGGCACCGACCACGGTGGAGGCGTACTGCTCGTCGCCACGCACTGAGCGGCATTCGCCGCGTGGGAGCATGCAGCACGACCGGGGAGGGGCACACCCCCTCCCCGGTCGTGCATCCGCTTGCGATTCCCCGGTCCCGCGCCAGTTTTCGCGGTTCGACCGCGAGGGGAGCCGCGCCTTCCCCGCGCCACGAGGCCCACAGGGAATCCGGCACACATGGGAAGAGCACCCCGGCGGCTCGCGATCGCGCTGGTTCTCGCGCTCGCCGCCTGCACGCGCGGCGGCGCGGACCGCCGCGACCCCGCGGAGCGCGTCGTCTGCGTCTCCAAGCAGATCAACGAATTCATGTACGACATCGGCGCGCAGGGCGTGCTCGTCGCGCGCGACCTCACGTCGATCTACCCGCCGGCGATCCGATCGCTTCCCTCGGTGGGATACCACCGCGCCCTCAGCGCCGAGGGGATCATCTCCACTCGGCCCACGCTCTTCCTCACCGACGGGAACGTGGGACCCGACGCGGTGCTCGACCAGTTGCGGACGGTGGGGATCCCGATCCTGATCCTGCGCCCGGGCGGCACGGTGGACAGCGCGCAGCTCCTGATGCGGCGGCTCGGCGAGCGCTTCCACCGCGAGCACGCGGCGGACAGCGTGCTCGCCGCGTGGCGGCAGGGGATGCGCGACGTGTGGGCGGACAGCGCGCGCTGGGCCGGTCAGCGCCGGCCGCGCGTGCTCATCATGCACTTCGGCCAGATCGTCAACGACTACCTCGCCGTGAATCGCGGCGGACCGGCGGACGAGATGCTCCGCTGGGCAGGCGGGGAGAACGCGGTGGACTCGATCGGCGGGATGACGCGCCTCACTCCGGAGCTGATCGCCAAGGCCGCTCCCGACGTGATCATCGCGACCGACGTGGGCTTCGACCGCGTGGGGAGCGCCGAGCGCTTCGCCGAGCTCCCCGGCGTGGCGCTCACTCCGGCCGGGAAGTCGGGGCGCATCTATCGCGTGGACGAGACCCAGATCATGTACTTCGGGCCGCGCACGCCGGCGTCCGTGCGCGCGCTCGCGGCGATGATCCATCGCTGAGATGCCGCGGCGCCTGACGAGCGGCCAGGTCCAGCTCCTGCTCGGTCTGGCGCTGGTGGCGGCAATGGTCGCCTCGGCGGGGATCGGCGCGTTCTCCTTCGCGCCGGAGCGCATGCTGCACTACCTCGCGCAGGCGGCGGGGTGGCTGCCGTCCACGGATGCCGACGCGCTCGGGCGCAACGTGTTCCTGCGCCTCCGCCTGCCGCGGGTGCTGCTCTCGGCGGCCACCGGCGCGGTGCTGGGAGTGTCCGGGGCGCTCATGCAGGGACTCTTCCGAAATCCCATCGTGGAGCCCGGGCTCGCCGGCACATCGGCGGGGGCGGCGTTCGGCGCCGCGCTGGTGTTCGTGTTCGCCGGCGGCTCGGGGAGCGCGCTCTCCTTCACGGCGCCGCTGGGCGCCCTCGCCGTGCCGCTGCTCGCGTTCGCCGGCGCGTTCGGCGCCACCATGCTCGTGTACCGCGTGTCCACCGCGTTCGGGAAGGTGAACGTGTTCACCCTGCTGCTCGCCGGCATCGCGGTGAACGCCGTCTGTGGCGCGGGGACTGGCTTCCTCTCGTACGTCGCGCGCGATCCCCAAGCGCGCAACATCACCTTCTGGAACCTCGGCACCTTCACCACGGCGAGCTGGCGCGGCGTGGTGCTGGTCGTCGCGGTGCTCGCCATCTGTCTGGCGCTCGCGCAGCGCCACGCGAAGGCGCTGAACGCGCTCATGCTCGGCGAGGATGAGGCGGCGTACCTCGGGATCGATCCCGGCACGCTCATCTTCCGGCTCCTCGTGCTGAACACGGTGATGGTCGCCGCCGCCACGGCCATGGTGGGAGTGATCGCGTTCGTGGGACTGATCGTGCCGCACGTGCTCCGGATGGTGAAGTCCTCCGACTACACCTTCCTGGTCCCCGCGTCCGCGCTGCTGGGCGCACTGCTCATGGTGCTGGTGGACATCGTGGCGCGCGTGATCATCCCGCCGGCGGAGCTGCCGATCGGGATCATCACCGCCGTGGTGGGCGCACCGGTGTTCCTGGCGATCCTCCTCCGGCAGCGCGGCGAGGGGGGAGTGGGATTCCATGGCTGAGCTGCGCGCCGTGCGCTACGTCGCCGGGAACGCGGTGATCCTGGACGACGTGAGCGCGCGCTTTCGCCCCGGGGCCTTCAACGTGATCCTCGGCCCCAACGGCGCCGGGAAATCCACGCTGCTGCGCGTCGCCACGGGGTTGCTGCGCCCCACCGCCGGGACGGTGCTGTACGATGACCGCCCGGTGCGCGACTTCTCCCCCGATGCCCTGGCGCGCAAGCGGGCGGTGCTCTCGCAGCACGTGTCGCTCGCCTTCCCGCTGCCGGTGCGCGACGTGGTGCTGATGGGACGGTACCCGCACTTCGGCCGCGCGCCGGGGGCCCACGACCGTGAGATCGTGAGCCGCGCGCTCGATCTGGTCGGGATGCGGGAGAAAGGGGAGCAGCCGTACCCCACGCTTTCCGGCGGCGAGCAGCAGAAGGTGCAGCTCGCGCGCGTGCTGGCGCAGATCTGGAACGAGGACGCGCCGCGCGAGCCGAAGTACCTCTTCCTCGACGAGCCCACCTCGAGCCTGGACGTGCACTACCAGCTCCACCTGCTCGACGTCGCCCGCGGGCTGCTCGCGCGCGAGTGCACGGTGGTGGCCATCCTGCACGACCTGAACGTCGCCTTCCACTACGGCGACGCGTTCTTCGTGATGGACGGCGGGCGCGTGGTGCTCGAGACCGACCGGGCGTCGGAGATTCCGCCGGCGCTCATCGAGCGAGTGTTCCGCGTGCGGACGCACGCGGTGGTGGACCAGGAGACGGGGGAGCGGGTGTGGCGGTTCAGCCTGTGAGCGCCGCTGCGTAGTCCGCGTCGTCGGCCGGCGGGGCGCGGCGCGCGCCCGGCCACCGCCCGAGGATGCCGAACGCCGCGATGGTGGCGCACGCCCATCCCGCGGAGCCCACGATCGCTCCCATGATGCCGCACGCGATCAGCGCCCCCATGATGGTCAGCGTCCAGAACACTCCGGGAGTGGCCGTGAGCGAGTCGGTTTTCGCCTGGATCAGCGGCGTGGCGGGACTCGGCGGGGCGATCCGCTGGAGCACGCGCGGTACGTGCGGCGGGTGACGCTGCCGCTCGCCGATCGCCTGGCGCCGTACCTTCTCGAAGGTGCCCGGTGGCACGCGGCGCAGCGCCAGCGAGGACGCGACGCCGAGTGCCAGCGACGTGGCGACCACGGCGCCCACCCACCCGCTGCCACGCGAGTAGCGCCGCTTTCGCTTGTGGAGCACGACCGCGGCGATCAGCATTCCCACCGGCGCGGCGAGGGCGAAGCCGAACGTGACGGCGGCGGCCAGCGCGAGCAGCGCGAGGCCGCCGAGGAGTGCGAGGGCACGAACGGGATTGGAGGCGCGAGGGGGCATTCGGGGAGCGCTCAGAAGTGGCGGTGGAACCACATCGTGCCGATTCGCACCTCGTCGATGCGCGCGAGCACGTCGACGTAGCCTCCGTATCCGCTGACCTCGTACACGTCCCACGACGTGCCGGATGAATCCACGTACGAGTCGGTCGGACCGGACCAACTTCCACGAAAATCGGAGCTGTCGTAGTGCACTCCCGTGGCCGAGCGGTCCGTTGCCACGAAGAAGAGGCGCGCGGCATGGTCATCACTGAAGGTCACCTCGGCGACCGAATACCGGATCGTGTCCCGCGGGAGCACGATCCACCCCGTCGCCGGCTGGCCATCGTAGCTGATCAGGGAGTACATCCCGGAGAAGCCCCTCGGCCGCGTCACATCGTGGCAGGCGGCGGAGGCCAGGGTGAACGCCACGATCGCCGCGGCGGCGATGGCGGAACGGAACGAGCCGCGCCGGCGGCCCGACACGAGTGACGAGGGCATGGTGCCAGGTGGGAGTGTGCCTCGATGCACGACGGCCCGCTGCGTCGCGGGCCTGACGAGTATCACGCTACACGCTTTGCCGGAAAGCGCAAGCAGATGTCGGCGCGCTCACCCCTTGACCGCGCCGGAGGTGAGCCCCTGCACGATGCGGCGCTGGAAGAGCAGCACCATGAGCGCGACGGGCGCCGTCGCCACCACCGCGCCGGCGAGGATCTCTCCCCACGGCACCTGGTACTGGCCGCGGAAGAGCGCGATCGCGACGGGCACGGTCTGCCGCTCCGGGCCGAGGGTGAAGGAAAGCGCGAAGAGGAACTCGTTCCAGCAGTAGATGAACGTGAGGATGGCCGTGGTGGCGATCCCCGGTGCGGCCATCGGGAGGAGCACGCGCGTGAAGCTCTGCCAGCGCGAGGCGCCATCCACGAACGCCGCCTCTTCGATCTCGTGCGGGAGCTGCCGGAAGAAGCTCACGAGCAGCCAGATGGCGAGCGGCATGGCGAACGTCAGGTACGGGAGCACGAGCCCGGGATAGCTGTCGATGAGGTGCAGGGCGCGCAGGAGCAGGTAGAGCGGGCTCACGATCGAGATCTGCGGAAACATCGTGACCGCGAGCACGAAGCCGAGCACCGCGCGCTTGCCGCGGAAGGCGAGCCGCGTGATGGCGTACGCCGCGCACGATCCCACCACCACGCAGAGCAGCGTGGTGGCGCCGGCGACGACGAGCGAGTTGCGGATCGGCGTCACGAAGTCGCGCTCGACGAACAGCGCGCGGTAGTGATCGAGGATCGGGGTGCGCGGCCAGAGCGAGGGCGCGCGGAAGAGCTCCGCCTCCGGGCTGAGCGACGCCACGAGCGCCCAGTACAGGGGGAAGAGCGCGAACGCCGCGAGCAGGGCGGCGCTCCCCCAGCGGAGCAGGCGGCGTCCCGTGCCGTTCACGAGCGCGCGCCTCCCCGCGCGCCGGCGCCATCCGCGCGCTCGCCGAGCGCGCGCATGTAGAGCAGCGCGAGCCCGAAGGTGATCGCGAACACCACCACGGACAGCGCCGCGCCGTAGCCGAACTCGAGGTTCTGGAGGAGGGTGTCGAAGGTGTACAGCGCCACGGGCTCGGTGGACGTGCCGGGACCCCCGCCGGTGAGCACGTACACGAGGTCGAACACGCGGAACGCGTCGAGCGTCCGGAAGATCAGCGCGACGAGGATCGCCGGGCGGAGGAGCGGGATCGTGATGAGGCGGAGGCGACGCCACCACCCCGCGCCATCCACCGCCGCCGCGTCGTACAGCGCCGGGTCGATCCCCTGCAGGCCGGCGAGCAGGAGGAGCGCGACGAAGGGCGTGGTCTTCCAGATGTCGGCGAGCATCACGGGCACCCACGCCGTGGCGGCGTGCACGAGCCACGTCACCGGCTGCCGCGCGAGCCCGCTCTCCACGAGCAGCGCGTTGGCGATGGAGGCGCGTCCGTCGAACATGAAGCGCCACAGCAGCCCGGCGACCACGGTGGGGATGGCCCACGGCACGAGCAGCGCGGCGCGCAGTATCCCGCGCCCGCGCGCGGCGCGGTGCATCACGAGCGCCACCGCCAGGCCGAGCACGAGCTCCGCCGTGACGGTGACCGCGCAGAAGAGCGCCGTGTGCGCGAGCGCGCTCCAGAATCGTGCGTCGCCGGCGATCGCGGCGTAGTTGCGCACGCCGACGAACGGACGCCCGAGCCACGGCATGCGGAGATCGTGCTGGTGCAGCGACTCCCAGACAGTCCACGCCAGCGGGAAGATCGCCACCAGCGCCACCGCGCCGAGCGCCGGAGCCACGAGCATCCAGGCCAGCCGCTGCTCCTCCCGCGCCGCGCCCGCGGTGCTCGCCGTGCGAGCCGCGCCCGTCGCGGGCTTCACCGCCGTGCTCACGGCGTGCTCCGGCGCGCCATGAGCGTGCGCAGGTGCGTGCGGTCCATCAGCTCGTTCATGGCGCGCGCGGCGTCATGCAGCGCCGCCGCGGGGGTGGCCTGGCCGGAGAGCGCGCGGTGCAGCCGGATCTGGAGCAGCTCGGAGAGCTGCGAGTAGATCGGCGTGACGGGGCGCGGTCGCGAGTGGTACACGATGGAGCGCGCCGTGTCCGCGGGGATGGTGAGCGCGGCGCGCAGCCGCGGATCGTCGTACAGCGCGGGGCGCGTGGGAAAGTATCCCCCGACCACCGCGCGCTCGAGCATCTGCGCCGGCGCGGTGAGATAGGCCACGAGCACCCACGCCGAGTCGGGCGCCTCGCTGTGCGCGTTGATCGCCAGCTCCGATCCGCCGAGCGCCGCCGTGGGCGTGCCCCCCGGCGCGGCGGGCATCACCGCCACCCCCACGCGGCCGGCCACGCGCGAGCGCGCGCTGTCGCCGAGCAGCGGGTACGCGTACGGCCAGTTGCGCATGAGCAGCGCCTCGCCGTTCTGGAAGGCGAAGCGCGTCTCCTCCTCGTGCCAGGTGAGCTGCTCCGGCGGCGCCCGCCCCGTGCGCAACTGCTCGCGCATGAGCGTGAGCGCCGCGATCCCCTCCGGCGAGTCCACTGTCACGCTTCCATCGTCGGCGATCATGCGCCCGCCGAACGCACCCAGGTACTCGAGAAAGACGGTGACGAGCCCTTCGTAGCGCGCGCCCTGCCACACGATGCCGTACGCCGTTCCGGTGCCGCGCCGCGCGGTCGGCGCGGTGACGGCCATCAGCTCGTCGAGCGAACGGGGCGCGTGGCCGAGGAGGTCGGTGCGCCAGTAGAGCATCCCCACGTCGGCGTACCAGGGGATGGCGTACAGCGTGTCCCGCCAGCGGTTCGCGTCCACGGTGGCGGGGAAGAAGTCGGCGGTGACGGGGTGATAGTGGTCGAGCGGGAGGACCCACCCGGCGGCGGCGAACTCCGCTGTCCAGATCACGTCGAGCTGCAGCACGTCGGGATCGCCCACGTGCGCGTTCAGCCACTGGACGTAGAGCTGGTGACGCTGGGTGGCATCATCCGGCGTGGGCTGCACGCGCACATGGATGCCGGGGTGGAGGCGGGAGAAGCGCGCGACCTGGCGCGCGATGAGCGCGCCCTCCGTGCCCAGGGCGCTGCCGGAAAAGGTGATCTCGACGCCGTGGCGCGGCGCCGCCGGCCTGCACGAGCCGGCGATGAGGAGGAGGAGGGCGCCGGTCAGCGCCGCGCGATCCGCTCCCACTCCGCCTCGACCTCGCGGCACCAGGCGGCGTGCCGGCCGTGTGCGTGCGCACCGTGCGAATACCGGTACCAGCTCGGCGGCGCCACGGCGCCGTAGCGATAGGCGCCATGCGCGTGCGCCGCCGAGTGACATTCCTCGCAGATGATCACGCAGTTCGCCTCCCCGCGCAGGAAGTCGTCCGCCTCATCGCCCGGACGCCCGATCTGGTTGGGGATCACGTGATGGGCATGCTCCCATCGATCGTCGAGCGCCTCGCCGCAGTGAGCGCAGAGCCCCCACTGCCGCATCCGCGCGCCGCGCTGAGTGGAGGGAGGGAAGTCGAAAGGGCGGGGCATGGGGGGAGAGTATGGCGGGAATGGGGGGGGAGGCAAGATCTGGTGGGGTCTAGGACCTAGTGGCTGGACCACCGTGAAACGCGTGTGGCGTGTGGGAGACCGACGGGCAGAGGAGGGAGGTACGGCGAGAGTAGGTTCGTGTGTAGGCGGACTCTCTCTACAGCCGAGCCTACACGCGCTCCACCTCGCATCTACTCCCGTCAGTTCCCCACACGCCACACGCGTTCTTCGGTGGTCCAGCCACCAGGCCCTACCTTCTCCGGGGCCGCGCATGGCTCAGACCGTGGCGCCGGCGTGTCGAAACGCACGGCCATCATCGGCGCGGCCCGCCGGTTGCGTTCGTCGCGTCGCGGGCGCGCGAGCGCCCATTGCCGGTGCTGGAGGGAGTATGGCAGAAGTCCTGATTCGCTTCGACGAGCCGATTCACGATTCCCGCGGACGCGGCTTTGCGGCCCAGGTGTGCGGGCGCGTGGCGCACGACGGGATGTGGGAAGGGTGGGTCGAGTATCAGCCGATCGATGGTGGGGAGGTGCTGCGCTCCCCCCGTGAGACATCGCAGCCGAACCGCCACGATCTCGAGTACTGGGCGACGGGACTGAGCGTGGCGTATCTGGAGGGCGCGCTCGACAGGGCACGGCGCGCCGCGGCGCCGAGAGTGGAGGAGCCGGCACCGGTGGTGCGCGCGTTCTTCTCCGAGCCGGCACCCCCAGCCGGGCCGGCGGTCGCGATGACGTCGCGCGCGGTGCTCGATCCATTCGCCGTGCACGCGCAGGGAGAGCAGATCCTCCGCAGCGAGCTGCAGGCGCTCTCCCGCGACCAGCTCGTGAACGTGGCCGATGCCTACGCGCTCGTGGGTCCCGAGGCCGCGCGCTCGTCGGTGAGCAAGGGCGCGCTCGTGGATGCGATCGTCGCCGCGGTGCGCCTTCGCGTCGAGTCCGGCCAGCGACGCTGAGCGGAGTGCGCCCCGCGCGTCAGCGCGCGGCGAGGAGCGCCGCCGCGACCTCGCGGACCTGCGCGGCGTGCCGCTCCTCGTGGTACCCGATGAAGACCACCCACTGGTGAATGTCGAGCGTGCCGAGCGCGGGGTGCGTGAATCGGGAGTCGCCGGGCGGCACCCCATCGCGCGCCAGCACCGCATCGCGCAACCGCTGCCGGCTCTCCTCGAGCGCGCTCCACGCGACGTCGAACGAGCACCCCGCGCGCGGGTGCACGGCCTCCGCCGCCACTACCGTTCGGCCCCGGTCCAGCGCGCGCGCGGCGTCGAGCGAGCCGACGGTCGCGCCGGGGCGGTAGGTGGGCGTGGGCTCCGTGCCGTCGGCGATGGGAATCGCCGCGATGCGTTGCGCCAAGCGGTCCTCGACGAGCGACAGGTGCTCGACGATCTCCGCCACCGACCACCGCTCCGGCGCGGGGCGGCGCTCGCGAAGGGAAGGGGGCACCGCGTCCACCGTCTCGCGCAGGACGGCGCGCGTGCGGTCGAGGTGCTCCAGCAGCTCGGTGGTGACGGGGTGCATGCCCCGCGTCACCCGTCGTTCCGGTCGAGCTCCGCGAGCAGCCGCTCGAAGAGCCGCTCACGATCGAACAGGCCGTGCCGGTACTCCTTCGCTTCGGTGCGGGCGATCTCCATGCGGAGCTCGGGGAGATAGCTGGCCAGCGCTTCGCGCAGCACGACTGCCTCGCGCTCGGTGAGGGCGATCTGCATGCGACACCTCCGGAGCCGGTCGGGGAGCGGCGACCACACGCCGCCGTGGTGAGTCACCCGTGGAGTATATGCGGGGGCGCGAACGGCAGCCAGGCGTGGCCGCGCGCGCCAGTGTCGCGGGGCGGACCTGGTGGCTAGACCACCGAACAACGCGTGTGGCGTGTGGGGAATTGACGGGGTGAGGAGCTAGGCCGAGCGCATGTAGCGAATGGGCGGCTGGTGTAGCGAGGAGAGTTCTTGTCTGGCGGGAGTGGGGGCGCCTCTGCGCGCCGTGCCGAAGCTGGCACGATCGAGCGCTGGATCCACGAAACGAGAGAGGCCGGCGCATCATGCGCCGGCCTCTCTCGTGTACTCGCCCGGCAGGACTCGAACCTGCGACCCGCGGATTACCTACCACTTCGGCTTTCGCCGCCGCCCAAGAGCGTTCGTGGTCTGGACTTTCCCTTCGCCTTCACCCGAGGTGGTCAGGCGCCCGCCATCAAGTCTCTACACCTTCCCTTGCGGGCTTGGCTCGGGGTTGGGATTTCACACCGTTCCCCGACTTTGACGGGATTCACGCGAGCGGTTTCCCGCCCGGTGTGCCAATTGACAGTCCGCTGCTCTACCGACTGAGCTACTGGCGATCGATTGTCATTCCTCTCTCGCGCACTGACGTGCGGAGATAGCTAACAAAATTAGCCGTCCCCGAGGAGCGTGTCAAGCAAAGAGCGCCCGCTGGTCGCGCCGTGCGCCGGCGGTTTTCGCCGCTTCCGTGCCTGCACCCAGCACTCCGCGCAGCCACTGGCCGGTGTACGAGCCCTCCACGCGCGCGACCTCTTCCGGCCGCCCCATCGCCACCACCTCCCCGCCACGCACGCCGGCCTCCGGCCCGAGATCCACCACCCAGTCCGCGAGCTTGATGATGTCCAGATTGTGCTCGATCACCACCAGCGTGTGCCCGTGGTCGACGAGGCGCTCGAGCACGCGCACCAGCTTGCGGATGTCCTCGAGGTGCAGCCCGGTGGTCGGCTCGTCCATCACGTACAGCTTCCGCCCCCCCTTCCGGCCGGCGCTCGCCAGCTCGCGCGCCACCTTGATGCGCTGCGCCTCCCCGCCGGAGAGCGTGGGCGCGGGCTGCCCCAGGCGCAGGTAGCCGAGCCCCACCTGTTGCAGGTGCCAGAGCGCCTGCCCGAGCTTCTCCTCCTTGGGGAAGAAGCGGATGGCCTCGTCCACGGTGAGGTTCAGCACGTCGTGGATGCTCTTGCCGTTCACCTTCACCTCGAGCACCTCGGGCTTGAACCGCTTGCCCCCGCAGTCGTCGCACGGGACGAACACGTCGGCCATGAACACCATCTCCACTTCGAGCTGTCCCGCGCCCTCGCACGTCTCGCAGCGCCCCCCGGCCATGTTGAAGCTGAAGGTCCCCGCCGTGTAGCGCCGCTTCCGCGCGAGCGGCTGGTCGGCGAAGATCCGCCGGATCTCGTCGAACGCCTTCACGTACGTCACGGGATTCGAGCGCGGCGTCTTGCCGATCGGACTCTGGTCGATGAGCACCACGTCGTCCAGCGGCTCCCAGCCGGTGATGCCGTCGAAGTCGCCGACGCGCTCCCCCAGGTGCTGCTTGGCCGTGTGCTCCCCGTGGAGGCGCGTCTCGAGCGCGCGATAGAGCACGTCGTGCACGAGCGTGCTCTTCCCCGAGCCGGAGACTCCGGTGACGACGGTCATCGCGCCGAGGGGGATCTTCACCTCCACGCCGCGCAGGTTGTGCTCGCGTGCGCCGGTGAGGGTGATCCACCGCGGCCCGAGCGCGCGCCGCTCCTCGGGGAGCGGGATCTCACGGGCGCCGGTGAGGTACGCGCCGGTGAGCGGGCTGTTCGCCGCCTCGGACATGGGGCCGGTGAACACGAGCTGTCCCCCGTGCTCGCCGCTCGCCGGCCCGAGCTCCACCATGTAGTCCGCCGCGCGGATGGCCTCGAGGTCGTGCTCCACCACGAGCACGGTGTTCCCCCCCTCGCGCAGCCGCTGCAGGAGCGCGAGCAGCCGGCTCACGTCGCGCGGATGCAGACCGATGCTCGGCTCGTCCAGGACGTACAGCGTGTCCACGAGCTGCGAGCCGAGCGAGTTGGCGAGGCCGATGCGCTGCGCCTCGCCGCCGGAGAGCGTCCGCGTGGCGCGGTTCAGGGAGAGATAGCCGAGCCCCACGTCCACCAGGAAGTGCGTGCGCGCGCGCGCTTCCTTCAGGATGTTCTCCGCCACGCGCGCCTCGAACTCCGACAGGGGAAGCGCGTCGAGCCAGGGCGCGAGCTCCTCCACCGGCAGCTCGCTCGCGTCGGCGATGGACTTCCCCGCCACGCGCACGTGCAGCGCCTCGGGCTGAAGCTTCGCGCCTCCGCAGGAGGCGCAGGTGCGCGCCGACTGGTACTGCCGGAGGAACACGCGGATGTACTGCTTGTAGCGCTTCTCCTCGAGGTCGCGCAGGAAGGGGAAGATCCCCTTGTAGCCGCGCTCCCTGGCGTGCAGCAGCCGCTCGCGCTGCGATGCGGGGAGATCGCGCCACGGCGTGTCCAAGTCGATCCCCGCCTTGCGCGCGAACTCGGCGAGCGCGCGCCGCTTGTTCTCGTAGCGCGGCTTCGTCCACGGATCGATCGCTCCCTGCCGGAGCGTCCGCTCGGGGTAGGGAACGATCAGCGCCTCATCGTACTCGAGAGTGGCGCCGAAGCCGTTGCAGGTGGGGCAGGCTCCGCGCGGACTGTTGAAGGAGAAGAGCTGCGGCGTCGGCACCGGCGCCCGCGTGCCGTCGTCGGGGCACTCGAAGCGTTCGGTGAACGAGAGCCGGGGCGCGGGGCGCGGGGCGCGGGACGCGGCTGCACTCT
>DASTSH010000213.1:0-5260 GCA_035760785.1 Gemmatimonadaceae bacterium | reverse complement strand
AGCGCCTAGGACCTGGTGGCTGGACCACCGAACAACGCGTGTCGAGTGTAGGGAACTGACGGAAAGACGAGGTAGGTAGAGCGAGAGTAGGGTCGGATGTGGAGAGAGTTCACCTACACACGAACCCACACGCGCCGTACCTCCCTCCTCATCCCGTCAGTTCCCCACACGCCACACGCGTTTCACGGTGGTCTACCCACTAGGTCCCAGACCCCCCTCCCCCCACGCACCCCTTTTCCCCCTCCCCGTGTCCCACGGACGTTCACAACGTCCGCCCACCGACCACCCGAGGCCTCGTGGACGAGCAGCAGCTCCTGGAACGCGCGAAGACCGGTGATCCGGCGGCCGAGCGGGCGCTCTACGACGCCCACGTCGACCGCATCTACCGGCTCGCCTTCCGCCTCGCCGGGAGCGACGACCTCGCCCAGGACTTCACGCAGGACACGTTCATTCGCGCCTTCGCGCGGCTGGGCGACTTCCGTGGCGACTCGGCGTTCGGCACCTGGCTGCACTCGATCGCCGTATCGGTGGTGCTGAACGGGATGCGAAAGGTGAAGCGCTTCCGATCGCGGGAGACGGTGCTGGACGAGGCGCTCGATCACAGATCCGGGGCACGGCGGGCGGAGCCGGATCTCAAGCAGCGGCTGGCGCGCGCGATCGACGGGCTGCCGCCGGGCTACCGCACGGTGTTCGTGATGCACGACGTCGAGGGCTACACGCACGAGGAGATCGCGGCCGCGCTGGGGCTCCAGCCGGGCACCTCCAAGGCGCAGCTCTCGCGAGCGAGAGCGAAGCTGCGCGAGGCGCTCGCGGACTTCGCGGGAGAATGGACGGCATGAGCGACGACGACCGGTTCGACGAGTTCCTGCGCAACGCGGCGCGCGACTACAACGCGCCCCCGCCCACGCCGCGCGACGCGATGTGGGCGCGCATCGACACCGAGCGGCGTGCCCGCGCCGCGCGCCAGGCCCCGCACCCGCTCCCGCTGCGCCGGCTCTGGTGGCCGCTCGTGGTCGGGATCGCGGCCGCGCTCGTGATCGGCGTGGGGATCGGGCGGTGGTGGGGGACGCACGAGAGCGGCGGGCGACAGCCCGCGGTCGCGAGCACGAACGCGCCACGGACGCCGGCCGCCCCAACGGAGACGTCGCGCGCGGCGGCGCCATCGGCACCGGTGGTGGGGACGCCGAAGGAGCAGGTCGCCGTGCGCGAGCCCGCCGCCACCAGCACCACCCCGGCGCCCGCCGCGCGCGATGCGGCCGCGCGCCGATTCTACGAGGCGGCGGCGATCGATCACCTCGGTCGCGCCGAGGCGCTGCTCACGTCGTTCCGGGCGGAGTCGAAGACCGGGACGGTGGACGCGCAGGTCACCGCGTGGGCGGGGGACCTGCTCGGCACCACCAGGCTCCTGCTCGACTCCCCCGCCACGGAGGACCCACGCCTCCGCAAGCTGCTCGGCGACCTCGAGGTGGTGCTCGCGCAGATCGCGCAGCTCCACCCGAAGCAGGGCACCCCCTCCGATGAGCTGCAGATCATCGATCAGGCGGTGCGCCAGCGTGACATGATGACCAGGCTACGGACCGCGATCCCGGCGGGCGCGCTGCCCACGGGATCCTGAGGAGAGAGAGAACCATGATGAGAGCCATGATGCTCGCCGCCATCACCGCGGTGATGACGGCCGCGATCCCCAACGCGGGCGGCGCCGCCACGCGCGTCGTGCCGGTGAGGATCGCCGCGCCGGCCCCGGGCTTCCGCACCACGCCGCCGGCGCCGGTCGCCGTCGCGGACTCGGCGGACACGCTGTACCGCGATGCGCGGCAGGCGCTGAACGACGGCGACTACACGCGCGCCGCGCAGCTCTTCTCGCGCATCACCGAGCGCTTCCCCCGCTCATCGTATGCGCCCGACGCGCTCTACTGGCAGGCGTTCGCGCTCTACCGCGCCGGCGGATCGGACCGCCTGCGCGATGCGCTCCGCGCGCTCGATGCGCAGGCGCGCCGCTTCCCGAGCGCCGCCACGCACGGCGACGCGGCGGCGCTCGCCACGCGCATCCGCGGCGAGCTGGCGAAGCGCGGCGACAGCCAGGCGGCGGAGAGCGTGGTGGCCGACGCGCACGGCGCGGAGCAGGGGTGCCCGAGCGAGGACGACGACATGCGCGTGGCCGCGCTGAACGCGCTCATGCAGATGGACGCGCAGCAGGCGCTCCCCATCCTGCGCAAGGTGCTCCAGCGCCGCGACGCGTGCTCCGTGCGCCTGCGGAAGAAGGCGGTGTTCCTGGTGGCGCAGAAGGACGACGCCGCGTCGGCCGACATCCTGCTCGGCGTGGCGCGCAACGACCCGGCGCCCGAGGTCCGTCGCGACGCGGTGTTCTGGCTGGGGCAGGTGCACGGCGACCGCGCCGTGCCGATGCTCGACTCGATCCTGCGCAACAGCACCGACGATGAGCTCCAGCAGAAGGCGCTGTTCGCGCTCTCGCAGCAGGACGACCCGCGCGCGAGCAAGCTCCTTCGCGACCTGGTGCAGTCGCCGGCGACGTCGGAGGACCTCAAGGCGCGCGCGATCTTCGCGCTCGGCCACTTCCGCGGGAAGAGCGAGGACTTCGCGTACCTGCGCGAGCTCTTCCCTTCGCTGAAGAGCGAGCGGCTGCAGGAGCAGGTGGTGCAGTCGATCGCGCAGCAGGGAGACGCCGAGAGCCGCCGCTGGCTGCTCGATGTCGCCACGGACGCCAAGCAGGGTGTCGAGATCCGCAAGAAGGCGATCTTCTGGGCGGGGCAGGAGGACGGGAGCGCGCCGGCGCTGGTGTCGCTCTACGACCGCCTCCCCGACCAGGAGCTGAAGGAGCAGCTCATCTTCGCGCTGTCGCAGAGCGACGCCCCCGCGGCGACGGACAAGCTCATCGACATCGCGCGCCACGACACGAACCGCGAGCTGCGCAAGAAGGCGATCTTCTGGCTCGGCCAGCGCGACGATCCGCGCGTGCGGAAACTCCTGGAGGAGCTGATCGGCAATGACTCGAACTGATCTCGTGGGCGTGGCCGCGGCGGTGCTGGTCGCCGCCGCCGCGCCGGCATCCGCCCAGTCGCTGGCCGAGCGCGTACGCGCCGTCTCCGGCGACGCCGACTTCCGCTTCGCCTCCCGCTCCGGCGTGTGCGGCGATGGGGACCGCATGATCTCCTTCCGCGACCACTTCGAGATGCGCGACGAGTGGAGCCGGGAATGCGTTCCCGGCCCGGTGCGCGTGCGCGTCACCGTGGCCGGCCACGAGCTCACGCGCCTGCGCACGTCGATCGGCGGCGCGACGGGGAGCGGCGTCACCGACCTGGGCACGGTGTCCGATCGCGAGGCGGTGGACTACCTGCTCACCCTCGCGCGGACGGCGCCCGAAGCGGTGGCGCACGAGGCGGTGATGCCCGCGGCGCTCGCCGACAGCACCACCATCGCGCCGGCGTTCCTCGCCCTCGCCCGCGACCACGCGCGCCCGCTGAAGGTGCGCAAGCGCGCGCTCTTCTGGGCGGGACAGGTGGACGAGCCGGGGACGCTCGATCCCGTGCGCGCGATCGCCATCGATGCCGGCGAGGAGGAGGCGATGCGCACGCACGCGCTGTTCGTGCTCTCCCAGTTTCCCGATGCCACCGGTGTCCCCGCGCTCATCGACGCGACGAGAGATGACCGCGAGCCCTGGTTCGCGAAGAAGGCGGCGTTCTGGCTCGGCCAGACGGACGACGCGCGCGCCTCGGCGGCGCTCCGCGACCTGGTGGTGCGCGCCGGCACCAGCGACGAGGTGCGCGGAGAGGCGGTGTTCGTGCTCGGGCAGCACGAGAGCCGTCCGGAGGACATCGCCTTCCTGCGCGACCACTTCGCCTCGCTCCCCGAGCGGCTTCAGGATCGCGCCCTCATGGGGATCGCGCAGCACGGCGGCACGGACGGCGCGCGCTGGCTCAGGGCGCTCATCACGAACGAGTCCGGGGCGCTGCACGTGCGCAAGCAGGCACTCTTCTGGGCGGGGCAGGGGGAGGGGGAGGGCGCGCTGTCCACCACGGACATCGCCGCCCTCTACGGGGCGCTTCGGGAGCCGGAGATGAAGAAGCAGGCGATCTTCGTCCTCTCCCAGCGCGACGACTCGGCGGCGACGACGAAGCTCATGGACATCGCGCGATCCGATCCGGACCACGACATGCGCAAGCGGGCGATGTTCTGGCTCGGCCAGAAGCACGATCCGCGCGTGTCGGAGTTCCTCGGCTCCATCCTCGAGAAGTAGGCGCGCATGCGAATCGGGAACGGCTCGAGGGGGCGCGCGCCGCGCCAGGCGCTCGCGGCGTGCGCGGCGGCGATGATGGCGATCGGCGCCGCGTCCTCGGCGCGCGCGCAGTCGCTCGCGCAGCGGGTGGCCGCGGTGCGTGACGGGCGGGTGCAGCTCCGCTATCGTGCGCGCCCCGGCGTCTGCGGCGACGGGCGCGGCTCGATCGGCACCGGCGGGGACACGTACTTCGGCAACATCACCGTGTCCGACGGCA
Source organism: Gemmatimonadaceae bacterium (assembly GCA_035760785.1). Taxonomy (GTDB): domain Bacteria; phylum Gemmatimonadota; class Gemmatimonadetes; order Gemmatimonadales; family Gemmatimonadaceae; genus JADGGM01. The sequence continues at coordinate 749 of DASTSH010000213.1, read as the reverse complement.
TGCGCCCGGTGTGCGCGCCCGGCCCGGCGCGCGTGGTGCTCACGATGCGCGACGGCGCGGTGGACCGGGTGCGGACATACGTGAACGGGAACGACGCCACCGCCACCGACATCGGTGAGGCGCCCCCGCGCGAGGCTGCCGAGTGGCTGCTCTCCCTCGCGCCGCGGCTGTCCGGGGAGTCGGGATCGCAGGCGATCCTCGGCGCGGTGGTCGCCGACAGTGCCACCGTGTGGCCCTCGCTGCTCCGGATCGCCCGCGCGCACGAGCTCCCACGCGCCACGCGCGAGAGCGCCACCTTCTGGCTGTCGCGCGCCGCCGCGGCGCAGGTGAACGGCACCGATCTCTTCGCCGACCATAGCGATCGGTCCACGGACGACGACGAGGACGTGCGCGCCCAGGCCGTGTTCGCGCTCTCCCAGCAGCCGAAGCGCGAGGCCGTGCCTGCGCTCACGCGGATCGCGCGCACGAACAGGGACCCGAGGATCCGGGGGAAGGCGCTGTTCTGGCTGGGGCAGGTGGGCGGGGACGCGGCGGTGGACGTGTTCGAGGGGATATTGCGGGGGAGGTAGGGGGGCTAGGACCTGGTCGCTAGACCACCATGAAACGCGTGTGGCGTGTGGGGAACTGACGGAAAGAGGGGCGAGGTAGAGCGCGTGTAGGCTCGGCTGTAGAGAGAGTCCACCTACACACGAACCTACTCGCGCTCTACCTCGCCCCTCTTTCCGTCAGTTCCCCACCCGCCACACGCG
>DASTSH010000212.1:0-23813 GCA_035760785.1 Gemmatimonadaceae bacterium | reverse complement strand
AGATCGGATTGCCGTCCCGATCCACCCCCGCCAGCGCGTCGCGGTACGGGCTGCCGCCGGTGAGCGGATTGCCCGTGGTCCCGTCGGCGTACTGCACGGGGGGGAGGTCCACCGCGTAGTAGTTGCCCGAGTTGAGCACCTGCCCCTGCTGGCTGTTCCCGAGGAAGAGCGTGAACGTGCGCTGCGCGTCCGACATGTCCCGGAGCGCCTGCAGGTCCTCCGGCGTCATCGGACGTGTCGGGTCGCTCGACGTGCCCTCGTAGGCGTTGATGCGCTGCATGAGCAGCCCGTACCACATCGCCCACGGCTTCATGCACGTGGCGCGGGACACCGACGGGCCGGCCCACGCCACGGAGCGCGCCGCCACCGGCTTGGTCCCCCACCCCAGCGCGTTGGCGATGAGGTACGACGACGTGGCGCGCACGGTCACCTGGATGGCATCCGCGGTGAACGGGTCGTTGCCGTTCGGGGTGAAGGTGCGCGCCGTCCTGTCCCAGTTGCCGTACACGACGTCGGTGTCGTTCACCGTCACGCTCGTGTTCATGAGCGCGTTCGACTGGCCGAACAGCTGGGCCTTTGCCACGGCGTCGGTCTTCGGCGTGCGCAGGAGCTGGACCGCCCCGGCGAGCGCCGCCGCGTCGGCCGCGGTCTGCAGCTCGTTGCGCATGTACTGCATGCGCGCGATGTCCACCACCACCGCCGCCGAGGTGATCAGCGCGAGAAAGAGCAGCACGGTGAAGATGGCGATCGCGCCACGTCGGTTCCGCAGCCTCAGCATCTGACACCTCCTCTGGAGCGCCCGCTCCGGCAACGACGATTGCCAGCCCTGCGTCGCACTCACCCGCCTCCGCCCACGGTCTTGAACATCTTCGCGATCTGGAGCACCGCCGGTCCCATCACCACCGCGAACAGCGCGGGGAGGATGAACAGGATCAGCGGGAAGAGCATCTTCAGCGGCGCCACCGCGGCCTTCTTCTCCACCGCCTGCCGCCGCTTGCGCCGCAGCGTCTCCGCGTACACCTGGAGCACGTGCCCGATGCTCGTCCCCCAGCGCTCGCTCTGGATCATCGTGGACACCAGCGCGCGCACCTCCTCCACCCCCGTCCGGTCCCACAGCCCGCGCAGCGCCTGCTCGCGCGGCACGCCGGCGTTGGTCTTCCGGGTCACCGTGAGCAGCTCGAGGGAGAGATCCTCGTGCAGCCGCGCGATCTCGCGCGCCACGCGGAGGATGGCGGCATCGAGGCTCACCCCCGCCTCGATGCACACCACGAGCAAATCGAGCGCATCGGGGACGGAGCGGCGGATGCGCTCCTGCCGCGCGGACACCCGGTGATTGAGGTACCACGCGGGGAGCACCCATCCCGCGGCCACGCTCCACGTGGCGAGGAACACCATGCCGCCGAACGACATGCCGGCCATGAGCGGGGCGAAGGCCAGCGGCATCGCGACCATCGCGGCCACCCGCGCGGTGTTGTACGTGAGGGGCGCGGTGGGCGACTCGAAGCCGGCGCGGATGAGCTTCGTCTTGAGGGCGTCGTCCTCCCCCCACGACTCGGGGACGATCTCGCGCAGCTTCTCGCCGATCGCGCTGCCGCGCAGCTCGGTGGCATCGATGAGGATGCTCGATGCGTCGGCGGCGCCCCCCTCGCGCGCGCGCCCGATGAGCCGGCCGCGCTCGCGCCCGAGCAGCGCCACGTACGCCGCCACGGCCAGCGCCGCCACGGCGAGCACCACGAAGACGATCATCGCGTAAGGCATGGCGTCGTCCTCAGTAGTCCACGTCGGCGAGACGCATCAGGATCAGGTAGCCGAACAGCGCGCTGATCGCCGCCCCGCCCAGGATGATGCGCCCCACCGACGTGTTCGTGAGCGGCGCCACGTACTCCGCGTTCACGATCAGCAGGCCGAAGTACACCACCACCGGCAGCGCCGAGAGGATCTTCGCGGAGAGCTTCGGCTCGGAGGTGAGCGTCTCGATCTGCCCCCGCACGGCGACGCGCTGCCGCATGAGCTCGGCGATGTTCGACAGCACGTCGCCGAGCGAGCCGCCGCTCTCGCGCTGGATGAGCACCGCGGTGACGAGCATCTTGAAGTCCAGGCTCGCGACGCGGTCCTGCATCGCGAGGAGCGCATCGCGCACCTCGATGCCCAACCGCTGCTCGTCGTAGAAGCGCGCGAACTCGGGGCCGAGCGGGGTCGGCATCTCCTGGCCGATGAAGCGCATCGCCGCCTGGAAGGAGTAGCCGGCGCGCATGGACGTGACGAGCATGTCGATGGCGTCGGGGAGCTGCGTCTCGAACGCCTGCTGGCGGCGCTTCGCCTTGAAGCGCAGCCAGACGAGCGGCGCGACCGCGCCGAGCAGGGCACCGACGATGGCGAGCCCCAGGTTGCCGGTGACGAGCCCGAGGAAGAGCCCGGCCAGCGCCAGGGCGACGCCGGCGAGGAGGACCATCCCCGGACTCCACGACGATCCGGCGCGCTGCGCCAGATTCGCCAGCTCGGCGCCGATGCCGCCCGCGAGCAGGCGGTTCAGGAACGGCAGGTCGCTCGCGCTGTCGTGGCGCAGGAGCGGGCGAGCCGCCTCCTGCATCTCGGGGCGCAGCCGCGCGCGCGCGGCCGCGGCGGCGGCGAGGCGCCGCCGGTTCACGAACACGAACACGCCCACGATGAGCCCGAGCGTGCCCACGAACACGGCGCCGAGGATGAGCAGCACCATCGGTCAGTCCCCGTCGAAGAAGGCGGCCGGCAGCTCCACCCCGGCGAGCCGCAGGCGCTCGGTGAACACCGGCCGGATGCCTGTCGCCTCGAAGCCGCCGATGATGCGCCCATCCGGCGAGATGCCGCGGCGGCGGAAGCGGTAGATCTCCTGCGTGGCGATCACGTCTCCCTCCATCCCGGTGACCTCGGTGATGCTGATGATGCGCCGCGTGCCATCGGAGAGGCGCGCCACCTGCACGATCACGTCGAGGGCGGAAGAGATCTGCTCGCGCATGGCGCGATTGGGGAGGTTCGTCCCGGCGAACAGGATCATCGTCTCGAGGCGCGCGAGCGCATCGCGCGGGCTGTTCGCGTGCACGGTGGTGAGCGAGCCCTCGTGCCCGGTGTTCATCGCCTGCAGCATGTCGAGCGCTTCGGCGGAGCGCACCTCGCCGATGATGATTCGGTCCGGGCGCATGCGGAGCGCGTTCTTCACCAGATCGCGCGCCATCACCTCGCCGCGCCCCTCCGCGTTCGGCGGCCGCGTCTCGAGGCGCACCACGTGCTCCTGGCAGAGCCGCAGCTCGGCGGCATCCTCGATCGTGATCACCCGCTCGCTGGGCGGGACGAAGGTGGAGAGCGCGTTGAGGAGCGTCGTCTTCCCCGAGCCCGTGCCGCCGGAGATGAGCAGGTTGAGGCGCGCCGTCACGCACCCCGCGAGCAGCCCCACCATGTCGTCCGTCAGGGTGCCGTTGGTCACCAGCTGAGGGACGGTGAGATCGGCGCCGAAGCGGCGGATCGAGAGCACCGGCCCGTCGAGGGCGAGCGGCGGGATGATGGCGTTGACGCGGGAGCCGTCGGGGAGACGGGCGTCCACCATCGGCGATGACTCGTCGATGCGCCGGCCGACGCGCGTCACGATCCGGTCGATGACCGCCATGAGGTGGGCATCGTTGCGGAAGGTGGCGGCCACGCGCGTGAGCTTGCCGCGGCGCTCGATGTAGATCTCGCGCGCGCCGTTCACGAGGATGTCGCTGATCGTCGGATCGCGGAAGAGCGGCTCGATCGGCCCGAGCCCCGTCACCTCGTACACGATCTGCTCGACGATCTCCTCGCGCTCGGCCTGGCTGAGCGGGGTGGACTCGCCGCGCAGGAACTCGAACACCGCCTGCCGGATCTGGGCGACGAGCTGCGTCTCGTCCTTGATCTGCTCCAGCGCCTCGAGGTCGAGCCGCTCGATGAGGCGGCGGTGGAGGTCGACCTTGAGCTGGTCGACGGGATTGAGCGTGGGCTCGTCCACGCGGCGCACGTACATCCCCGATGCGGCGCGGGGGGCCTGGGGCGTGACGGCGGGGGCGGCCGGGGCCGTCGCGGCCAGGGCGGCCGCCGTCCCGGTGGCGCCGCCGTTGCGCGACGCGCCATCCACCTCGGGCATCGGCACCGGCGCGGACGGGAGGTGCCGTCCGGTGAGGCGATCGCGGAGGGACATGATCAGCTCCTCTTCTTCATGCCGAGCAGCCGCCGCAGCCGCGAGCCCCCGGTCCCGTTGGTGGTGCCGTTGGCGCGGTGTCGCGCCGGCGACGCCCCGCCGATCCGCGCCGCGAGCTGCTGGTAGCTCATCGCGAGCTTGGAGGAGGCGTCGTACTCCATGATCGGCACGCCGTTGGTGAGCGCGGCGGCGGCGGTGCGATAGTCGTTGGGCAGCTTCCAGAACAACTCGTGCTGGAGCACCCCCGCCGCGTCGGTGGAGCTGAGCACGTCCTGCGACTGCCAGCGGTTCACCACCACGCACAGCTTCTCGTCGCGGTAGCCGAGGCGGTGGCAGATGCCCAGCGTGCGCTGGGTCGCGCGGAGCGCGGTGATCGAGAGCTGCGTCACCAGCACAATGCGATCGGCGGCGTCGAGCGCGGCGAGCGTGCGCTCGCTCAGATGGTGCTCGCAGTCGAGCACCGTGTACGCGAAGTGCGTGCGGAGGTGGTCGATGACCGCGGACACGGCGGTGGCGTCGAGCACGTCATCGAGCTCCGGACTGTCGGGCGCGGGGAGCACCCACACGCCGGAGGCGTGGGGGGTGAGGAGCGAGTAGAGGAGCTCGGCGTCCACGCGGTCGAGCTTCTCGAGCAGGCTCCCCATGTCGTAGCTCGGCGTCAGGTTGAGCGAGACGCGCACGTCGCCGCTCGCGACGACCAGGTCGGCGAGCGCCACCCGCGACTCCGGATCGTTGTGCGCGAGGGCATGCGCGAGGTTCACGGCGATCGTGGTGGTGCCGAGCCCCCCCTTGGCGCTGTAGACCGCGAGCACCAACCCGCGCCGGCCCTCCGACTGGCTGCGTCGCATCAGGCGGTCCACCGCGGCGGCGAGCTCGGCGGCATCGGGCGGGTGGACGAGGAACTCGTGGATCCCCGTGCGCATGGCGCGCAGGATGAGCTCCGGCTCGGGCCTGGGCGCCGTGCCGATGAAGAACGTGCTCGGCGCCGCGCGGATCTCCCGCTCGAGCGTGGCGAGCTGCATCGTCTCCATCCCCTGCATCGGCACGAGGACGAGATCGAAGTGCGTGGCGCGGAGCATGTCCAGCGCCGCGCGGAAGTCCTCCGCGTGCGCTGGCGGCGCGAAGCCGAAGCGCGCGAGCACGCTGCCGAGCGTCTCGCCCGGACCCACGGCATCGCCCACCACCAGCGCCATGCGCTGCGTGCGGCCGTTCTCTCCTGCCGAAGTCATGCTGCGTGCTCCTCGATCAGCGCGGCGGGGGACCCTTGCGCGGCTCCGACGGGAGCAGCGGCACCTGGAGCCGCGGCCGGATCGCATCGCCGGCCGGGAGCGTGGTGTCGGGCGCGAACTTCAGGGTATCGCGCGGGCGCGGATGCATCGGATCGAGGACCACCGGCGTCACGACCACGAGCAGCTCCGTCTGGTTCCGCTGCCACTGCGTGCTGGAGAAGAGGCGGCCGATGATCGGGATGTCCATGAGCAGCGGGATCCCCGTGGAGACGCGCTGCCGCTCGTCGTCGAACATCCCCGAGATGATGAGGCTCTCATCGCGCCGCACGTCGATCGTGCTCTCCACGCGCCGGGTGCGGAAGGCCGGGATGCGGAAGCCGGAGATGAGGATGGCGTTCGCGAAGTCGAGGCTCGACACCTCGGGGCGCACCGCGAGCTTGATCAGGCTGTCGCTGATGATCTCGGCGGTGAACTTGAGGCGGACGCCGAACTCCTTGTACTGGATCCCGACCTGCGGCGCGCCGGACGCGCCGGCGTTCGTGACCACCGGGATCGGCAGCTCGCCGCCGGCGAGGAAGGTGGCCTCCTCCTTGTTGGCGGCGAGCAGGTTCGGCTCGGCGAGGAGTCTGGCGTTCCCCTTCGTCTGCTCCGCCTGGATGAAGGCGAGGAGCTTCTGCGTGTCGAAGTCGGTGAGGACGGAGAGGAACTGTCCCTCGCCGGGGATGATCAGGTTGCCCGTCGCCTTGTCGAAGGCGTTGTCGTCCTTGAAGAGGCCGGTGCCCGCGCGCACGTGGTCGCCGCGATAGAGGCCGGAGACGCCCAGATTGGCCAGGGCGTCTCGCCGCACCTCGGCGAACTTGACGTAGAGGACGATCTGCAGGCGGTCGGCCGGGGAGTGCACGGCGACGCGGTAGTGCTCGCGGGCGCCGCTCTCGAGCCACACGATCGCGTCCGTCTCGCCGGAGGCCTTGGCGTTGATCACCACCTCTCGCGCGGCGATCACGACGACGTCGGCGACATCGGCGTTGGCGATCGAGACGCGCGTGATGGGGGAGGACGTCGTGACCGGCAGCGAGCGTCCGACGGGGAGATCCACGCGCTGCACCACGTCCTGCTGGGCGCGGGCGGTGGATGCGAGCGGCAGCATCGCCGCGGTCGCGAGGACGACGAGGACACGACGGGTGGACGAGCGCACGCGCAGGCTCCTGGCTCGAGGTGGGGCGGTGGGGGGGCGAAGGCTCACGGCTCGCGCTGCGTGGAATCGGCGCGCTCGAACTTCTGCTGCGTGACGTTCGAGCCGCGATACACCTTCACCACCAGCGAGTCGGGGGAGCGCGGCTTGGGCGGCGCGATGACCACCGGAGCCGGCAGCGGCGGCGCCGCCGGCTCGGCGCGCCTCGTCTCACGTGCGGGGCGCCGCACCACGCGCGTGGTCTCCGGATGCGCGGCGCGCATCTGCGCGAGCACATCGGTGGAGGTGGCGCCGCGCGTGTCGATGCTGTCGGGATCGCCGTAGCCGCGCAGCACGAGCTGGATGCTTCCCTGGCTCGCGGCCACCGCCAGGCGCTCCGCCTCCTGCGGCGTCACTTCCAGGGTGGCCGTGGTGGCGTTGATCGGCTTGCCATCCGCCCCGCGGTGCACCTCCGTGCCCACGGAGAGCACGCGCATGTTCTCCATGAACAGCTTCGCGATCTGCTGGTGCGAGTCGCCCTTGCTGTTGGCGATCGTCACCATCACGTCCACGCGGCTGTTCGGCTGGATGAAGCCGCTGATCCCCGCCACGTCGTTGATGCGCAGCGCCATGGCGCGCTTGCCCGGAGTGATCTTCACCTCGAGCCCCGGCCCGGTGCCGGTGGGGGCGAGGCGGCCGGGAACGATCGGCTCTCCCTTGAAGACGGCGACGCGCGTCACGCGGCCGACCACCGAGTCCACCGTCGCGAACGCGCCGGCGGGGATCGTGGGAACCGGCCACTCGTTCGCGGCCACCTTGGCGCGCGTGATCGTCGCGCCTTCCGGCAGGTCCGCCATCGCGACGACCACGGGGGCCGTCGCCACCCTGTTGCTCGCGCGCGTGCGCTCGAGCATGACCCACACGCCGTACGTCGCGGCCACGGCCACGGCGAGCGCCGCGTAGAACACGAGGGAATATCGTCTCTCCGCCATGCAAGTCGGTCCTCAGTGAGCGCGTCTGGCCGTTCCCATTCCGCCTCCGCCGCCCCCGTCCCCGCCCTGCCCTCCCCGCGTGCCGCCACCTTATGGTTGCGGATCCCACTCCCAGCGAAACACCGCCGTTTGCTGCATCGAGATCGAATCGCGGCCGACCATGCGGAAGAGCGGCGTGATCGGGCGGAACGTGTAGCGCGCCGTGACCGTGAGGGTGGACGCCCCCGGCGAGTTGTTCAGCGTGGAGGTGATGTCGGCGTCGCGCAGCGAGTCGCCGCCGAACATCAGCGCGAAGTCCTTCACGCGCTGCCTGATCTGCGCCGGAGCCGGCGCCACGTCAGGCGTCTCCAGCACCGCGCCGTAGCGCGCCCCTTCGCGCACCGCCGTCGCGAGACTGTTCATGGTGAAGTAGGCGCGGCCGAAGTCGACGATGCCGAACACGATGAAGAACAGGATCGGCACGATCATCGCGAACTCGACCACCAGGGCGCCGCGCTCCTCGCGCCCCAACGCACGGACCCGGTCCATGGATGCTCCCGCTCAGAAGAGCAGCGAGGGGTACCACCACACGACGACGAGACCGATCGCCATCGCCACGCCGTACGGCAGGTGCCGCCGTCGCTCCGACACGTCGCGCCCGACGCCGCCCGCGGCGCGCGGGCGCAGGGTCGCCAGCGCGATCGCGCGCGCCGCCACCCCGAATCCGCGCTCCCAGACGAGCCATCCAACGGACAGCACGGCGCCAGTGACAGCCGCCAGCACCGCCGCCTTCACCGTGAGCCACGCGCCTAGCCAGGCGCCGGCCGCGGCGAACAGCTTCACGTCTCCAGCACCGAGCCAGCGCACGAGCCAGAACGGCAGCCAGAGCGCCAGCCCGGTCGCGAGGCCGCCGGCGAACCGCACGAGCGCCGGCAGCGGCGGTGATGTGAGGAGCGACACCCCGAGTCCCACCAGGGCGATCGTGCCCACGAGCGCGTTCGGGATCCGACGCGTCCGCAGGTCCGACACGCAGGCACACGCGAGCAGGAGCGTGAAGGCCGCCCCGGCCCACCACCCGAGTATCGAGCCCGCGAGCACGTGCCCGGACCCCGACGCGCTGGCGAGCGCCGTCGCTCAGCTGATGGCGTTCAGGTTCGTGGTGATGTTCACGAACCAGTTGCTGATGTTGTTCCGGTAGGCGTAGAGCACCGTCGCCATGCCGATCACGACGACCACGATCAGCATGCCGTACTCGGTGACGATGGCGCCTTCGTCATCCCGAAGGAAACTGCGCGTGACTGCCTTGATCCGATGCATGGGTCGCTCCTCGAGTGGGGGTACGGGGTGCTGCGGAAATCCAATCAGTTTCCCGTGAGGGGATTTCGTAAGTCGAGAGGCAGGGTCGTGCGGCAATCGGAACAGGAGCTCCGACCGCTAGGCGCCTGAGTATTAGATGTTTTTCATCTAATTGCAACCCATGGCTTCATGAATTTCCGGTAACACAGCGGCAGAGCCCGCCAGACAGGCAGTCCGGAGGAGTGCCGTCAGAGTGCGTGCGACTGGGGAGGGCGACCAGAGGGGAATCCCCGACAGGACGTCGGGGAGAGGGGCGCGATCAGTCCTCGCGCGACGCGCGGCCCCGCGGGGGCGGCGGTGACTCCTCCCGACGATGGGCCATCACGCGCGCCGTCCGCCGTCCGAGCTCCGCGGCCGCGGTGCGACGCCGGAGCGCGACGCCGAGCGTCCAGTTCCAGAAGCTCGACACGGCCACGAGCCCCCACGCGAGGAGCGACCATTTCAGGAAGGCGGTGGTGCGCCACCGGGCGCCAGTGGGCTCCGGCGGCAGCAGCCCCGCCACGACGTGCCCCACCGGGGTGGCGGCGAGGAGCACCAGCACCGCCGCGACCACGAAGATGACGATGCCGACGCGGGCGAGGAGGCGGGGGGCGACCCCCGAGCGCCCGAATCGGCGCGAGCGCCCCACGGCGACGGTCGCCACGAGGAGGCCGACGATCCACTGCGCGGCGGCCAGGATCGGGATCACGCGCTCCAGGATCATGCTCGCCGTACGCGCCGAGCGGGCGCGGAAGCCGCGAGGCCTCCGCGCCCTCCGGTCCCGATGCTCAGTGCGTCATCGAGCCGAGGGAGCCGCCGAGCGGCGCCTGAGCGCCACCGCTCGGATACGTTCCCGTCGTCGTGCGCTCGGTCACCGACACGGCGTGCGCGACCTGCCGCTGCCGCTGGTCGCCGCCGATCGCCTCCTTCAACTCGGACACCCACCCGTCCACGCGCTCCGAGAGCGCCGCCGACACGCCACCGATGAGGCGCGAGGCCGCATCGTCGAGGAGCGATCCGAGCTTGCTGCTCGCGCCGCCCGTCGCCTTCACCGCGGCGGCGGCGGACTTCACATCGGCTCGCGAGCTCGCGAGCAGCACTCCCGCCCCGACCGCCAGCGCCAACGAGGGCCAGGGGTGATCCCGCACCACCTGCACCACGTTCAACTTTCGCTCGAGCTGCGCGAGCGTGTCGGACATGCGCTCGCGCGTCAGCTCGATGTCACGCCGGACGTCAGCCGTCGTTTCAGCCATTCCTTGTCCTCCCTCAGCGTCTCCACCGTCTGCGCCGGCTTCAGTCGCGCCGGCGACAGGAGCGCGACGCCGCGCCCCCCGAGCCACGCCGCAACGATTCCCAGAACCACGGTCACGATGAGCGCCGCGAGCCAGTAGCGGTCTCGCAGCCACGCGTCACCGACGAGCAGGATGATCCCCGTCAGGAGCGCCATCGCGCCGATGAGGAGCAGCACGGCTCCGGTCGCGGCCTGCGCCGTTCCGGCGCCGATCTGCCCCAGCAGCTCCTGCACTTCGAGGCGCGCGAGTCCGACCTCCTGTCGCACGAGCCGTCCGCTCCCATCGGCGAGATCGCGCAGGAGATCGCCCAGTCCCCGCCGGCCGTCCGCACGCGCGGACATGGCGCTACGCTCCACGCTTGCCGCGCAGCGCACGGCCCAGCACGTAGCCGAGGCCGAGCGCGACCAGGAGCGAGCGCCCGGGATTGGTGCGCACCTGCTGCTCGACGTTGCTCTTCATCGAGTTCATGTCGGTGTTTCGGAGCCAGTCGGCCGTGCTCTCCATCCCCGACGCCACCTTCGTCCCCATCCTGCGCACGTTGCCCTGCGCCTCCTGGCCGGCCTCGCTCACGTCCGCGGTGGCGCTCTTGTGCCGCAGCCGCTCGGCGCCGGCTTCCAGCTTGTCGGCCAGCGTGGCCTTCAGCGTCGTGGCCTTCTCCCGTACGGCGTGCATCTTCTCCTTCGCCTCGCCGGTCTTCTGCTCGAGCGTGCTCTGCCCGCCACCGAGGCTCTCGCGTCCCAGCGTGCCCGACGTGTCGGCGAAGGCGCTGGCGGAGCGATCGCCGGTGGTGTCGCCGAGGTTGGCGCCGAGGCGGTCGGTCTCGGATCCCGATCCGCTGGCGGACTGGGACGAGCGGTCGAAAGTGTCGTGATCGTACGGCATGGTGGGCTCCATTTCTCCAGTGACGAAATGGCGGAGCCTGCACGCTATGTGCCATGTGCGTCGCGGCCGATGAGCGCGTCGCGCGACGCATCCACGCTCATCCGTATGCGCCGATGCGGATGAGCACGCGCGTCGCGCGATGCGCGACGCGCGTGTCAGCGGTGGGCGTCGAAGGCGGTGACGGCGGGTCGCGCGTCGCGCGCGCGGTCAGCAGTGCGCGTCGAAGGCGGTCGCGAGATCGCGCGCGATGTCCTCCGCGGCGCGGCCCTCGATCTGGTGGCGCTCGAGCATGTACACGACGCGGCCGTCCTTGAGCAGCGCGATCTGCGGCGAGGAGGGACGATAGCCCGTGAAGTAGCTGCGGGCGCGCGCGGTGGCCTCGAGGTCCTGGCCGGCGAACACCGTGGTGAGCACCTGCGGCCGCTTGGCGTTGCCGAGCGCGAGCGCCACCGCGGGGCGCGCGTTGCGCGCGGCGCAGCCGCAGATGGAGTTGACCACGACGAGCGTGGTGCCGCGGGCGTCCTTCAGTCGCGCGTCCACCTCGTCGGGGGTGCGCATCTCCTCGACGCCGAGGCGCACGAGCTCCTGGCGCATGGGAGTGACGAAGCGTTCATCGTACGGCATGATGACGGCGAGTGGTGGATGGTGAGTCATTCTTCGTCGTCGTGCGCGCCCTCGCGCACGAGAGCGAGGATGGCGGTCTGAGGCACCACGAGATAGCGCTCGTTCTCGAACGAGATCTCGACGGCGGCGCGCCGGAAGAAGAGCGCGTAGTCGCCCGGGCGCGCCTGCATGGGGAGGAAGCGCGTCTCCCGCCCCACGGCGCGCCATGGCTCTTCGCCGAGGTCGCCTGGCTCCGGCATGGGCAGCCCGGGCCCGGTGGCGATGATGCGCCCTCCCTGCACCGCCTGACTATCCACGGCGGTGGGGGGGAGATAGAGCCCGACCTTGGAGCGTTCCTCCCCCTCCTGCACGGCGACCAGCACGCGGTCGCCGACCACGATCAATCGCTTGTCGTTGCGTCGCATGATGGGGAATCTATCGGGGCCGGGGGCCAGGGGTCAGGGGCTGGGGGGATTCAGAGAAACGGGGCGCGGGATGCGGGGAACGGCAGGAACAAGGAACGCGACGGGGCGCCGGCTTTGCCGGCGCCCCGTCGCACTTCCACATCTTGTCGTTCGCCGTTCCCGACCCCTCATCCCGCCTCGGCGAGATCCCCCTGGCCCCCAGCCCCCGGCCCCTGGCCCCGAATCACCCCTCCCGCTCCTGATGTATCGCCTCCGCCATCGACGCCCGGTGCTCGTGCTTGAGGAGCGCGAAGCGCACCCACTGCACCACGGCCGCCAGCACCAGCGCGAACGACAGGACGGCAATCGTGCGCCACTCCAGCGCGTCGAACGCCATCGTGGGCCAGTCGCGCCAGCGCGCCACGGCGGTGCCGAAGCGCTCGAGCCCCGCCGCGAGCAGCACGGCGCTCGCCACCGCCTCGGTCGCGCTCTCGATCAGCACGAACAGCGGCGCGCGCCACACCCACTGCCGCACGGGGTGGTTCCCCAGGTGCGCGGTGGCGAGGCCGAGCAGCAGCACCAATCCGCCCGCGATGCTCGCGAGCACGCTCCAGAAGCCCATCGCGCCGGACGAGAGCACCATCCAGCGGTACGCGCGCACGACGATCCCCGTCACGATCGCCATCACGGGGAGCGAGAGGGCGAGCCGCCGAACGAGGTGCGGCTCCCGGAGATTCCACTCGATGGTGTGGCGCGGAAAGAAGTCGGCCATGAGCCCGGTGGTGAAGGTGTCGCGTCCGCTCCCGGTTCAGCGGGCGCCCTCGCCGCTCCCGGCGCGCGTGCCCGCGTCCGCCCCTGCGTCTTCCGCGCGGCGCCGCCGCAGCTCGCGGCCGAGCCGCGCCAGCTCCTCGTAGGCGGCCGCGGCGCGGAGCGCGGCGTCGGCACGGCGCGCCGCGAGGCGCCGCAGCCGCCAGGCGATGAGCCCGGCACACGCCAACACGATGGCGACCAGCGCGAAGAGGAGCGGCAGCGCGTCGGTCACGTGGGATCCTCCGGAGAGCGTCCCCCCGAGAAGTAACCTCCCGTCATCGGGCTCGGCAACAGTGGGGGCACGGGATCAGTCGGTGCACGCCGGGGCGACGCCGGTGACGAGCACGGTGGTGACCAGCGTGCGTCCCGGCAGCTCGGCCGCCGCGCGCGCGGGGGTGGCGCCGCGCGGGAGCGCCGCCGGCGCGGCATCGGTGATGAAGGAGAGACCTGGGAGATCGCCGGCGACGAGCGCCACGCGCCCCTCGCCAGCGAGGGCGCAGAGCGGCGCGTGCCCGCGGCGCAGCGCGTCCACCGTGCTCCCCACCCCCGCATCGCCAGGCGCGCGGAGCGCGGGATCGGTGACCACCACGCGCTGGATGGAGCTGTCGCGCGTGCCCGTGGTGACGGCGAGCACCTCGTGCGCGCCGACGCGCACGATCGTGCCGCGCTCGGGACTCCCCTCGCTGGACCACGCGCTGTCGCGCGCCACGCACCCGCGCGGGAGCGTGGCGATGCGCGCGTGCAGCCTGGCCTGGCCCACGCCCGCGGCGGTGACGGCGGGATCGCGCGCGGCGCACGAATCCGCCCTGGTGACGGAGACGGCCGCGCCGCGGTCGCCGGCGCGATCCGCACGGCGGCAGGAAGCGAGCAGCACGATCATCGCGGCGAGGGGGAGCAGACGGGTGGGCATGGGGGGTGGGGTGAGCGGAAATAGGACATAGTCGCTAGACCACCATGGAACGCGTGTGGCGTGTGGGGAACTGACGGGCAGAGGAGGGAGGTACGGCGCGTGTAGGTTCGGCTCTAGGTGGACTCTCTCTACATCCCGCCCTACACGCGCTCTACCCATCTCCTCGTTCCGTCAGTCTCCCACACGCGACACGCGTCGTTCGGTGGTCTAGCGACTACACACCAGTCCCCACGACCAGCTCTCCACCGTCCACCTCCTTCAGCATCGTCGCCACGGCCTGCTCCAGCCGCTCGAGGTCGAACGGCTTGGCGAGCACGGGCTGGCGGACGGACTCGATGAACGCGCGGCTGCTGGCGCTCACCAGGTCGCCCGTGATGAAGAGCGTGCGGCCGGCGAGGTCGGGGTGCTCGCGCCGCAGCACCTCGAAGAACGCCGGCCCATCGAGGCCGCTCATGCGGATGTCGCACACCACCACGTCGAAGTTCTCGCGCCGCGCCGCGTCGAGCGCCGCCGCGCCATCGGGCGCGGCCACCACCGTGAAGCCGCGCGTGCGCGCGAACGCCCGGATCCCCGCGTGGAGCGCCAGCTCGTCGTCCACGAACAGCATGTGCACGCCGGCGAGGGGGAAGTCGGGGCACTCCGGCGCTTCGGTCACCGGCTCGGCGGCCTCGGGGTCGTCCTCCAGGGCGGGGAGGGAGACGCGGAAGGTGGTGCCCTCGGGGCCGCTCCGCGCGATGCTGATCATCCCGCCGTGCGCGGCGACGATGCCGTAGCTCACGCTCAGCCCGAGCCCGGTGCCATCACGCTTCGTGGTGAAGAACGGCTCGAAGACGTGCGCCCGCGCCTCGGCGGGGATGCCGGGTCCCGTGTCCGTCACCTCCATCACCACGCGGTCGCGCTCACGCTTCGTGATGATGCGCAGCTTCCCGCTCCCCATCGACTCCATCGCCTGCATCGCGTTCGTCACGAGGTTGAGCAGCACCTGCTGGAGCTGGCGCGAGTCCCCCTTCACGAACGGGAGGTCGGCGCCGAGCTCGTACTCGCCGGCGACGCCGAGCGAGGTCATCTCGTAGGAGCGGAGGCGCATCGTGCGCTCCACGATGTCGTTCACCTGGATCGTCTCCGTCTCGCTCTCGCTGCGGCGCGCGAAGGTGAGCAGGTCGCGCAGCACCTGGCTCGCGCGCAGCGTCTCGGAGCAGATCACCTCCACCGCCTCGCGCTGCTCCCCCTCCAGGTCGCCGTCGCGCTCCAGGAGCTGGGCGAAGGCGCTGATGGTGCAGAGGGGATTGTTCACCTCGTGCGCGACGCCGGCCACGAGCTCGCCCACGGCGGCGAGGCGCTCGGTCTCGGCGAGGCGCGCGCGCATCTCGCGCTCGGCGGTCATGTCGCGGCCGAGGAAGAGCACCATCGGCGGGTCGGTCTCCGGGAGCAGCCGGGCGGCGAGGGAGACGGTGCGGAGCCCCCCCTCGTGGCGGAGGTGCACCTCCATGCGCGCCGGCGCGCCGGCGAGCACGCGCTCGAACTCCTTCCGGAGCCCCTCGCGCTCCTCCTCCACCACGAACTCCTCGAGCGTCCGTCCCACCACCTGCAGCGGGTGGCGCCCGAGCACCTCGCGCACGGCGTCGTTGGCCTCGCGGATGCGCCCGCTCTCGAACACGGTGAACACGGCATCCGGCGCGGCGCGGAAGAGCGTGCGGAAGCGCCACTCCGCCTTGCGGAGCGTCTCGAGGAGGTCCGCGTTGGCGAGGGCCACCGAGAGGAGGTCGGCCATCGCCTCCACGTGCGACACCTCGCTCTCGGTGAATCGGCGCGTGCGGCGCGAGAAGAGCGCGATGGCGCCGATGCACTCGCCGCGGCGCTGGAGCGGCAGCACCACGACCGCGCGCGCGCCGTCGGCCACGGGGAGGTCCTCCTCCGCCTCGACGCGCGTGGCGTCCTCCGTCCACCAGGATTCGGCGGTGCGCACCACGCGCCCCATGGCCGTGCCGGTGGCGGGGAGCGACCGGCCAGCGAGCGAGGCGCCGAGCCCCGCGGTGATGGCGATCTGCACGCGGTCCGCGGCGACGAGTCCCACGGCGCCCCCATCGGCGCGCATCACGTCCATGGCCGCCTCGATGAAGCGCTGCAGCACGCGCTCCGGGGTGAGCTCGAGAGCGATCTGCTGCCCGAGGGTCCACATGCGCTGCATGACGCGGTGCGCCTCCGCGAGCTCGGCGGTGCGTGCGTTCACCCGCTGCTCGAGCATGGTGGACAGCTCGCGCTCGGCGAGCGCGGCGTGCTCGAGCACCATGGTCGTGCGCTGCTGCGTCAGCAGCGCGTAGCCGGCGCGGAGGGCGAGCAGCACGCCGAAGGCGGCGAGGGCGACGCCGAGCGCCGGGCTGCGCGCACCGCGGAAGCTGAGGGAGGCGGCGCTGAGCGACGCGATGAGGATCGCGATGACGATCGAGAACGTGCGCACCTTCGCCGCGTCGCTGGCGTAGGTGGGCGACTCCACGGAGTCCTCGGTGGCCACCACGCGCGGCTCCTGCACGGCGGTGACGGCGGCGAGCACGCCGAGCGCCCAGAGAATCGCGACGCCGCCGGGATGCGACGCGGCGCCGACGAGCAGCGCGCGGCTGGACAGGAAGGTGGAGAGCGCGAGAGCGACGGCGCCGAGGGAGAGCCCGGTGGCGAGCCGGCCGCCGAGCGCCTCGCCGCGCCAGACGAGGAGGAGCGCGACGAGGATCAGGTTGGCTGCGGCGACGGTGTTCCACACCATCGCGAGCGTGCGGAGCAGCGGGGTGGCGCGGTCGAGGCCAGGCGGCGCCGCATCGAGCTGCACGATCACGATCGCCACGGCCGAGATCAGGAGCAGCGCGTCGACCATCGCCTCGAAGCGCATCCAGTTCCGGTGGCGATAGCGCCCGAGCGCGACGGCGAGGCCGACCATCACGCTCGCCTCCACGGCGATGCCGAAGAGCGACTCGGCGACCACCCAGTGCGCCGGCCCGTGGCTCGCGATCTCGTGCAGCGTCCAGGCACCGCGCCCCACGAGCGCCAGCGCCGCCGCCGCGGCCAGCGAGACGTACAGGGCGCGGCGCGTGCCGCGCACGCGCCGCGCCGCGACGCGGAACACCCACGCCGCTCCGGCGAACTGCAGGCAGAGCAGGACGTCCACGACCATCGTCGCCGCCACGAGCTTCGCGGTGACGAGCACGAGGAGCAGCACCGTGAGCACGCAGGCACCCTGCGTGACGGCGATGGCGTTCGGCTCGGATGGAACGAGACGGATCCGACTCATGCCCAACGGCGGGATGGACGAGGGGAGACAGGGGATGCTGCGGCGGTCGCGAGCACGCGGCGGGGACGGCGGCGCGCGCAGGCTCTCCTGGATGGACGCACGAACGCTTGTTTGGTTGCGCCGGCGCTGGTGAAACGTCGCCCGGAAGGCGCCATGGCCCGAAACTTTACCTGATCAGGGCACGCGCGAGAGCGCTGCAGCACAGGAGACGTCATGTGGAGTGATTGGCGAGACCGCGACGGGATGGACGACGACTGGGACGTCGAGCCTCCGTGGTCGCCGGAGATGTCGTTGGGCGATCCGGATGCCTGGCGCGGCGAGCAGTACGCCGGCTCCGACGAGAGCTGGCGCGGTGACGGGCGCGATGCCCCCGGCGGGCATGAGCCCTGGCCGGAGTGGGATGCGGGACCGGAGTACCTGATGTGGAAGCGGAGGGTGGACGAGGAGGAGTGAGCGCGGGATGCGGGATGCGGGGCGCGAACGTCGCCGCGACCCCGCGCCTCTCGATTCACCCGTGCGGAGCGGCGCCGGCGCACGTCCGCCGGCGCCGGCCGGTCAGCGCACGAGCATCCCGATGCGATTCCAGCGGATTCTCCAGTCGTCGAAGTCGATCGACAGGTAGATGAAGATCGGCCGGCCGCGGAGATTCTCCCGCGGGACGAAGCCGTAGAAGCGCGCGTCCTTGGAGTCGTCGCGATTGTCCCCGAGCGAGAAGTAGTGGCGGGGCGGGACGACGAACGGCCCCCAGTTGTCGCGCGTGGGCTGCGCCGGCGCGGGGCCGAAGCGCGAGTGCTGGAGCGCCACGCGCTTCTGCCAGTCGAAGCCCGGGCTGGGGAAGTCGGGCTGCTCCGGCTCGGCGGGGGCGCCGTACCCCTGGCGCTGCGCGATCCCGTTCACGTACAGCAGCCCATCGCGCATGTAGAGCGTGTCGCCGGGGATCCCGACGAGCCGCTTGACCACGGTCGGGTTGCCGTCGCTCGCATCGGGGGAGCGGTAGACGGCGATGCTGCCGCGCTTCGGATCGGAGAACGCGGGCAGGTTGTAGTCCGTGAGCGGGACGTGCGCGCCGTACACCGCCTTGTTCACGAACAGGAAGTCACCGACGAGGAGGGTGGGCACCATGCTCCCCGAGGGGATGTGATATGCCTCGACGAGGAAGGTGCGGATGAACAGGAAGATGACGACGGCGCCGAGGAGCGACTTGACCCAGTCCCACCGCATCGCGGGCTTCGGGGAGCCGCCGCGGCGCGCGGCGGCGACGACGTTTCGAGGGCTGGCGCTGCCCGAGGGATTTCGTTTCTTCGCGGCCACTGCCATGAATCGAATGGAGAGAGTGAGAAGCGAGCATCCCTATTCTGCGCTCGCGACGGGCGAGCACAAGGCCCGGGATGCACGAGGGGGGCGTCCCATGTGGTACGCCCCCCCGGCCGTCGATGTTTCCTCGCGCGAGCGCGAGTTACTTGATGTGCTTGTTGACGAGCTTCGTCATCTCGAACATCGACACCTGCTTCTTCCCACCGAACACCCGGCCGAGCTTCTCGTCGGCGTTGATCATCCGCCGCTGCTTCTGGTCCTGCAGGCCGTTCTTCTTGATGTAGCTCCAGAGCTTCTTGGTGATCTCGGTGCGAGGCATCGGGTTGCTGCCGACCACCGCGCCGAGCGTCTCGTCGGGCTGCATGGGCCGCATGAAGGCCGGGTTCGGGGCGCGCTTCTTCCGCGGAGCGGCGCTCTTCCGGGCCGTCTTGCGCGCCGTCTTCGCGGCCGCCTTCCGGGCGCCCTTCTTGGCGCTGCCCTTCTTCGCGCTCGCCTTCTTCGCGCTGCCCTTCTTCGCCGTGCTCTTCTTCGCGCCGCCCTTCTTCTTGGTGGCCATCGATGATCTCCGGATTGGTGAGTGGATCGCGTTCTACAGAGGGAACACGGGTCCGTCGGGGCACAAAGTAAGAGGGTCTTGCGTGGACGCAATAGGGCCGCGCGAGGAATCTGCACTCTGGAGACGCCACGTTTTCCCTCTGTGGCGCCCCCGATTCTCCTCGACACGACCATGCGACGCCACGTCCGCCGGCCGCGTGCTCCCTCTGGGACGATCACGCGCGCACGGGGAAACGTGGCGCGCGCGCTCTGGCGGGGGACGTGCGCCCTCCTAGATTCTCGGCGTCATGCATCCCCCTTCGTCGCGCTCCGGCGCACGCGTCTTCGCACCGCGCCGGCGGCGCGTCGGCCTCACCTCCGCCGGACGCGCCCCACACCCGAGGAGCCTAGCGATGCCCCCGGAGCGGGCCCCATGAGCGGCGGCGCGCGGCGCGGCGACGCCTCCGCACCACCGGTGCGTCGCGCCCTCGGCGCGCGCCTGGCCGCCGCCGCGGCGCTCATCGGCGCGGTGGCGGTGGTCGCGTACCGCGCCGTGGGAGAGCGGCAGCGCGCGCGCGCCCTCGAGCGACGCGTGGGCGCGCTCGTCACCGCGCAGCACGACCTGGAGCGGCGCCTCGACTCCACGCGCGACTCGCTCGCGGCGCGCGAGGCGCTTCTCGCGGGGATCACGGGGGCGGGCGTACGGGTGATCGATGTCCGGGCCCCCGGCGCGCGCGCGCCGTCCGCGCGCGTGTTCTGGGACGCGCCCTCCGGCACGTGGACGCTGGTGGCGCACGGTCTGCCGCCGCTCCCCGCGGGGCATGTCTACCAGGTGTGGCTCGTCACCCGCGGGAGGGGGACGGTGAGCGCGGCGACGTTCACCGCGCGCGCCGGCGGCGGCGCGGTGGTGGTGGCGCACCACCCGCTCGCCGCCGATGCGCTGGCGGCGATCACCATCACCGCGGAGCCGGTGGGCGGCTCGCCGCGACCGACATCGTCCCCCGTGCTCGTGGGCGCGGCGGGAGGGAGATAGCGCGGGGACGCGCGCACGGCGCGAGGTGTGGGGCGGATGCGCGGCGTCGCCGGCCCGGGGTTTGGAAGCTGATCGCGCGCCGCAAGGAGGAGGGAACACGCGCGGATCGGACCACCGGGACCGGCGACGAACTCGTGTGCCGCGCGGCGGGCACGGAGCCCGCCGCCGCCGACAACGTAGCGAGCACGCCGCCGCGCGGAGCCGATTTCACCGAAGCTTGACGCAACTCGCACCGGTCGTTCATCCACGAGCCGTGCACGACCGTGCGGCGGCCGCGAGCGCCGCGCGTGGTCAGAGCTGGAGACGGTAGCCGGTCTTGCGCACGGTGAGGAGGTGGCGCGGCATGGACGGGTCGGCCTCCAGCTTCCGTCGCAGCTCCGCCATGTGCGTGTCCACCGTGCGGCTCACGATCTCGGCGTCGTAGCCCCATACCTCGTACAGCAGCTCCGTGCGCGAGGCCACCTGCCCGTTGCGCTGGATGAGCGCCATGATGAGATCGAACTCCTTGGGGCGGAGTGGCACCGGCTCGCCCCGGCGCAGCACCTCGTGCGTGGAGGGGCGCACCTCCACATCGCCGAAGCGGACGGGGGGCGGCGCCGGACGCGGTGCGGGCTCGGCGGCCGCCGCCGCGCTCCGGCGCAGCAGCGCCTCCACGCGCGCGAGCAGCTCCATGAGGCCGAACGGCTTGGTCACGTAGTCGTCGGCGCCCCACCGGAAGCCGCGGACCTTGTCGGCCTCGTCGCCGCGGGCGGTGAGCACGAGCACCGGTCCGCGATAGCCATCGGCGCGCAGCACGCGCAGGAGGCGGTAGCCGTCCAGCTTCGGCAGCATGAGGTCGAGGATCACGAGGTCGGGCTGGATCGCTCGCGCCTGCGCGAGCCCCTTCACGCCGTCGAGCGCCACCGTCACGTCGTAGCCCTCGAGCTCGAGGTTCGCGCGCAGGCCGCCGGCGAGATCGGCGTTGTCCTCGATGATCAGGATGCGAGACATGCGGACTCCGGACTCGGGTCAATGCGTGGCGGCGAGCCCCTTCGGCCTCGCGACCGCCGGCGCCGGCGCGTGCGCGGCCCCCGGCAGCAGCACCTCGAAGCGCGCGCCCCCGGACGGCGCGCGGTCCACCCGCACCTCGCCGCCGTGCAGCGAAACCAGCTGGTGGACCACCGAGAGCCCGATGCCGCTCCCGGTGGCCACCGAGTACTCGCCGCTCTCCAACCGCACGAAGGGATCCCAGATCCGCTCGTAGTCGACGACGCGGATCCCCTGCCCCGCGTCGTCCACCCAAATACGGGCGCGGTCGCCGTCGCGCCCCAGCGTGACCTCCACCGTCTGCCCCTCTGGCCCGTACTTCACCGCGTTGTCGAGCAGGTTCAGGAGGATCTGGCGCAGGGCGCCCGCATCCACCGGGGCGGAGACGACCGGATCGAGGGTGGCGCGCAGCGACGCGCCGCGCGCCCGCGCGAGCGGCTCGAACGAGTCCACCACCTCGCGCACGAGCGGCGCGAGCAGGCGAGGGTGCGCCGAGACGTGCGTGCCGCGCCGCTCGGTGCGCGAGAACAGGAGGACGTTGTCCACCAGGTGCGCCAGGCGCCGCGCCTCGCGGAGGATGATGGTCAGCGCGTCCTCGCGCTCCCGCGCGCCCGGCACGCGCCCGTAGCGCAGCGATTCCGCGAACAGGAGGATCTGCGCCAGCGGCGTGCGCAGCTCGTGGGAGACGCTCGACGTGAAGTCCGCGCGCAGCCGGCCCAGCTCCTCGGCGCGGCGCACGAGCTGGAGCGCGATGAGCACCAGCGCCCCCGCGCACACGAGCAGCGCGGCGAGGAGCGGAAGCCGCGAGCTCGGGATCCCGCCGCGCAGCAGCATCGTCGCCGCCGCCGGGCGGATCGCCACCTGCACGCGCGGCCCGTCGGGGAAGAAGCGCCACAGCGGCTGCGTGGCGGCGTAGCTGGTGTCCCAGCGCGCCGCGGAGCGGTACATCACGCGCCCCGAGGCGTCGCGCACGACCACCATCAGCAGCGAGTCCTGCGGCAGCCCGCGGGTGAGCGTCTTCGGCACGAGCGGGCGGCTCCCGCGCATGAGCTCCGGCAGCACGGCGCGGGCGAACGCCTGGAAGGTGGTGCTGAAGCCGTACACCATGTTCGGTGCGCCGCGCACGCCGCGCACGAAGGTGGCGATGAACATCGCCCCGGTGCCGGAGGTGGTGTCGAGGGAGACGTAGAGCTGCGCGCGCTGCGCGTCGGGACGGGCGAGGCCGGCCACGAGCGTGTCGAAGTTCGCTCGCAGGCTGTCGAGCAGCCTCACGCGCTCCGCGGCGGTGGGGAGACTATCCCCCGTGAGGCGGATGACGTGCGTGGCCGGCGCGTAGCTGAAGAAGAAGCGCGGCGCGGGATCGTACAGGCAGCGGCACTCGCGGGCCGCCACCGCCGCGCGGCGGAGCGTGTCGGGGGAGAAGATGTGATCGGCATCCATGCTCCCTCCGCCGGCGCCGACGGGGGAGAGGATGGCCACCGAGCCCGTGTAGATGGCCTTGAACGCCTCGTCGGCGTAGTTGCCGGCGGCGAACTCCGCGTAGTCGCGAAGCGCGTCCTCGGCGGCCGCGCGGTGGGAGGCGGCGGCCGCCCACGCGACGCCCGCGATCGCCGCGGCCACGCCCAGGGTGAGCAGGAGCGCGGCGACGATCGGACCTGTGGACACGTGCCCGTGCGCGGTGGGATTCCCTCGCCGCATGCCGACTCGCTGTAGGGAGTGTCTGGCGCCGTCCTCGCCTGTTGACTACGAGCCGCGTGCCCGGAAAGTTCCGCCCGCGCCCCCGCCCCACCGAGCGCGGCCGGGGCGGGCGTGGCGCGCTACGCCTCGCGTTCCAGCGAGCGGAGGAGCGCCATCATCCGCACATCGTACGGATCCGGCGAGGTGTCATCGGGGGCGATGTCCGGGTGCTCCTGCGGCGTCTCGAGGATCAACGGCACCGAGGCCGAGCGCCGGTCGTGCAAGAGCCACCGGAATGGCTCGACGCCGATGGCGCCATCCCCGATCAGCACGTGCCGGTCGCGGTTGGAGCCGAGTGCGCCCTCGCTGTCGTTGAGGTGGAAGAAGGAGGGCGGCTCCCCGCACACCGCCTCGAACGCATCGAGCACGCCGGCGAGCGCCGCCTTCGACTCCGTGATGTCGTGGCCGGCGGCGTACAGGTGGCAGGTGTCGAGCCCGTAGCCCACGCGAGCGCGGTGCGCCGCCGGGATGGACGCGAGGATCTCGCCCACCTCCTCCGGCGTGCGGCCGATGGTGAGCCCTGCCCCGGCGGTGTTCTCCACGAGCAGCCGCGTGTCGCCATCCACCTGCTCCAGCGCCTGCGTCATCGCGCGCGCCACGCGCAGCACCGCGCGCTCCGGATCGCCGCCGGTGGCGGCGCCGGGGTGGAAGCAGACGCCCATCAAGCCGAGGGCGGTGGAGCGCTCGAGCTCCTTCGCGAGCCCGGCGGCCGCGCGTCCCCACTTCGTCTCGTCGGCGGTGGCGGTGTTGAGCACGTACGCGGCGTGCGCGATCACCTGACGCGGCGCGATCCCCGCTTCGGCGAGCGCGTCGCGGAAGCGCGCGACGCGCTCCGGGCGGATCGACGCCTTGTCGCCGTAGTACTTCGGGATCGTGGTGAAGATCTGGAGCGCCGTCATCCCGCCGCGTCCGGCGCGGAGCGCGGCCTTGTCGATCCCGCCGACGTCGATGGTGTGCGCGCCGATGCAGCGTGCCATGAAGCTCCTCTCGTGGGGTGAGTGGGTAATGTGCCCGGTGCGGGCGGTGGGCGCCATGGAGGGGTGCGGAATGCGGGGCGCGCGAGGGCTCGGGAATCGGGACTCGGGACTCGGGACTC